>CAZUHX010000076.1:0-10588 GCA_964620795.1 uncultured Chitinophagaceae bacterium
GACCTCTATGATCGTAATGATGAATGCCTTGTCAGAGCCAGACGGATCACTTGCTTTCTGGGCATCCATCATTCCCTTCAGTTCTCCGCTGATTATGCCTGCTCTGATGCCCTACAATCCGCCTTTATGGCAAATCGCGCTCAGCATTTTGATGCTCAGCGGGATGTTGCTCCTCAATGTGTTTATTGCAGCCAGAATTTACCGCACCGGAATTCTGATGTATGGTAAAAAAGTCTCTTTTAAAGAAATGCTCCGGTGGATTACTGCAAGTTAACAGCAGCCTTTAAGCCTTCCCACAAAGCCTTTGCAGATTTTTCCCAGGAATAATTTTTTACTCTTTCCAGTCCTTTTTTAATCATATCTGCCCTTAATCCCTGATCCATGCTTAATCGCTTCATTGCGTAAGAGATACTCATATAATCCTTCGGGTCGCACAAAACTGCTGCACCTCCGGCAACCTCCGGCATTGAAGAAACATCAGAAGTAATTACCGGGACTCCCGACTGCATGGCTTCAAGTAAGGGAATTCCAAAACCTTCAAAAAAAGAGGGATAAACCAAAGCTTCCGCTGCGGCAAGCCATGCTGCAATATCTTGGGTATCAGCATGACCTGATACAATAATATCATTGTGGTAAGGAGAATTCAAACAACGATTTCTGATCTTTTCAGACTTCCAGGCCCATCTCCCGGCCAGCAGCAACTTATGAGGCAGGCCCGTTTCATTCCTAAATTCTTCATAGGCAAGTAAAATTCCTTCAATATTTTTGCGGGGATGAAGGGCTCCAATAAAAATGAAATAGGGCAGTCCGCCGGTTAGTTTAGCGCGTATCCTCTGCTTCTCATCTTCTTCACGCGTTTTAAATTCAGAGGCAACAGCATTACATGCGATATAAATTTTTTCTTTTTTAATTTTATAAAGCCGACTGAGATCATCTGCTGTTGCTTCTGAAACCGCTGCAAGGCTATTGGCTTTTTCTGCATATCTGGGGGAGAAAAAACGATAATACCAAGAAGCCAAAGCTGGTATCTGGTCGGGGTAGTGTTCAAATGCCAGGTCATGAAAAACTATCATCTGAGGCAGACTTGTATTCAGCACACCAAACCCGTCGGTCGACAAAAACACATCCGGTCTATTTGCGCGAAGCCAGCCTGCAACGCTCCATTCAAACCAGACAAACCAAAGAAAAGGGTGGCGCGCGGGGGGATTCAGCACCAGCCCGATCACATTAGGAGCAAATAGAAAACGTTTTGAAAAAGGTCGGTCAAACAAAAATGAAAAGCGAACATCGGGATGATCCAAAACGAGTTTTCTCAGCGACTCTTCTGTAAACCGCCCGATACCCTCCAGCTTACCTTCCAGAAGAAAGCGGGTATTGACTGCAATATGACTGGGTGATTTCAATTAGACAATATTACATACTTTTAGCCTCCATGAGGAGACGATTTGCGCTGGATGTGGGAATCCTCATACTGGCCAATCTACTGATCAAGCCGCTTTGGATTCTCGGAATAGACAGGTCTGTGCAAAACGCCACGGGACCTGATGCCTATGGCAATTATTTTGCTTTGCTCAATTTTTCCTTTCTATTCAGTGTTGTGGTAGATGCCGGCTTGAACAACTTCAATAACCGAGCTATTTCCAGGCATCCCCGCAGAGCGGCAGATTATCTCCTGAATCTTGGAATTCTGAAATGGGGGCTCGCCCTGATCTTCGTAGCACTTAGCCTGCTTGGGGGAAAGGTCATCGGCTTCTCCGGCAGCCAGCTGCAGTTGTTGTTCTGGATTTGTATCATACAGGCATTGAGCTCCATTGTTTTGTTTAACCGGTCGGGAATTTCCGGCCTCGGACATTTCAGAACAGATGCACTTATTTCAGTGAGTGACCGTCTGGGAGGGGTTTTAATTTGTGGTGCTTTATTGTTTCTAATACAGCCGTTTACCATAGGCTGGTTTATATTCAGTCAAATCGCCGCATTACTTCTGGCCACTATTATTAGCTCAACAGCTTTGTGGCTTGTAACGCAGTCTTACGGCAAACTATGGAAAGCCGCTATGTTTCGCAGGGTAGCTCAGATGGTATTTCCGTTCACAACCCTTCATTTGCTGATGACTGCTTATTACAGGCTTGACGGACTCATGCTGGAAAGACTTCTTGGTACAGAAGGTGCGCGGCAGGCCGGCATTTATGCTGCTTCCTACCGCCTTCTTGATGCCATCAACATGATAGCATTCCTTTTCAGCACTATGCTTCTTCCTGTCTTTGCCTCAATGATTAGAAAAAAAGAAGATCCCTCTTTTATGGGAAACACGAATGCTGCACTCCTTCTCAGCGGATCAACGGCAATCGCCGCATTATGCGCATATGACGCAAATTTGATTGTAAGAATGCTTTATGTGAAGGCAGAAGACAGCTGGACACATACTTTTATCCCTTTGATGTTTTCTTTCATCCCCATTGCCTCTACATATGTTTTTGGCACTTTGCTCACAGCCAGAGGCGATATGAAATCGCTTAATCTCATTTCACTTTTAGGTCTTCTACTGAATTTTGGATTGAATTTTTTCCTGATTCCAAAAAAAATGGCTGAAGGGGCAGCACTGGCCACCTTAATAACCCAGATATTTGTGGCGGGGGCACTACTGGCCGTAAATGTGCATAGTCATGGATACAAGCTCAACAGAGCTCTTCTGCTAAATCCGATCCTGTCTTTCCTGGCAGCATCATTTTATTCACTGGTCACCCACACTTGTTTTAAACCCGAAGCGGCATTGTTTGCCGCCGGAATGCTCAGTCTGCTTACCGTTTTAGGCCTGAATACCGGATTTTTCAAACTCATGCTGCTTGATAAAAGCACGAAGACTTAATCACCAACGTTCTATTTTTTACCTTTAAGCCCTCATACAAAAAACATTCATGAACCGAGAATTCAGTTTGGTCTCTATACTGAGAACCCTTCTTCGCTGGAAAAAGCCCATTTTCCTGCTCACCCTTTCTTCAGGCATTATTGCCGCACTCTTTTCACTATTTGTGATGGAAGAGTATTTTCTATCCTTTTCAACCTTTTACCCCACCAACCAATCGCTCACCGACCGTTCGACCATGTTCAATGTTGACAATATGGGAGCAGAAGTAAATTACTTCGGAGAAAAGGAAGATGTTAACCGCTGTCTGACCATCGCCAACTCGAGCCCTGTGATCAATGCCGTGATTGAACAATACAATCTCGTAGAACATTATGAGATCGACACCCAATCAAAATACTGGAGAACCAAGGTTAGAAAGAAGTTCGACAAATGTTATGAAGCCATCAAAACTGAAAATGATGCTGTAGAGATTTCCCTTTATGATACAGACCCGGCACTTGCGGCAGAAATTGTAAACAACATTGTTCAAAGGGTAGATGAACTCAACAAGTTTCATGTAAATGAAAATAAAATACGTTCCATTGATTTATTCAAAAAACAAAATGAAGAACAGAATGTGAAGGTCATGGCTTTTGTAGATAGCCTTGCTGCTCTGGCATCCGCATATAAGATTAAGGTAATTGGAACCGGAGAAAAAGCTGAAGTGACAGGAAATGATTTCCGCGGTGTAGAACAATACAAAACCCTGATGGAAGAGCACGAGAATGCCGTTAAGGAACTGAACAACCGCAAAAACATTTGTGAGCAGCTTGAACTCTCTCTCAAAAACAATGTAACCTCCCTCATGGTGGTTGAACGGGCATTTGCTGCCGATCGCCGCGAAAAACCGGTGCGCAGTCTAGTTGTGCTTACCACTATGCTGATCACCTTTTTCTGTTCCCTGCTAGGGGTGATCCTGATTGAAGAAATCGCAGAAATCAGAAAACAACTGTAATGCAAGCCACACGGGGCATTCCTGGCTGGCAGCTTGCTTCCTTCGGAATCTTCGGTGTACTCAACACCGCTCTGATCCTTGCTGCCTGGCATACCGAAACCTATGGGCTTTTGCTGGCTCCCGCAGTTGCTGCGATTGCCGTATGGACCATCCGCGATTTTCAATCGGTTTTTTATTTTCTGCTCTTCACTCTTCCCCTATCCATTGAATTTAACCTCACCCCTTCATTGGGCACCGATCTTCCATCCGAGCCTTTAATCATCGGTCTGCTTGCCGCTTTCATGCTCTACTGTGCACGAAATCTTCAACAACTCAATGTTTCATTTCTTCGCTCAAGCGTCATCCTCGGATTGCTCATTCACTATTTCTGGATTTTACTTGCATCTGTGGTTTCGGAGACTCCACTTATTTCTTTCAAATTTTTCATAGCCAAAACATGGTACATCGGGGTTTTTGTCTTTTTAGGCGCATGGATACTTCGCGACAAAGAGAGAATCATAAAAGCTTTCTGGCTTATCTATTTCCCTCTCACTGCCATGATCATCCAAACCCTGATCAGGCACGGTATGCGGGGATTTGTTTTTGAAGACATCAATGATCCTGTAATGCCATTCTTCCGCAATCACGTCAATTATGCGGCTATGATTACTGCTTTTCTGCCCTTCTTATGGCTGGCAAAAAACCAGTATGCTGAAACTTCATGGACAAGGCGGTTGCTTCTGGCTTCCATTCCGCTCTATCTGGCGGGTATTTTCTTTTCATACACGAGGGCATGTCTTCTGGCCACCGCAGCCCTTATCCCATTCATATTTTTGCTAAGACATAGGGCTCTTCGCTATGTGCTGCTGGCAGGCCTGATCATCATTACAGCAGTTCTCGGCATACTTTCAAGCGGAAACCAATACCTGCGCTTTGCACCGGAATTTAAAAAAACCGTTTATCACTCAGAACTGGACGACCACATGTCTTCCACTTTTGAAGGACAGGACGTATCGAGTATGGAAAGGGTTTACCGATGGGTCGCAGCCATGCGCATGTGGCCTGAACATCCCTGGTTCGGATACGGCCCCAACAGTTTCACTTCCTTCTACAAGAAACACACTGTTTACAGCTTTGAAACCTATGTAAGTGACAATGAAGAAAAATCAACCGTACACAATTATTTCCTGCTTATTCTCGTAGAACAGGGGCTGATCGGATTGATCATATTTTTAGGACTAAGCCTGACGATTTTTGTAAAAGGCGAAGCCTTGTTTTTCTATGAAACCGATCGCTGGAAAAGATCCCTTTATCTCACCATCATGTGCTCTTTCGCTGTGATATATATCAACCTGCTTTTAAGCGATCTGCTGGAAACCGACAAGATTGGATCCATTTACTTTTTGCTGCTAGGCCTGCTTGGAAGAGCAGAAATGGAAAAGTTTATCAAGAGAACTTGACAGTAAATAAAGTAAGATCATCATTCAAACCGGAGGACCCTATAAATCCTTCAAGTTTTGAACGCAAAGCTTCATTGATTTGCTCAGGCTTTTGGTCTCCGTTATTTATGAGAATTTCCTGAATCGGTTCAAGATCAAAAAGATCACCTGCTTCATTTTCTGCTTCCGAAAGACCGTCTGTGAACATCAACAAAATATCCGATTGTTTAACAGAAACAACTTCTGACTGAATCTTTAAAATCGGATCGCACATTCCAAGAACCATACACCCTTTTTCCAGAGTACTAATCTTACCTGATGAATACAAGAAAGGCGGATTGTGTCCTGCATTCACGTATTCAATGGTTTTTGTGGAAGGGTGATAAATGGCAAGAAAAACTGTGATAAATCTTTCCATTCGGCTTACCCGGCAAATCTGGGAGTTCATGCTTCGCACCATGGCCACAATATCAGAATTCCCCTGACTACTGATATTGAGCGTAGCTTGAAAATTAGCCATCAGCAATGCTGCAGGGATTCCTTTGCCGGCAATATCTGCAATACAAAATATAACGGAGCCATCATCACGGCGGATAATATCATAATAATCACCCCCGATATTTTTGTGCGGGCGGTAATAGGTTGCTACTTCTCCTCCTTTGATCTGGGCTCCGATCTCCGGCACAAAAGCAGCCTGTATTTCTGCGGCAAGATTGAGCTCCTTTTCCAAAAGAATCCTTTCAAGCTGGGCACGGAATAAAATCTTGTTTTCATTGGCGGTAGCTACCAAGCTACTAATGGCCTGAATAAATTTTAACTGTTCCTGTTCTGTTTGTGTGTGTTGCTGCGGAATGGCTGCGATCAATGCAAGACCAATCGGCTGATCCTTGTGAAAAACGGGAATGATGTAATAAAAATACTGCAGACCCATTAAATCTGCGCCGGATGTTGGCACACGGCTAATGGTTTTGAAATCCTTCAAAATACTTGCAGGATCAATAGCACTCAAATGCAGCAGATCAACCGAGCTGGAATAAGCATCCCAGCCGGCATCGGTCTGATCACGCCTCAGGAATAGAGCAACTTCACGAATACCGATATTAACCTGAAGCACATTTTCAAAAATGCGCGCAATGGCACTGATTGGCACATTTTTATTGATGGCTTCAGTTACTTCGCGCAGGGCATTCAGCTGCTTCTGTTTCAGTGAAAAGAGCCGCTCAACCAGATGCAGTCGGTCGCGGAGAAATGTAAGTTCGTCCTGCTCAGCACTCATTCTGTTTTCCCTTTTACGTCAAGCGCATCTCGTAGTCCGTTCCCCAACAAATTGAAAGCCAGTACCAGCAACATGATAGCGCCTCCGGGGAAAAGCGCAAGATAGGCCTTGTTGGTATCTATATAATCTTTGTATTCATTCAGCATAGATCCCCAGGACGGCGCAGGAGGCATCACACCCAGACCAATATAACTCAAACCCGATTCAACCAGAATGGCATTGGCAAAATTAGCACATGCCACAACTATAATCGGCCCCCACAGATTGGGAAGGATATGCACAAATATGGTTCTGGCATGAGAAAAACCCAATGAACGAGCCGCCGTGACAAATTCCATCTCGCGAATCAGCATAAACTGGCCGCGCACAATCCTTGCAACTTCCACCCACATCGTAAGTCCAACTGCCAGAAAAATCAAAATCAGTTTGGAGTCAAACCAGCTGCCTGCACCAATATACAAACCCATTGCAAGCAACAAAGTTGGCACCGACCAAAATACATTGATCAGCCACATGATTAAATCATCTGTCTTTCCTCCAAAATAGCCTGAAAGTGCACCCAAAACAACTCCAATGAATAATGAAATACCCACAGACAGAAAACCAACCGAAAGAGACACCCTGATCCCGATAATCAGCCTGCTCAAAATATCGCGACCAAACTTATCAGTTCCCAACCAGTAGGTGCGTTCAGAAATACGCTCCTTGAGTCCTTCCTTATCAACCCGACGCAGACCGGCTGCACTAGCACTAATCACCCGCTCCAGAGGAGGGAAAGATGCGCCCCTGTATTCGGTGTAATAAACCGAATCGTTGCGCAATTCGGCCTTGAGCACAGGCACCGGTATATAGTCCTTTTGAAACCCACTCATCATGCCCTTTGCCAAAGATGATTGCTGTCGCTCAGCCGGTAGTTTTAACAGCAAAACCTGATATCCCGGAGGATGGGTCTCAAGCTGAAGAATTTGCTCATTGCCATCCGGTGAATTGTCGGGCGCAATTAAATACGCAAACAACGCCAAAGGCACAGCAAGAACAATCACCAGCAAACCGACCATGGCAGACCAGTTGTTTCGGAGCCTTCTCCATGATTTTGATTGAAAAACACCCAAAGGCATACAGGGACTAAATTACCCTATTTTTCGACTTATCTCACCGGACGATCTTTCCAGTAATAACGACCGGTGAGTGTGAGCGGCCCAACAAAAATCACATACAACATTTGCCAAATCGAAGCAAAAGGCAAGGCAAATACGGCATACCACTTCCTGAAAAACAATAAGATCGGGAAAACAAAAATCAATTCTGCAAACAATTTAGCTCCAACAGCTACTAGAGCAGGAAGCAGAAAATGAGCAGGATCAAGTAATGAACCAATCAAGAGCCCGGGAATAAGCAGATAATATAGATAAACCATGAACAGCAGCAGAGAAACACTTCGTCCCTGATATCGCACAGATTTAGAAGCCCAGCGAATGCGCTGCTGAACAAACTCTCCGGGCATAGAAGCCGCCCGTGTGGAGACCACGGCTTCAATAGCAGCTAAAAAACCGGTCTTCCCCGGGTATTTCTCCTCTACTTTCCTGAGCAGAAAAATGTCATCTCCCGATGGAATGTCATAATTCCCCTTAAATCCTTCAACTTCCTGAAATGTTTCTTTCGCATAAATCATATTGGCTCCATTACACATCAAAGGGTTTCCCTGCCGCAGAGCCGACCCTGTGATGCCGGCCAGTCCCATTACCTCCAGCTGCTGAAAGATTTCCATTGGCCAGCGTGCAGGCCTGATCATAACAGGAGCCGTCATCAATTTATAATGCCCATTTATAAATCCGCCCACAAGAGCTGAAAGCCAGGCCTTTCCCGGGCATGTATCTCCGTCAGTAGTTACAATCAAGTCTCCCGAAGCATTTTTTATACCGAGCGATATGGCTTTTTTCTTGTTCGGACTATTTTCCCACTGATATCCCAGATAGTCTTTAAGAGACAATACTTTCAACCCTCTGGGCTGAAATTCGCGAAGAATTCCCAGCGTGCCGTCTGTGGAATAATCATCGATCACAATGATCTCAAATCTCCCCCTCGGATAACTTTGATTCAATATAGCATCCAGGCAGGTTGCTATATGAGACGCTTCGTTGCGCACAGGTATGATTATAGAGACCGAAGGCGGATCAGGCGGCAAAGTAAGATCAGGCCTGCGGTCAAGCCTAAGCCAGCCGAGTAAAAAGTAGATCAGGAAAAGAAGGTAGCCCGCAGCAAAAAAAAGCGCGACAAATAAAATCACATCCATATAAGTACAGCAAAAATGCAGAAAGAACACATGCCAAAAGAAGGATGTGCATAACTCATGAAAGAATGATAATTATTGCCCCAGATAGGCTCGTAATGCCTTACTTCTGGTTTGACTGCGCAACTTGGTGATCGCCTTATCCTTAATCTGCCTGATCCTCTCCCGGGTAATACCCAATTGCTCACCGATGTCTTCCAGAGTCATGGGGTGCTCCACACCAATTCCAAAAAACAGCTTGATGACCTCCTTCTCCCGATCGGTAAGTGTTCCTAAGATACGCTCAGTCTCAATACGCAAGGAATCTTTATATTCCAGAAGACGATCCGTACTTTCAGCATTTTCATTCTCCAAAACAATCAATGCATTGCTGTCTCCATCGGTAAAGGGAGCGTCCATAGAAACGTGTCTGGCTGATATACCTAAGGTAGCTTCTACTTCTTCAACTGTAATCTGAAGCTCTTTTGCCACCTCTTCCGGAGTTGGCTCCCGCTGAAACTTCTGCTCAAGCTCAGAAAAAACCTTGTTAATCTTGGTGAGTGACCCTACCTTGTTGAGCGGCAGACGAACCATACGCGAGTGCTCTGCCAAAGCCTGAATGATAGATTGACGAATCCACCAAACCGCATAAGAGATAAATTTGAATCCACGAGTTTCATCAAACTTCTGCGCAGCCTTAACCAAACCTAAGTTTCCCTCGTTGATCAGGTCATTCAGAGACAATGAACTGTTTTGGTACTGCTTGGCCACCGAAACCACAAAACGAAGATTGGCTCGGGTGAGCTTCTCCAGAGCTGTCTGATCGCCCTGACGAATCCGGCGGGCAAGCTCAACTTCTTCCTCGGGAGTCAACAGGTCTTCTTTACCGATTTCCTGCAGGTATTTCTCGATTGACTGGCTTTCGCGGTTTGTAATGGATTTGGATATCTTAAGCTGTCTCATTCTTCAGTTTAATAGAAGGAATTCACGGTTCAGGGTCTGCGAAGATACGATTTTACCCTCAAACTTCAGTTATAAAACGATCTGAAGCCGAAAATGTTTCAAAAACCTGAGGCCTAGAGAGTTATTAAATAGGTAAAACTCAGAACATTTTGAATTGCGGAAGGAACGGATAAGACACTGATTCAGTGAACTTTACATGCCATTCACAATGAGTTGAATGTCTGATCATATCCACTTATTTGTTTCCGTCTATGGCACTTAGCATCTCTTCTTCTGAAGCAACGCCCATTTTACGCCAAACCTCTTTGCCGTTTTTGTAAAGTATAAGCAAAGGAATTCCGGTAACATTCATGGCTTTGGCCACCGCAGGATTTTTATCTACATCAATGGGCAATATGCTCACCACACCCTTTCTCTTCTTTTCGATGGAATCCAAATAAGGTTTAATCATTTTACAGGGCCCGCACCAAACGGCATTAAAATCTACCAGCACCAGACCTGATTTAACCTTAGCCAGATAATCATCGAAGCTCATCCCGGCTGCTTTGGCCGCCCTGCCTGCCTCGGTAGGAAGTCCGGCATTGTTCCACGCCAGTATTCCTCCTTCCAGATTATAAACCTCTTTAAAACCATTGTCAACGGCCCATGCTGCGGCATTTCCGCTTCTGCCGCCGCGGCGGCACCGGCATCGGAACGCATCGCGGCTTCGGTATTGCTGCGGCGCAATTCGCCCGCCGCATCCACCAGCGTCTTGATGGTCTGGTCAATTTCCGTTGTTGCCTTGCGTGTTTCGGCGGCCAGC
>CAZUHX010000076.1:10598-10810 GCA_964620795.1 uncultured Chitinophagaceae bacterium
CCATGCTGCGGCATTTCCGCTTCTGCCGCCGCTCAGACAGTACAGATACAAGGGCTTATTGCGGTCCAGTGTTTTGAGCTGATGATCGAACACTGTGCTGTTGATGTCGGCATTCATAGCACCTTTGATATGCTTGTCGCCATATTCTGAAGGCGTTCGCACATCAACCAGCTGAATGCCTGCTTTGGCAATGCCTTCACTGAATTCTTTGG
>CAZUHX010000077.1:0-10716 GCA_964620795.1 uncultured Chitinophagaceae bacterium
CAAGGGCGAGACGGCCGCGGAGGTCACGGGTTTCGCCCGCACTTACCGCGACCTTAATCACCACTTCTATCTATTCTCAAAATGTAATTGTGTATGGAATCAACTTCCGCAACAGAAATGGAATACACACCCCCAACCCCGCTCAAGAGGGGAGCTTTTAAAACGGAAATCCTCCGTACCCTTTGTGGTTGAAAAAGTCAGGGTCGTAAAATGCACGGCCGGGGGAAACCTCAATGGAATGAAACGGTCAAAAAAAAGGCGGTGTCTCCACCGCCTTCGTTTTTACTTGATTTGCTTCATGATTTCCTGTAGATCAACATTGGCAGGATCCAACTCCAAAGCCTTGGTGAAATTGGCTTTTGCATTCCCTGAATCATTCTGCTCCAGATAATAAGAACCCATAAAACTGTAGGCTACAATCAGATTTTTCTTGTTGCGCGCAGCATCCGCAGAAGCCAATTCAATGAAACGCTGATAAAAAGGCAATGCCGGATATTTATTCGCCTCTGTCACCAAACTCATATTGGTTCTGGCCCTCCAGTAATATCCATCCGGCGAAGTGGCATTCCGCTGAATAAACTCTGCAAAGCTGGTATCAGCCATGGCATAATTCTCAGAAGACAAATATGCCCGTCCCAGATAGAATACATCCAGAGAACTCAAATTTCCGCAGGCCGCTTTCTTGCGGTTGTATTGCTCAACAGCCGCAGCATAACGCTTTCCGTTAAACAAGGTCTTTGCGTATTCGCCCAGCAGATCGCAATTCGCAGAATCTTTCTCCAGGGCAGAACTGAAATAGCCGTAGGCCGCGGTGGTGTCATTCATCTGTGCAGCCAAACGCGCAGCATATACGTAATCAACCGGCTTCACCTTCTTGTTGGGAAATGACCAGAAACGCTGAACCGCCTCATAACCGTCCTTGTACCTCTTTAATTCGTAATTAGAGAATGCAAGCATTCGGTACAATACATAGTTGTCGGGATCGGTTCTGAGCATTCCGGTAACTTCAGATATCACCTTTTCATATTCCTTATTCTGATATAAAAATGCTGCATACTTGGTCTTGGCATCCAGATCTTCCGTGTTCAGGCTGATATACTTTTTGAACTCAGCCGCCACTTTATCATACTGACGTGTGAGGTAATAAGCCTCTCCCAGTTCCTTGTACGAAAGCGCGTAGTTAGGATTGTTTTGAATGGCATTTAGGTAAGCCTCAATCGCTGCATCATACATTCTTCCGTTTACGCTCAGCCTTCCCTTGCGCACATAGGCCATGGTCAGGTTCTTGTCGGCCTCAATGCCTTCTTCATATTTGCTCATGGCTTTGCCGGCTTCTCCCGCTTTCAGATAAGCATCTCCGAGCATCAACAAATTGGAAGTATTCTTGGGGTCTAGTTTATAAGCCGACTCAAAATAACGAATGCTTTCTTTCCAGTCTTTGGCTGTAGAAAACCAGGCATCACCAATCAGAAAATACACTTCAGCATTTTTCTGTTTAGACACTGCTACAGCCTTGTCAAACTGCGCAACCGCTTCTTCTTTTCTGCCCTGAATGAGCGCTATACGTCCGGCAGCGATAAAGCCGGTAGCATTTTTTGACTCGGGATTGTAGGCCATTTTATAAAAAATCATGGCACTGTCGGGATCCTCCTCCTTGAAATAGGAATTTCCGCTTAGGTAATAAATCTCGGGCTTACTGGCCGCGGGATCGGCCAGCATCTTAGACAGCAATTGACGTGCCTTGCGATAGTTTTCGTTATCAATGGCCATCTGCGCTTCTTTCAGGCTCTGGGCCTGAATTCTAAAGACAAGCAGGAGAAGCATCCCTGCAAACCAAACCTTGCGTTTCATAGCGTTCATTTGCTGAAGTAATGATAAAAGCGTGCCAAAATTGTGATTTTTCATTTTTTTATCGAATCCTAAATCCTTCCTCACCCAAATTAAATTGCCTTTCCGGCATGATCTTGGGAAGCAAGCCCGCGCGCAGCAACACTTTTGCAGCCTTCCCCCTGTGCAAAAAATTCGCGTAACCGTTGGCTACTCTTTCCGGACTGTTTGCAATCACATAATTGATGGGCCTTACATATGGCCAGCTGGAATCGGCCATTGCCGACTGGCTAAGTACAATTTTCCTATCTCCGTTTTTCAAGCTTAACAGCTGATTACCTTCCATCAGTTTCCGGGCGAGCTGATCCTGAGCATTACTCAGGGTACTAAAAGATACCAGACCAATCCAGTCCGGATGCTGCCGCACATAAGCAGCCACTGCCTCGGCTCCCTGAACGGCATACAGTTGCGGGTTATTGGAGGCCGGTGCCTTTTCAAAGCGATAACTGAGCAACGAAGATGCCGGATGATCCAATACCAGCTTGAGCTTCCCTTTGCCTTCCCATGCCTCTTCAAGGCCTCTGTTCAACCATTCAAAATCTATTTCCCCGGGAGCCTGCAGAGAAACCAGAAAAGCAACGCCATCATATCCGAAAACATGCTCAATCGGTTCTTTACCATACTTCTGCTTCAGCCATTTCTTTTCATCGTTGCGCAACATCCTGCCCATTAAGAATACTCTGATTGAATCGCTTTCCGAGTTCTGCAAAAGTTGCTCACCGGGGCGCAACACAGGCACAATGGTTGCTTCTGGATACATGTTCACATACACTTCTGCCAACTGTGCGGATATACCTTCAAGAGAGGCATCGGTGCCCAGCTTAAGCGCGCCTTTATTGATATTTTCCAGCGGAGAAACCTTCACACTTTGTTCTCCACATCCGGCAAGAATAAAGAAACAAAGTAAAACTGCCGCAGACAGCTTATTCATTGGGTACCCTTAATGTCCGGTAAATGCGGAAAACACCATAAGCAATAAGCAAAACAGCAAAAGCGGTTTTGTATCCTCCCTGTAGAAAACCCAGCAATTGAGGTTTTAAAATAATACTGATTCCGATACCCACATACAAGGTACCGACAATGATTTTGAGCCATGCTCCGGCTCCGAGCGATTTAACATCTGTACCCATAGAAAATTAAAAACCGCAACCGGAAGTCCGGCTGCGGCTATTGAATTTGATTGCGTTTATTGAAGTTTAAACAGAATAGGCAAAACGTAGGCCACGCGTACAGATTTACCCTGCTGCTTTCCGGGCTTCCAGGCAGGCATGGATTTTACAACCCTGACAGCCTCTTTATCCAATCCGGGACTCACGCCTTTCTTAACCTCCACATTAGAGATAGCGCCGTCTTCCATCACCACAAATCCCACAATTACACGGCCCTGAATATCATTGTCACGTTCCATTGAAGGATACTCGATATTATCTCGCAGGTATTTAAAAAGAGCACCTTCTCCACCCGGGAAAGTTGGCATCTGCTCAACGATGGTGAAGACTTTAGGTTCTTCAACAACCGGCTGATCGATCACCACAGGCTCAATCTGAGGCTCGGCATTCGCATCTCCTTCCTGGGTTTTGTTGGAGATGTCGGCCTCTTTGATTTCTTCAATCTTTACAGGCTCTTCTTCCTCAGCTACTTCCTCATCTTTCTTGATCACCATCTCCATAAATCGTACTGTAGGACGAACGGGAGGTGGAGGTGGTGGAGGAGGTGGAGGTGGAGGTTCGGCCTCATTAAGCGGTGGAGGTTCGGCCAGGGTTACACTGGTTTCAACCAATACTTCTTCTTCCTCAGGGCTGAGTAAGCTGAGGTACTTGCTAATCGTAGGAAGGGCGATGATGAAGGCAAAAATCAATACCGCAAAAATCAGCGCACGGCGCAGGTGTTTGGGATAAGTTTGCCTGAGGTCATAGGCCCCATAGTCTTTGTTTCTCCGGTCGAAGACGATATCGTCCATCGAAGCGGTAAGAAATCTGCTGTTATCTTCCATGGCTTTTTCTCTCTGGATGAAGTTTTTTCAAAAATTCCACAAATCAATTATTCTGTGGCCAGTTTCGGGTTGCCTCCGTTCTCAATGGCCTCTATTTCCAGAGGATAGGGATCCTGAATTGCATAGGTCTTGGTATCTGTGATATCCATCTCATCCAGAATATCTACCATGGCCTTGTATTTGGCGCCCTGAAGAAGTTTAATGATTACAATGAGGTCTTTCTTTTCCCCCAGGGTTCTTTTGACTTTCTTCTGCTTTTTGAGAATGATTTTGCGTATACCCGCATCACCGGCAAAGGTGGTGGTTTTCAGATCGGCTACGGTTTGTCCTTCGTAGTACCAGATCTGATCCAGTGAATCGAGAAGCACGGTCATCACCTGCGACTCTTTGATATCCGTTTTGTCTTCTTCGTCTTTCTTCGGCATGTTGAGCTCCATCGCCTGAGGCTTATTGAGCGTAGTGGTGAGCATGAAGAACGTAATCAGAAGAAAGGCCAGGTCCACCATAGGGGTGAGATCCACCCGGGTAGACATTTTCTTGCCTTTTACTTTGCCTTTATGTTTCTTTTTCGCACCACTGTCCGAGGTATCTAATTCTGCCATGTTGCCTTCTTTTTATTCCTCAGCGGTTTTGCCGGCTTTGAGTGAGGTAATCAGGTTAAAAGTATGGATGTTGTTCTCGGTCAGGATCTGAATCACTCTCGACACGGCTTCGGTCTTGGTGAACTTATCTCCTTTAATGGCTATGCGCATTTTCGGATTCACATAACGTGCGGCCATCACCCAGTCTCCCAGCTGATTGGTGGCACTGTCTATGGGAACTCCTTGTGCGACTTTGGCATACTCTTTAAACTGCAGGTCAGGCATACTGAGAGCCTGTGGCAGAGCTTCAAGAGGAATTCCCATCATCTCCATGAGCGAAAAACGGGTTTTCTGCTTTTCGTCAAGCGATCTGATGGCAGGGAACCTCTCCCCCACTCTTTCCTGCATGTTTTCTAGAGCCTGCAGGCGCGTGGCCTGGTCGTGCAGGGTCAGGAATGCGCGTCCGTTCTTATCCACCTGTATCACAATCACATCTTCAGGAACCTTGATCATGGACCTTGAACCCGGAATGTCTATCATAACGGGCTGGTCCGGACGGAACTTGGCTGTGAGCATGAAAAAGGTGAGCAGAAGGAAGGCCACATCGCACATGGCGGTCATGTCTACGATGGTGCTTTTGCGCGGGACTTTTACTTTAGGCATTTTCTGCTCTTTAAATCGGTCTTTGCAGGATTATTTGCTGTGCTTGGTAGCAAAAGACTGGCTGATGGAGAAACCGATTTCATCGATTCCGTATGTCAGCTTGTCGATCATTCCTGTGCAGATGTTATAGAAAATGATGGCGAATGCAGAAGTAGCAATACCGATGGCGGTATTGATCAAGGCCTCAGAAATACCGGCAGCAAGTGCTGAAGGATCGGGAGTACCTGAGGTTGCAAGTGCCGCGAATGCCCGGATCATACCCAAAACCGTTCCCAAAAGGGCTACAAGCGTTGCAACAGTGGCGATAGTAGCCAGAATAGGGAGATTCTTTTCAAGCATGGGAAGTTCAAGGGTAGTTGACTCCTCGATCTCTTTAGAAATGTTGAGAACTTTTTGCTCTACAGTCAAATCTGATGCCTTTTCCATTTCGGTGTACTTGATCAAACCGGCCTGGATTACATTGGCCACAGAACCTTTCTGCTTTTCGCATTCCTGAATGGCTGCCTGGATGTTGTTGCTCTCCAGATTGAATTTTACTTTCTGAAGGAAAGTTTCGATAGAGCCGGTTCCCTTGGCCTTGGTGATGGTAAGTAAACGCTCTATGGCAAAGGTAAAAGTGGTGATGAACATGGCCATCAAAATCGGAACGATCGGTCCGCCTTTGTAGATGATACCAAAATAGTCGCCGGGAAGCGGATCACCTTTGGCGTCGAAGTGGCTGGGGTCACCGAGCACTTTCAGATATACAAATAGGGAAACGACGAAGGCGAGAGGAATGGTCACTACACCAATGATGTTTTTCGATGCCTTCTTAGGGGTTGCTTTAGCCTGGCTCATACTTGCTTAAAGGTTTGTTTTTGAAGTTTAAGTTTGAGGAATGAGCGGTAAAAATATGCCTTATTTTGACTTTTAAAAATTTAATCAAAACAGACTGTGGATAGCCCATATTTAATCGGAAAGGAATAAAGAGCATGCGTCTATTTTCTATCTTTACCTTTTCACTATTTTCCAACTATCCGATGAACAATCCAAATACAACTGCTTCTTCAGCCACAGATACCTCTCTTACCCGAATGTTGGGCATTGAGTTTCCCATTATTATGGCCCCGATGTTTCTGGTTTCCAATGCGGCCATGACCATTGCCGCCTGCAAAAACGGAATCACTGGAGCTATTCCTGCACTCAATTACAGAAGCGACGATGCTTTCCGAAAAGCACTGGACGAAATCAGAGCCGCTGTGCCGGGAAAGCCCTTTGGCATTAATCTGATAGTTAATCAATCAAACATCCGGCTGGATGAGCAACTAAAAACCTGTGTAGAATACAAAGTTGCCTTTATCATCACCTCACTCGGAAGTCCCGAAAAAGTGATCAAAGCCTGCAAACCGGCCGGCATCAAGGTTTTTTGTGATGTAACAGATCTCGAGTATGCGCGCAAAGTAGAAGCCATGGGTGCCGATGCACTTATTGCCGTGAATAAAGAAGCGGGCGGGCATGCCGGCAAATTGAGTCCTGATGAAATTCTGAATCTGCTTACTAAAAACTGTAAAATACCTGTGATCTCTGCCGGAGGGGTAGGTAATGGTGAAGGAATCGCACGAATGCTCAAAGCCGGTGCCTGCGGTGTTTCTATGGGAAGCCTGTTTATTCCCACCACCGAATCGCCCGTTACTGAAGACTACAAAAATGCCTGCGTACAATATGGTGCCAAAGATATCGTTATGACTACAAAGCTTTCCGGCACGCCCTGCACTGTGATCAATACCGATTATGTAAAAAAAGCGGGAACACAGCAGAATCTGATAGAGCGATTACTGAACAGCAATAAAACGCTCAAGAAATACGCCAAGATGCTCACATTTTACAAGGGTATGAAACTGCTGGAAAAGGCCGCATTCAGTGCTACCTACCAGACCATGTGGTGTGCAGGACCGTCAATTGAGTTTGCAAAAGCCATTGAACCTGTTGCGCAGGTTGTAGAACGTCTGAAATCTGAAACCTTTAAAGCATTGAACCGGGCATGAAAAACAACAGTCTCCTGCTGCTTGCAGTAACAACAATGATTCTATTCGCTTCCTCCTGTGAGAAAGCCCTGCTCAATAATTTTGTTCGGGGGGTATGGGAAGTAAGAGACATATACACCGACACCTCCTCTGTTGATCAAAAATTCAGTCTGGTGCCTCAGTGCAGTCAGGCTGTAAGAACATGTTCATATCGCATTGATTTCAGAGACGAAACCCAGGTCAATGCTTATATTTTCAACGACGGACAAATCAAACAGATCAAAGAAGGAAACTGGGAGCTTTTGAGCAAGGAGAAATTGTATCTCGAGCTCGATTCGCTTTTCCAGGGAGAATTTGAGATTTCAAAAGATGGATTAAACGGCTTTATTCTGGAGAGCAACTCAAATAAAATTTTGAGGCGCGACACCCTGATGCATTATACCAAAATTGTGATGGAGAGACTGTAATCAGCTTGTTGCCTCGTATTGCTGAATTTCTTCATGAAAATACTCCAGCCTCACTCCTGCTGTTCGAAACATTTCTTCACTTTCTCCGCCCGCATGGTATTTGCGCTGGCATACCACTCTTGATACGCCGCAATTGATAATGAGCATGGCGCAAACCCTGCAGGGAGTCATTCTGCAATAGAGCGTTGCTCCATTGATCGAAATACCTCTTTTGGCTGCCTGACAAATGGCATTCTGCTCGGCATGCACCGTTCGCACGCAGTGCTCAGTAACCGAGCCGTCTTCATGCACCATCTTTTTCATTTGGTGGCCCACATCATCGCAATGAGGAAGGCCTACAGGAGATCCCACGTAGCCGGTGACCAGCAGATTGTTGTCTTTGGCGATCACACAGCCGCTGCGCCCTCTTCCGCAGGTAGCACGCTTGGAAATGGCATCCATCACTTCCATAAAGTATTCATCCCAGCTGGGACGAACATAGGGAGCCTCAGCTCCGGTTGATTTGGCTGAAGACATATTCAATTTGTTGATATAGATCCTTGAATGAACCATTGTTGTGAAGCAGAAAATCAGCCTGAGTAATGCAGGCTTTCAGATTTTGCTTGTTGGGATCGGTTGATTCCATCTCACGGGCCTCATCTCTTTTGAAAGTATCAAAATCTATGCGGTCTGTTTCAGACTGTCGGCTAACGATACGGGAATAGCGCAACTCCTGATCTGCATCTACAGCCAGCAAACAAAAGCTACCCAGACTGCGCAGCAATTCCACCTCTCCCGGGGTTCTGATACTTTCTATCACCGAATCTCTTCCGGATGCAGATGCCAGGCGGTACAATTCGGCAGCCATAAAATCGGGGCCGTGTGCTGCACGAAGGCGATTGGCCAGCTCTACCATGGTATCACGGTTGATTTCTTTGCCTTCTTCCTGCAGCCGCTGACTAAGGTATGCGCGCACAGAGTGATGGGCGAAGCCATGGTGATTGCACAAATAATCAACCACCGTTCCCTTCCCCGCTCCAAGGGTACCCGTAATTCCAATGATTTTCATAAATATTTGTAAAGGTAAAAACGGGATTCAAGCGAAGCAGAAAATTTGCCAACAATTAAACACGAGCTCGGTAAATAAAAAAGTTGCAGTTTTCGGCTGTGAAAAATCCACGCCTGCTTATTCTGCTGTTGCTGCTGTTTGCTCTGCTCGGGCTTTCACAGATACTCAAACCGGTAGTGTATGCAGGAACTGAATTTGAAGTAAGAGACATGGGGAAACAGGGCATCGAGCTTCAATTCATCACTGCACTTTACAATCCTAATTTCATCTCAGCCTCATTGGAGTCAGGCGAGATCATCATTGAACTTGACAAAAAAGAGGCCGGAAGAGTTGATCCGGGCAGCCGGCTCAGAATTCCTGCAGGAGATACCGCCCGGATTCAGGGCTATATTCGCCTGGATGCCCGAAGTTTGTATGAACTAGGCGGAATTGGAAACGGAGACAGCATCGGAGCAGATGAATTGTTTCAATGCCGCCGGCTGAAATGGATGGATCGCGGGAAGCTGAGCACAAACATTTTTCTAAGCAGTAAACAAACCTCATGGTAAAATTCAGATTTGTTTTGATGGCATTGATGATACTGTCTTTCAGTGCCTGTAAACTTCAGGCTCCCGAGCTTCGGGAGGTTAAGGAGGTAGAAACGGAAAGACTTGCACTGACTTCAGTGGAACTGAGGGCTAAGGCGGTTTTATACAATCCCAACCGGCTCGGGCTGCGCATAGACAAACCCGCACTTGATCTTTATCTCAATGATTACGCTGTAGGACAAATCACCACCGATCAAAACATCAGAATCAGAGGAAGAAAAACATTTGAAGTTCCTATCAAATTCCGGCTGGGACCAAAAGACACCTTTCGCGACGGTGCCGAAATTCTCACCCGGCTTTTCAAAGGAGGTGATATGAAAATCAAACTCAAAGGATCACTTAATATCAGATTTCTGCTCAGCAGAAAAAAGATTGAGATGGAAGAAATACGCAGTTTCAGTTTCCCCAAATTATTTTGACTTAATACGAAAATCTTCAATGCCGGGCAGCAGTTGGCGCAAATAGTTGGGCTTTACGGCAATACCGTTTAGCTTTGAATAAAACATGAAGCCATGAATTGGAGAATTCTGAAATACGCCTCGGTTTACCTCAGCATCGGCATCATTTTCGCCTCGCTTCTGGCTGGAGGCTTTTGGATTTTCATAGCCCCACTTTATGTATTCGGCATCATTCCCTTGCTTGAGTTGATCATTCCGGGCACTACCGAAAATATGAGCAAGGCCGAAGAAGAAATGGCTAAAAAAGATATTCGTTATGACCTTTTGGTCTGGAGTGTTGTACCCGTGCAGTTTGGGCTGATGATTTTCTGTTTGTATAAAGTAAGTCATGCGCCAATGCCCTGGTGGGAGCTTGCCGGACATGTGCTGTCCTTTGGTATTTCGTGCGGAGTGCTTGGCATCAATGTTGGTCATGAACTGGGCCACCGGCTCACGAAACATGAGCAAATCATGGCCAAGATGTTGCTTTCCACCTCACTTTACATGCACTTTTTCATAGAACACAACCGCGGCCATCACCGGCATGTTTCCACAGATGAAGATCCTGCTTCAGCACGCTATGGAGAGAGCCTTTATGCATTCTGGTTCCGCTCTGTGGTTACCGGTTGGCTCAGTGCCTGGAAACTGGAGTCTGACCGCTTGAAAAAAGCAGGGATCCCCGTTTTGAGCATTCAAAATGAAATGCTGCGTTATCAGTTCATACAGGGGGGAATGCTGCTGCTCATATTCAACCTCTTCGGTTTGAAGGCCATGTTGTTTTTTATTGCTTCTGCTATGGGAGGTGCTTTGCTGCTCGAGACGGTAAACTACATTGAACATTACGGCCTTCGCAGAAAGAAAATAGACGGAGAGTATTACGTGAAAGTACTCCCTGTTCATTCATGGAACTCCAATCATCCGGTGGGAAGAATCATGTTGTTTGAACTGACACGGCACAGCGATCACCATTACCTGGCTTCGCGCAAGTATCAGATACTAAGACATTTTGATCACAGTCCGCAGATGCCCACGGGCTATCCCGGCATGATG
>CAZUHX010000078.1:0-10654 GCA_964620795.1 uncultured Chitinophagaceae bacterium
GGCAAATATAATCGTTATTCTCCGCAAAAATGCGGTAAATGTTAAAGTTATTCTCTGCGTGTCAAACCGGTTTAAAGCCGTTTTTTTGAGTCGGTTTTTTAATACGAACTGCGGGAAAAACATTACCCTAGGCGGTGGTTTCTACCTCTTTTTATTGAGCAGGTTTATCGCTGAAACGAAAAGCCGCGCCAGGGGGTGAAGGGGCCGGCTCTGCCGGGTGGCGGCACGCCACGGAACCCCCGCAACACCCGGCCCCGCGCAGCGGGGAGGCGCCCTATGGCATCGCTAATTTTATGGGGTTAAAAGCCGGATTATAAGGACATACAATATCACAAATACCGGCCAAGGCCTTGCCCAAAAACAAAAAGGACAAGAAGTTATTTCTAACGACCTGTCCAGTTTGGCTCCCCGACCTGGGCTCGAACCAGGGACCTACTGATTAACAGTCAGTCGCTCTAACCAGCTGAGCTATCGAGGAATGGACGGCAAAAATAGCAAGCTCAATGTATTTACCAAAAAAATCAAGGTATTTTCAAGCCTTCTGCCCAAAACATTTCCATGAAATTCTCTGCTTTTTGCTTTCTCCTGCTGGCCGCAAGCCCGCTTGCAGCCCAGTGGGTAACCCATGGCCCCGTTACCGGTGGCGTAAGACCCGATGCGGCCAGAGTTTATGTGCGCACCACCGCCCCGGCTGCCATCGTCCTGCAGGCCGACGATGATCCCGCCTTTTCCTCTCCCCTCAGCTTTTCCGGACAAACCACTTCCGATCTCGATACCTCGGTGATCATTGCGCTCAGCGGACTGCAAGCCGATACCCGTTACCACCTGCGCATTTCCGTAGATGGCCTGCAGGATACCGTGCAGGCTTCTTTTAAAACCTTCCCGCCTGTGGGCTCGCGCAAACCGCTCAGCCTGGCGGTCTTGAGTTGCCAGGAGTATGGTTCTTACAACACTTTTCCTTCTCTCGTAAGGCAGAACCCCGATCTGGTGCTGCATACCGGCGATTGGACCTATCCCGATTATCAGCTGCCCGGCGATCACCGTATGGATACGGCCCTGCTCAAAATTTCTTATCAGCGCAGATATTCCGAACCCCAAATGCCCGCCAGCCTCCGCAGCTCGGCCTACGATTATGTGGTAGACAATCACGATGGCATCGAGGCCCGTACCAATGGAACTTACTCCTGGTTTGAGCGGGATACCCTCACCGGAGGCTACAGGAATTTCATCGGCTTTGATCCCACCCCCGCCGGGGCCTTCGAAAACATGATGTATGCTTATCAGGCCTACTTCCCGGGATATCCGCCGCATGATCCCGCCGATGGCATGTACCACAGCTACCGCATGGGCAATCTGGAAATATTTTTTGTGGATGTGCGCAATTGCGGCAACGCCCAGGATTCTACCTACCGCTTCGACAGCATCAATCAGGTCTGGCTCTGGGAACCAACACCCGGCCAGACGCTCCTGGGTGCAAAACAGTTCAACTGGTTGCTCAACGGCCTCCGCAATTCTACCGCCGACTGGAAAATCATGGTGAGCGGAGTGATGTTCAACCGCGCATTCCGCAAGGTGGCACAGGTGGCGCTGGCTTTGCAGGGCATGTTCTTCGGAGCCGGCGGACAGTCGGGCACAGGATTTCGTCTGGCGCAGGGCATCACCGCCAACTGGCCGGGATACATACGCGAGCAAGATTCGCTGCTCAATTTTGTCCGTGAAAACAACATCCGCGATCTGATGGTGCTCAGCGGACATGTGCATACCAATGTAATGGACGACGGCCGCAATGCCGGTCTGCCCGAACTCAATACCGGCCCCATGGCAGGAACAGGCCCGGAACTAACTTATTATATCGACTCCATCATGCGCATTCTCAATATGGGAACCGTTAAAGATTCGCTCTGGAATGGCGGCGGACAGGGCGTTAATAACACCAATTTCAAAAGCGGATATGGTAAGGTGGAGGTTTTTGGAAATGATTCGGCCCGTTTGTGCCTGATCGACGAAGACGACCGCATCGTGAGCTGCATGACCCTCATGCATTCCAGCAAGGTATCGGCCATTCAGCAGCCCGCTGCTCCGGCCTGCGATCTGCTGGCGGTTTATCCCAATCCCGCCTCCGGCGAAATTCGGCTCAGTTTCTGCGAAGCCTACAAACCCGGAAGCCGCGCAAGATATTCGCTCATAGACCTGAGCGGAAAAATTGCCAGAACCTTCGGCCCTTTGAACTCTGAATCCATTTCCGTAGGCGGCTTGCCCGCAGGCAAATACCTGTTGTTTCTGGAAGACGGCCCGGTCTTCAGCGCAGCGCCATTTCTGATACAGCGGTAACAGACTGTACAAAGCGGATTTAGCTCATAAAGAATCGCCGAATTTGGGCGCCTCCCCGCTTCGCGTGGCCGGGTGTTGCGGGGGTCCCGTGGCGTGCCGCCACCCGGCTTCGCCGGCCCCTTCACCCCCTGGCGCGGCTTTCCGTTACTTGATGTTACATTTCATCTTACGCCTCAACTGCCATACAAAAAGCCTATTTTCGCACGCAAAATTGAACTCATGTCTCTGCTCACAGTAGGCACTGTTGCCTTCGACGCCATCGAAACTCCTTTTGGAAAAACCGACAAAATTGTAGGCGGTGCTGCCACCTACATCGCCTGGTCGGCCTCTTTCTTTACCCCCGACATTCACATCGTTTCTGTGATAGGAGATGATTTTGATATGGCCGAACTGGAAGCCTTGAAGAAAAGAGGAGTAAACACATCCGGCATCGAAATCAAGCAGGGAAAGAAGTCTTTCTTCTGGGCAGGAAAGTACCACATGGACATGAACAGCCGCGATACGCTCACCACCGAATTGAATGTTTTGCTGGAGTTTAATCCGGTCATTCCCCCGGCTTCACGAAAGCCCGATATCCTGCTGCTCGGCAACATTGATCCCGCCCTGCAGATGAAGGTGCTCGATCAGCTTCAGGCCCGTCCCAAACTGGTGGTACTCGACACCATGAATTTTTGGATGACGCCTGCATTCCGCGATACGCTGCTGGAGGTAATGAAGCGGGTAGATGTACTCACCATCAACGATGAGGAAGCCCGCGAATTGTCGAACGAGTTTTCGCTGGTGAAGGCAGCGCGCAAAATTCTGCAAATGGGCCCCAGGTTTCTGGTCATCAAAAAAGGTGAACACGGGGCTCTGCTTTTCCACGGCCATGATGTGTTCTTCGCACCTGCCCTTCCGCTGGAAGAGGTTTTTGACCCCACCGGTGCAGGCGATACTTTTGCCGGTGGCTTCTGCGGCTATCTCGCCAAGACGAAAGACATCAGCTTCGACAATATGAAGCGCGCCATCATTTACGGATCGGCCATGGCTTCTTTCTGTGTAGAAAAGTTCGGAACAGAAAGATTAAAGGAAATAGATCAGGAAGAGATCGAAGAGCGTGTTAAAGAGTTCATCGATCTCGTTCAGTTTGATATCGTGCTCGAAGACTAATTCTTAGTCCAACACCAGAATAGTTACTCCTTCGCTGGCTGATTTCCAGGCCCTGGCGTTCAGATTTCTGCCATTGATTTGGCAATTGATCGAGCTGCCTGTTGTAGTGGGGAAAAACATATCTATGGCTTCCAGAAATGGAAAGGAGCCGAAGAAGCCCTGACTGCTGAGTTCAGTATTGCTGTTGTTGTTGCCATCATATAGAAAAAAGGCAATGGATGTGGCTGCTTCAGAACAGAAAGTGGAGTTTGAAATCTCGCGTCCCTGAACCGTAAGTACATCTCTGCCGGTCACAACGGCCTGATTAGAGGAAAAAACCACTGCCGCGGCCTGTGCATCATTCGAAGGAAGCGAGCCGGTGATCAGCCCTGCAATGCCTCCCGATGAAGGAAGCGTGCGCAGATAAACCAGCGGATTGCTGCGCACAAAAGGCTCGCGGTAGTAATGGATAACCCGGTCACTGCTGCGGGTAGAGGTTACTTCAAACTCATACGTTTTTCCCGGCTCGGCGGCTACCGGTCCCCAATAGCCTTTGGCATCGGCAGTCAGGCTGTGGGCGGGATCGGTGGTTTTGCGGTTGCCGGTATTGGGATCGGTTTCATAGATTTTGATGCTGGCTCCTGAAGTGGGATTGTTTTCACCTAAGGTAAGCGCACGGCCCGAAATGCTGATGTTGTTATCGGCTGCGATCTGCGTGGTAGCAGGAGCTTCTCCGTTGCGGATGAAACGGTACATGGCATCAAAAGCTTCGGCACAGGTCGCTACTTCATAATGGTCTTTTCCGGGAATAGACACATTGGTTGCACCCGGAATATCCGCGCCATTGACCACTTCATCGTTGGGACAGTATATGTTCAGCGTAGGTACGCTTCCACCGGGTCCGGCCGGACCGGAATTGGCAAAACTTCCGATGTGAACGTAATGAGAAACCTTGGCTGCCCGTCCTGCATCGGCCAGATAGTCGTAACCTACACGACCGCCAGCCGAATGACCCATCAGCACAACCTTCGATGCTCCTGTTTTCTGAAGCACTTCGTCAATGAAGGCATCCAGCTGAATGGAAGTATTTACGGTGGTGTCCAGAGAGTTCCAGTCGAAGGCAAACATGCGGTCCTGACAGAAACCGTTGGATCCAAAACGCATCACCTGATTGGCATAGGTATCGCCCGAACCCAGCAATCCATGCGCCATCACAATGGGCGGCAGATCAGTCTTGCAGCTGGAAGCAGCAGGCAGATTTTCATCTTTTTCTTTTTTGCAGGCAGAAAAGAAAGCGGGTAAAATCAGAAGAAGAAGGAAGTGAAGGGGTTTCATGTATGGGAGTTTTTCTGAAAGTGGAAGGTAAGTAAGCTTATTTGTTTAACCAAGATTGCTGAAGCAGATACTCTGCAATTTGAACAGCATTGGTCGCTGCGCCTTTGCGCAAATTGTCGGCCACTATCCAGCAGTTCAAACCGTTTTCAACAGATTCATCGCGCCGGATCCGTCCTACCCAGGTTTCATCTTGCTCGTGCACCAAAATGGGCATAGGATATTCGTTCAGCATGGGCTGATCATATAGTTTTACTCCCGGACTATTCGCCAATAACTCCCGCACTTCTTCTAAATCATAAGCTCGTTCAAGTTCAATATTTACACTTTCGCTGTGACCGCCCATGACCGGAATCCTTACTGTTGTGGCAGTTAGCTTCAGCGAAGGAAGTGCCAGAATTTTCCGCGACTCCAAAATCATTTTCATTTCCTCTTTGGTATATCCGTTGTCAAGAAATACATCAATATGCGGAATGATGTTGAGATCGATGGGATGCGGATAAGCTTTGGTATGCGGACTTCCGTTGCGCTCGCCCATCAGCTGCTCAACTGCTTTTTTGCCGGTACCCGTCACACTCTGATAGGTTGAAACGACAACGCGCTTCAGGCCATATCTCTTTTGTAGTGGATGCAGAATGAGTACCATTTGTATGGTTGAGCAGTTCGGATTGGCAATCAGGTAGTCGTTTTCTGTCAGCACCTCTGCATTTACTTCGGGCACAATGAGGGGAACATGTGGTTCCATGCGCCATGCCGATGAATTATCAATCACACGGCAGCCGGCAGCCGTAAAGCGTGCTGCGATTTCCCTCGACACCATTCCGCCTGCCGAGAACAAGGCCAGTGTGGGCTTTTGTGCGAGTGCATCTTGCCAGGAACAAACCGGGATAGATTCCTTTCGGTAGGAAACAGTACTGCCAACACTTTTCTCGGAGGCTACCGGTATAAGCGTTTCCAGCGGAAAGGCCCGCTCTTCCAAAACCTGAAGCATTTTCTGACCCACCAGACCGGTAGCTCCAACAACGGCAACCTTCATAAAAAAAGAATTAATTTTTTAATTTAGCATACTAAATATCCGTTCATGAAATTACTACTCGCCACAACTTCGGTTCGAAGGTTTTCTTGGTCTCTTTCCGGAACGATTATCTTTCTGCTTTCGGGCCTCAATTTACTGCAAGCGCAGATAAGCGAAACCTTTTCCGACGGAGAATTTCTCAATAATCCCGCCTGGGGCGGAGATACGGCATTTTTTATGATCAACGGAAGCGGTCAGCTGCAATCGGCCGGTCCTGCAACATCTTCAACTTTATCGCTCAGCACATGGTCATCTCTCATGGACTCTGCCCAATGGTCTGTAGATCTGGAATTGGGTTTTAATCCATCTTCTTCCAATTACGTTCGTATTTATCTGAGTTCAGATCGCGCTGATTTGAAAAACAATCCACTTGCTTATTTTCTTCAACTGGGCCAAACCGGAGCCGACAGCGACAGCCTTCAATTTTTCAGACAAGATGGTGCTTCTACAGAACTCTTGTTTACTGCGCCTTTCGCTTGTACGGCAGATCTGATAATGAACAGAGTCCGGTTAGAGGCGGTAAGGTTTCCCGGCGGGCGCTGGATATTGTATGCAGATTGCAGCGGCAACGGCCTGCCTATTCCGCTGGGATCTGTAACAGACAATACTTATCCCGCAGCTTCCTGGATGGGGGTATATTGTAAATACATCACTGCCAGCCGCTCAGACAAATATCTTTTCGACAACATTTCTGTCAGGAAGTTTACTCCTGATCTGAGTCCGCCGCTGATCTCAGAAGTCAAAGCGGTTTCAGACCGGAGAATAGGCGTGTATTTCAATGAAGCCATTGATCCCGGATCAGCAGCTTTGCCTTCTTTGTTCAGCCTGGATCCGGGGCCTGTGTTGAGTAATTCTGCACCCGATTCATCAAATCCCGCCCTGGTGTGGCTTGATTTGGCCTCTGCTTTAGAGCCCGGTCCCTATCGCCTGATTGTTAATGGAATCAAAGACCGCACGGGAAATACGGCATGGAATATCACAAAATCATTTCGTTGGGATCCGCCCGCTGCATTTAGCGTATTGATTACAGAAGTCATGCCGGATCCCGATCCGCCCCTGTTTTATCCGGCAACAGAATTTGTAGAAATTTACAACACCACTGCAGATACACTTGATCTGGCCGGATGGGCCTTGAGAGATACAACGACTACGGCTCGCATCCGCAGACTCAGATTGCCGCCCGCACAGTTTGCAATTTTATATCCTGCTTCTGATACTGTTTTTGGTAGAGCGGTACAAGAAAAAAACGCGGAAGGACTGATCAACTGGCCTTCATTAAATAACAGCGGAGATTTTCTGATTCTTGAAACCCCTTGGGGGCAGGCAGTTCACAGTGTAGCATACACCGATCAATGGTACAGCGATCCCGAAAAAAGAGAAGGCGGACTTTCATTGGAAATGCGGGATCTGGCTCATCCTTGTCTCGTCACAGGCAATTGGAGCAGTTGTCTTCATCCGCATGGCGCTACACCGGGAGAGCCTCCGTATTTGCCGCTGCTCATTCAGGACCAAACCGCTCCCGAATTGGAATGGGTTGAATTTGTAAACGACAGGCAGATGAATTTGTGGTTCAACGAACCTTTGCCCGAACTGAAGCCTGAACAAATTGAAGCCTGGGATGGATGGAGTGTTGAAAGCGTTCGCTTGTTGCCCGGTGAGCTATCGGTTTCTGTGACCTGGTCAAGAGAAATGACCGAAGGAAATCGTATTTCTTTCAGTATCCGTTCTTTGCATGATTGCGCGGGTAATTCTGCTTCGCAGGAGGATGTGCTTTGGGGAATGCCCGTTTTGCCTGCTCCGGGAAATCTGATGGTGAATGAAGTTCTGTTTGATCCGGTTTCCGGATGCGAAGATTTTCTTGAACTGAGGAACAATAGTCAAGACTTATTGGGTTTAAAGGGATTGAAGATTTATGAAACGGATCGCGAATCTCAGGTATTGGAATATGCAAGCTTGTGTGACCGTCAATTGCTGCTTCCTCCGCTTACCGAGCTGGCTTTTTGCGGGCAAAAAGCCCTACTTAACCAATGTTTTCCTTCTGCTCTGAATGGCCGGAAATGGGAGTCATCAAAACTTCCCAACTGGCCGGATGAGGGAGCTTGCTTCTTGCTAAAAAGCGCCACGCAGCAGGTTTTGGATTCATTCTGTATAGACCAAAATATGCATCACCCCTTACTGAGCAGCAGGGAAGGCATCAGCCTCGAGAAAACCGTGCCCGATTTTTCTTCAAACATGCCGGGAATCTGGCAGTCGGCCGCCACCACGGCCGGAGGCGGAACCCCCGGTTTACCTAATTCCAGATACACCTCGGTCAACGCCTCCACAGAAAGTCACTTACAAGTAAATCCGGTTAAAATTCGTCCCGGAACCGAAACGACCATTATTTCCTGGAATCTGCCTGAAGGAAACTGGCTTGGCGGGATAGAACTATTTGATATTGAAGGGAGAAAAGAAGCCGATTTGCTGCCGGTTTCGCTTTTAGAACAAAAGGGGGAAATATTCTGGAATGGCAGTGCAAAAGGCAAGTTACTTCCATCAGGCATTCATCTGCTCAGCTTATGGGCATTAGAGGAGGCCGGCAGCAAAATCAGGGAAAAAGCTTGCCTGGTGTTGTTTTCGGACTGAACAGCAAGGTACTCTTAACAACTTGTATTTGGGAAAATTAACATCAAAAACTAAATTGCAGTTTAAATGGGTAAAAGCCTTTTTCCATATAAATCGAGAAAGCTGTTGCTGGCCACAATGCTGCTGCCTTTGCTCCAGTATGCGCAGCCGCTCGTGAATGTGAATGGCGCCACGCTCATCATTAAGCCCGGAGCCAATGTTTATGTGGATGGCGGCTTACACAATTTTTCAGCACCCGGATTCACCGGCAATCTGAACAATGCAGGTTCGTTGGTGGTGAAGGGCGATTTGCGCAATGACGCAGATCTCCTTGGAACCGGAACTTCAGATTTCAGAATCGCGGGTAACTGGATCAACAACAGTAACTTTTCTGCCGGGCAATCGCTGGTTGATTTAGATGGCAGTGCTCAGCAAATCACAGGAACTTCCAGAACCACTTTCAACAATCTCTCACTCAGTGGAGGAAATGTTGTAAAAACCCAGCTTGGTGTAGATGCAGAAGTAGCGGGTGTTTTAAATCTGAAGGATGCTGAGCTGGCAACAGGATCTCAGGAAATGCTGGTTTCCAATGCCTCGGTTTCTGCAATTACCCGCACTTCCGGTTACGTGAGCAGCACAGGATCAGGGAGGCTTTCCCGAGCCACTGCCACAACGAACCCTTATGTGTTTCCTCTGGGGCTTCCCGGAAGCGCAGGATTTTACCGTCCCCTGGAAATCAGTCCGGGCAGTGCCTCCTCCGACACCATTGGCGCGATGCTGGCTCCTTCACCCGATTCATCAGCTTTTATCACCAATCAGACAGATGCAGAAATCTGTCGTGTTAATCCTGGATTCTATCACAATATTTATTCCGATCGCACGGCAGATGTAAAAATGTTCTACCTGCAATCTTCGGATGGTGTCTGGACAGACATCGCCCAGTGGAGAAGCAACTTGTGGAACAACACCTCAAATCCGACATTGGGAAGTCAGGGAAGGTTCTCAACAGTTGAAATCAGCAGCTGGAGTAACTTCAGCAGTCCGGTCTTTGCCCTTGCTGCTCGTCGATTCACCCTGGATGCCGGACCGGATGTTCGGATTTTTGCAGGAGAGTCTGTGGTATTGGATCCTCAGAGCAATGGCTTAGGGGTAAATACTTTTCTCTGGACACCTTCTGTCTCGCTCAGCTGCGAAGATTGCAGAAACCCAACGGCCAACCCGACACAAAGCACCCTCTATCAACTCATAGCAACCGATGCAAATGGCTGCTCTGCTGTTGATTCTGTTTGGGTAATTCTCGAGGGCTCAGAAATTCTTCTTCCTTCGGCATTTTCTCCCAACAACGACGGCTCCAACGATCTTTTCAGAACCCTCAACAATAACATTGAAACCTATCAGATCGAGGTTTACAATCGCTGGGGAGAGTTGGTGTTTGCCGCAGAAAATCCCAAAGATGCCTGGGATGGATCTTACAAAGGCGAGCCTCAAGAACTTGGGGTTTATGTATGGCAGGCAAGATTTCGCTTGCGGGGCAGCAATCAAACACAACTTGCCTCAGGCAATGTTACCCTAATTCGCTGATCGAATGAGGAGGTTTACAGGTTCGCTTTTTTTAATCGTACAGTTCCTGCTGCAATCTTATCTGGCAAGCGCCCAGAACAATGTGGGTGTGGGCACTACAACCCCCGACCCTTCTGCCATTCTTGATTTGGTTTCCGGAAACAAGGGCTTGCTGGTACCACGCTTACAGGCAACCCAAAGGTTGAGCATTCCGGCTCCCGCCAACGGCCTACTCGTTTATGATACAGACTCCTCCTGCTTCTTTTACTATAACGCCTCCTCACTGAGATGGGTCTCACTATGTAATGTTGCCACCGGACCGATAGGTCCTACCGGAGTAACCGGACCAACAGGTGCAACTGGAAACAATGGAACAAATGGTGTGACTGGTGCAACAGGTGCTTCAGGAAATGATGGTGCGGCCGGCACGAATGGTACAACGGGTGTAACCGGTCCTACCGGAAGCAATGGAACGAATGGATCGAATGGTACGACGGGCGCTACAGGCGCCTCAGGAATTGGCGGACTTGCCGGCGCAACCGGTCCAACCGGAGCTACAGGAATCAATGGTGTTACCGGTGCAACGGGCGCTACAGGAGCTGACGGACTAATCGGTACAACAGG
>CAZUHX010000079.1:0-1821 GCA_964620795.1 uncultured Chitinophagaceae bacterium
TCACGGTTGACCCCAATACCAATCGCGACACAAGAAATTTAGCAGAAGTCATAATTGCTAAACACCGAAATGGCCCTGTTACTACAGTGAATACCAAGTTTATCAATTCATTCGCCAAGTTCGAAAATTTTGAAGATGGAAATGATCAGTCCGAAGGATTTGCGCCCAGTCAGCGGATGACCACAATTGTCAGACAATCACGAATGAATCAGGAAGATGACTTCGGGCAGATCAAGCGAAACCACAGTAAGGAAGATTTTGATTCGGATGATAAGGGCGATTTATTTTGAGCCTGGCATCCAGTCTATGACCGAAAGCCCTTTCTCCCGAAGCCATGCGTTGGCCTTCGAAAAATGCCGGCAGCCCAGAAAACCTCTTACCGATAGAGGAGACGGATGCTGCGCCTCCAGAACCAAATGTTTGCTTTGGTCTATCAGCTGCTTTTTACTCCTTGCATAGCTGCCCCACAACATAAAAACAACTGCATCCCGCTTCTCAGATACTTTTTTGATCACTTCATCCGTAAACTGCTCCCAACCGGAATTTTTATGGGAGCCGGGCCTGCCCTCATCAACAGTTAAAATGGTGTTTAGAAGAAAAACTCCCTGTATCGCCCACTTACTCAAATCTGTGTGATTTTCGGTCCTCAGACCAAGATCTGCTTCAAGCTCTTTAAAAATATTTTTGAGTGACGGAGGTGCCTTAACCCCCTCAGGAACAGAAAAACACAATCCATGTGCCTGACCGGGCCCGTGGTAGGGATCCTGTCCAAGAATGACCACTTTTACATGCTCTAAAGGAGTCAGCCGGAATGCATTAAAGATCAGAGGGTCTGCCGGATAAACCGGCACAGACTGCGATTTCTTGTTTACCAGAAAATTTGTGAGCTGCTCAAAATAGGGCTTTGAAAACTCTGCTTCAAGAGCTTTGTGCCAGCCGGGTTCAAGATCAACGTTCCTCGCCAAACGTATCTCTGTGGAAGTCAACAGGTTTCAATCTTCTTGTTCGCTTGCCAGGGGCGGAGCCGAGGTCGAAAATGCACCAGGAGTAGATTCATCATGTTTCCTGCTCATTTTGGCCTCCAGACTGAGCGTGGCATGGGGAACAGCACGCAAGCGATTTTTGTCAATAAGCTTGCCTGTAATGCGACAGATTCCGTAAGTCTTATTTTCAATACGCACCAAGGCTGCTTCAAGATTTCGGATGTAATGATGCTGTCTGGAAATCTGGTTCATCAGGGTCTCCATTTCTGTCGTGTCAGAACCTTCCTCCATGTTGTATGCCTTATTGCCTGCCTGACTTTCGGTGTAGTTGTCTAGGGCATCTTTTAAACTTACAACCTCTTCCCGCGCAATGTTGATTTTCCTGTCAATGAGATCCCTGAATGCTTTCAGATCCTCATCGCTGTAGCGAACCGATGGTCCCCTTGGCGCAACAGGCGTTGGTACATGCTTGGGCTCAGGCATGCTGGGCGCAGCTTTGGGCAGTGGAGGAGCAACAGGTACTGCAGGCTTTGCAGGAGTTTTGGAAGATGACTTCTTTGAAGGCTTTTTAACCTCCGTTGTTTTGGCTGGGCTTGCCGGGCTGGAAGCAGCCTTCTCCACTGCGGCACTCTTTGAAACGACGGCAGGCTTGGAAGCCTCCGCCGGAGTTTTCATTTGTTTGACAGGTTCCGGTTTCTTAGGTTGAGGAGCTGCTTTTGCAGGAGATTTGGCTTCCGGCTTTGCCGCAGCTTTGGTGGCTGGTTTAGCCGGAGTCTTGGCAGCCGGTTTGGCCGGAGCCTTGGCAGCCGGTTTGGCCGGAGCCTTGGCAGCCGGTTTG
>CAZUHX010000079.1:1921-8994 GCA_964620795.1 uncultured Chitinophagaceae bacterium
GCCGGAGCTTTTGCAGCCGGTTTGGCCGGAGCTTTTGCAGCCGGTTTGGCCGGAGCTTTTGCAGCCGGTTTGGCCGGAGACTTTGAAAGAGGCTTAGCAGCAGCCTTTGCAGCAACAGGTGTTGGTTTGGTTGCAGCTTTAGCCGCACTATTGGCCGCTTTGGCAGGGGCCGCCTTTTTCTTGTCTTTAACCTTAGCCATTTCTAAAAATTTTGCGGCAAAATTAACCAATTTCTGAATTAACATAAGACTTCAGTAGATTAGGTACTCATGCCAAGATTCCGCTTAGAAATCGAAATTTCGGCTTATCCGCCAATTATTTCACTAAACACTGCCTGTTTGCGTAATATAAACTGTAGCGCAAATCTTCCGATTCATGAATACAATACTTTTCGGCATTGCGATAGGCTGAACGGCAAATCAGTCCTGTGGATTCAAGCTCGGCAACACGATCATTATAGCTCCTTAGATCTGCCAGACTGTCAGAACATAGACTGCTCACAAGGCTGTCTGCTTGATAGCAACTGTGGCAAACAATACTGCATTCGTAGCATTTCCTGCAAGAACTGAAAAGCATAAGCGACAGAACAAATACCAAGGTTAAAGGCAAGAAACATTTCATTAAGTAAATGTAATCCTAAAATCCTTCAAAGAAATCTTTCAGAGGGATTCTATACTGCTATTTTTGCATTATGGCTCTTACTCCATCTGTGATGATCCCCCTGGGTTCATCTTTGATCCCCTTCCGGCTGCATGAACCTTGTAGCGGAGAATATCTCAGTCTCAGTGAAATTAAAGGTACTGCGGGAACCTTAATCCTCTTTATCTGCAACCACTGCCCCTACGTGAAACACGTGACTCCGCTTTTCGGCAGAATTGCCAGCGATTACTCTCCTTTGGGCCTGGGAATAGTTGCCATCAACTCAAATGACGTTAAGGCTTTTCCCGAAGATCATCCTGAAAAAATGAAGGAATGGTGGACAGAATTGGGTAATCCTTTCCCATACTTGTTTGATGAATCTCAGGAGGTTGCAAAAGCATATGACGCAGCATGTACACCAGATGTTTTTTTATACGATGAATCGGGAAGACTGGTATATCGTGGTCAGATCGATGACAGCCGGCCCTCCAATCAAACTCCGCTCACAGGAAAAGATCTGATTGCTGCCATTCAAGATGTTTGTGCCAAAAGAGTTCCCAACCCTTATCAGAAACCGGGGATTGGCTGCAACATTAAGTGGAAAGAAAAAGCCTGAGCACTTTAATCGCTTGTAAATTATGGGCGCCCCACCGCCGCTGCCGCCTGTTGCGTTCGAGTGAATTTGCAGAAGCGGCGGTGTCAGGCTGTGCGCAGCGCGGCCCTTCGGGCAGCCTCCTTCGTCGGCTCTGCTTCCATCCTTGGCGCAGCAAGAAGCTGAAAAATGCGCCTTTAACCGAAAACTTAATTACCGGAGTCTAATCCTGCCAAACGACCATCGGTCATTAAAATCGGCCACTCAAAAACAGATCAGAACAAACCGTACAATTCGGCACTAACTTTATTGATCACTTCAGCCATGGCTTCCTTCTCCTCGGCGAAGTTATGTTGTTCAACATCAATCACCAGCATCCTGCCATCATTGAAAGAGTTCGCCCATTTCTCATAATAATCGTTCAAACGCCTCAGGTAATCCAGCCTTAAGTTGTCTTCATATTCTCTGCCCCTCTTTTGAATCTGATTAACCAATGTGGGTACCGAGGCTTTAAGATAGATAACAAGATCAGGCGGCTTGATCAGGGAATTAATGGTATCAAACAGCTTCGAATAATTTTCAAAGTCACGGGTACTCATCAAACCCATGGCATGAAGGTTGGGCGCAAAAATGTGCGCATCCTCGTGTATGGTGCGATCCTGAATCACAACATCATCGCCTTTCTGAATATCAATTATTTGTCTGAAACGGCTGTTTAAGAAGAACACCTGAAGATTGAAGGACCAGCGTGGCATATCCTCGTAAAAATCATTTAGGTAGGGATTGTTCTCTACGTCTTCAAAATGCGGCTTCCATCCAAAATGCCGGGAGAGTAAAGTTGTAAGTGTAGTTTTACCGGCACCGATGTTGCCGGCTACAGCGATGTGCTTGATCTTGGGTTTGTTTGCCTTGGCCATATGAGAGGAAATCAGGTAAATATAAGGTTTCGCAGCAACTTTAGAAAGGCCTGAGCCCAAGAATATGCCGCACTTCACGCAAGGTGTATTCTGCACTGTCCCAGGCTTTTTCCTTTCCTGTTCTCAATGCTTTGGATACCGCAGCAGGGTCTGCATGCAGCTCCCTGATTTTTTCCCGAATGGGATGGATAAAAGCAAGCATGTCTTCTGCAAGTTGCTTCTTCATATCGCCATATCGAATATTTCCCTGCTGATAGCTGTCTTCAAAATATTGAAGACTTTGCTCACTGCTCACGGCCTTCATCAGGTCAAACAAATTATTCACAGCCTCCGATTTGGCCGCTCCCGGAGCTGCCGGGCCGGAATCACTTACAGCCTTCATGATTTTTTTTCTGATCACTTCCGGTTCGTCATCCAGATAGATGCAGGAGGCGTCTCCGTTAGATTTGCTCATCTTGCCCTTGCCGTCAAGCCCGGGAATTTTGATCAATCCTTCGCCATAACTAAATGCTTCAGGTAGAGGGAAAAAGTCGGTCTGATACAGATGATTGAATCTCCCCGCAAAATCACGGGTCATTTCGAGGTGCTGTTCTTGATCCTTTCCCACCGGAACTTTCACAGCTCTGTGAATCAGAATGTCAACTGCCATGAGCACAGGATAGGTTAACAATCCTGCGTTTACATTGTCCGGCTGGCTTCTTACTTTGTCTTTGAAAGTGGCTGAGCGTTCCAATTCACCCATGTAAGCCAGCATGTTAAATACAAGATAAAGCTGCGGAATCTGCGGAAGGTCACTCTGAACATACAATGTACACTTTTCAGGATCGAGACCACAGGCCAGATATTCTATAACAATTTGCTTGGTATTGGCATGCAGATCACCCGGCTTGGGATGGGTGGTAAGTGAATGAAGATCGGCTACAAAAAAGTAGCTGTCGTATTCATCCTGCATGCGTACAAAATTGGCCACCGCACCAAAATAGTTGCCAAGATGCTGCCTGCCGGTGGGTCTCACCCCGCTCACTGCTGTTGCTCTTCCCATGTTAATTTTGATTTAAATAATGCCTGAATGCAGGCACACCTTATCTTTGCAAACCTAAGGCAATTAGGTAAATCACAAAATAATCTCTCTTTTTAACCCATGGAAATCACTCCTCAGCTCATTGAGCGGTTGTCTGAACTGAGCAAGCTCGACTTTAGTCCTGTTGAGAAAGAGCGGCTTTTGAAAGACCTGGATAAAATACTCTCTATGGTTGAAAAGCTTCAGGAAGTTAATGTGGAAGGCATATCGCCTCTGGTTTATCTCTCAGCGGAAAACAACCGCCTCAGGGAAGATTTTTCGTCTATTTCTGTGAGTCGTGAACAGGCCTTGCAGAATGCTCCGCAAAAAGATTCTGATTATTTTAAGGTGCCTAAAGTGATTCGTCAGAAGTCATGAGTGCGGTCATTCGCATCAGCGATATCAGGAAATGCTATCTCCTGGGAGGGCAGGAGATCAATGCCCTTGACGGTGTCTCTTTAGCAATCAACAAAAATGAGTATGTAGCACTCATGGGCCCTTCCGGTTCAGGAAAGTCAACATTGATGAATATCCTCGGCTGTCTTGACACTCCAAGTTCCGGAAGTTATGTGCTGAATGGTACCGAGGTTTCTGAGATGAGCGATGATGAACTTGCACATATTCGGAACAAAGAAATAGGATTCGTTTTCCAGACATTTAATCTTCTTCCCCGCCTGAGCGCACTTGAAAATGTTGCTCTTCCGCTGGTTTATGCCGGCATGGGCGACAAACAAAGAACTGAACGAGCCAAAGAGGTAATGGCTATGGTGGGTCTTCAGGAAAGAATGGATCATAAACCGAACCAGCTTTCAGGAGGCCAGCGTCAACGGGTGGCCATAGCAAGGGCATTAGTTAATCGCCCTTCCATCATCCTGGCTGATGAACCTACAGGCAACCTGGATACGAAAACATCTTACGAGATTATGTCGATTTTCGAATCTATCCATCAGGCGGGAAACACCGTTATCCTGGTTACGCATGAAGAAGATATTGCAAAGCATGCTATTCGACTTATTCGTTTGCGTGATGGTAAAATAGAGTCTGATGCAATTAATCGGCAGAGAAATGAACCTGTTCTTTCCTGATTTGTTCCAGTTTGCATGAAAATTTACACCAAAACAGGCGATAGAGGAGAAACATCTCTCTGGGGAGGAAGGAAAGTAAAAAAATCAGACCTGAGAATTGATGCCTATGGTACTGTTGACGAACTTAACGCATGGATTGGTCTTTTGGCAGATCAGTTTACCGATAGCACTGTAAAAGCGGAGTTGCTTGGCATTCAGGACCGCCTTTTCGCCATCGGGGCATCTCTTTCCGCTGATCCGCAAAATCCTAAATTGAGTTTCGTGGCTGTAAGAGAAAGCGATATTCCTTCCATAGAATCGGCAATTGACCGCATGGATGCTCATCTTGAGCCACTCAAAAACTTTATTCTTCCGGGCGGGCACCCTTTGGTGTCTCATTGTCATTTGGCCCGCACTGTATGCAGGCGAGCAGAGCGCGTTGTTGTTGCACTCATGGAGGCTGAGCCCGGAGATCCTCAGATTGTAATCTACCTCAACAGACTATCAGACTATCTTTTTACGGCAGGCCGTTTTGCTGCTCATCTGCTGGGGATCGGTGATCGGCCCTGGATACCCGATTCAGATCCAAGCCGTACAGATTAACAGAAATAGACATTTTACAGAGGTATATTTAAATGTGCGTTTCTGCAATGGATTTGTCAGTTTTGCAAAGATGAATAATTCAGCTTCTTTGCGATTCATATTGTTAGCCGGTTTTCTCTTCTTCAGCCTGTTTACTTCAGCACAGCTTACTAAAGACTCCATTGAACCCATTCTTAAACGGACTGAACAATGGCTTGTTTCAAGAAAAGATTCGTTGAGGCCGGCTACTCTTCTTGCACTTCAGCGACTTTACGCCCAAAAAGGATTTCAGATTTCGGGTCTGGATCCATGCGTATTGTTGAGGCAGCGAAAGGCCGATGGCATCATTCATGCCCGGGCATCAATAGAAGGGTGTTTGATGGGTACAGTTTCGCTTAAAGGGAAACTGCCTAAAACGCCTTTTGAAAAACTGGCTTATGGAGTTTATTTATTTCCTTCAGCATACAGTCAGGATGACCTGGTAAGCTCGGTGTTTACCCTGATCAATACCTCTGAAGCGCCTTTGGTTGATATGATGTATCTTATGAGGTTTGCATTGAAAAAAGAAATTGTTTCGGAGTTTAGTTACAGATATGATTCTTTGCAGGCTCTGCTTAGTAGTAAGGTAGTTAACAGTATTGAAAATCCGAGAAACTCATTTGAAAAGAGGATAGAAACTTATGTTGCAGCGATCCAGACGGGTCTTCTCAATCAAATCCACTGGCGGTGGATCAAAAATTTGAAGCAGTTACAACTTCCGGATGGATCATTTAGCTCAGGAGGAGGATCTAAGATGTCTTCTGAACAATGCACAGTAGCAGCTTTTATATTGCTGCATCATACAATTGAAATGCAAAAGGCTGTTCCGGATGATACAAAAAACCGCAAGAAGTAAAGGTGTTCGGTGGTTTCCGGGAATTGTCAGAGAGACATTTGCACTTACGAGCTAGTATCAACTCTTGCTTCAGCGTAACATACGACCTTCCCCAAAATTCGTTTCGTGGGGGGAGTTTAAATAAGCTCATTTTGCTAAAGGGTTCAGTAAATGTGGGTAATTTGATTTTTTTTAAAAAAAAAGTTCTTTAAATTCGATTAAAATACACGGTTATGACTGCAAGATTACAAACTCAAAATCTTCTTATTGCTCTGTTCTTGGCATGTAGTTTTCTGTTTGATGTTAGGTTTGCAAGAGCTCAATGCAATGTCAGCAACACAGGTTCCGGTACTGCTCCGACTTGCAGTAGCCAATCTCTTTCCCTAGGCGCGGGCGAATCTCGGAGTATCACTTATTCAGCCGGTGTAGTTTACACCTTTTCCTTCACCAACAATACCCAGTCCAACGGAGTTTGTGTAAACGGGACTCAGTACACCAGCAATCCGGTCAATGTAACTCCCGGTTCAGGCAGTTTGGCAACAGGTATGTTTCGAAGCACAGGCACCTGGACATTCTCATCAGCTACTTTAAATTACAAGATAGCAGACCCCACCACGGCTAGCATTAGCAGCGCTCCTACCGCAGTCTGCGCGGGCGGCACTACATCTGCACTTACCGGCAACGCCCCCGGCGTTGGAACGGGCACCTGGTCTTGCACAGGAGTTCCTTCGGGTGGTAATGCTGCTCACATCACATTTAATGCTGTCAATTCAGGAAGTTCAACAGTGACTGTCAATTCTGCAGCTGTAGCAGGTAACTATACTTTGCAGTGGCAGATCAACAATGGTGGCTGTACATCGGCCGCTACTACTACCCTAACGGTTACCGACAGGCCTTCCATCACAACCAATCCCACTTCTCCATCTGCCATCTGTTCCGGAGGAACATCAGGAGGCATGTCTATCGCAGCTGCGGGAGGAACTCCCTCTTTGACTTATCAGTGGCAATATTCTTCAGACAACTCATCTTGGTCAAATACGTCCAACGGTACCCCTTCAGGATCAGTTTACACCAATGCTACATCGGCCAGTAATTTCAGCGTAGCCGGAATTTCCACTACAGGAACTTATTATTACCGTGGTCTTGCCCTCGCCTCCGGTGCGGGTTGTACTACAGCAGCTAGCAGTTCAGCAAGCGTTTCAGTAGTGTCAGATCCATCAGTTACGTCTCAGCCGAGCAATGCAACAGCGATTTGTGTAGGCGGAAGTACAAGCTTTAGCTACACGGCAGCAGGCGGCACACCATCACTCTCGCATCAGTGGCAATATTCTGCAGACGGTACAAG
>CAZUHX010000079.1:9094-10311 GCA_964620795.1 uncultured Chitinophagaceae bacterium
CCAATGGCAGTCCTGCAGGTGCAATCTATTCCGGAGCCACAACAAATACTTTGAATGTAACTGATATCGGAACCGCAGCAGGTACTTATTACTACCGCTCCCTCCTGAGCGCCTCAGGAAGCGATTGCGGTTCTGCCCTCACCCAGGTAGTCAGTGTCACTGCAGTAGCAGCCCCTTCTATTACCGGCAACCCTTCATCTCCCGCAGCGATTTGTGAAGGCGGTTCCGTAAGCGGTTTGTCTTTCTCTGCTGCCGGAGGTACGCCCTCTTTGACCTATCAGTGGCAATATTCTGCAGACAATTCCAGCTGGTCGAATGTCAGCAACGGAACTCCTTCAGGTTCGACTTATTCAAATTCAACATCTTCTTCAGGCTTTGGAGTGGCCGGTATTTCTGTTGCTGGAACTTACTACTATCGAGGACTCGCAGGCTCAGCCGGAAGTGGTTGCACCTCGGCAGCAAGTAATTCGGTTTCTGTGGATGTAATACAGGATCCTACAATAACCTCTGCCTCTCTCTCCAATACAACCGTTTGTCTTGGAGGTTTTGTTACCGCAAATGTGGTGGCCTCAGGAGGAATTCCTGCGCTTCAATCCAAATGGCAGTACAAAAACGGTTCTAACTGGGTGAATGTATCGTCAAATCTTCCTCTTGGTTTTACCTACAGCAACGCGACCTCTGCTTCAATGACGATTAATACTGCATTGAATGCTGCTTCAGGTTCATTCGGATATCGCTGTTTGGTATCTGCTTCAGGTAACGGATGCGGTTCAGCAGTTTCATCGATTCTTACCTTGAGCTCTAATGCGGCAATCTGGTTGGGTAACACCACTAACTGGAACGATCCTAATAACTGGTCAACCGGCTGTGTGCCCGGTGGCTGTAATGTAAATGTATCTATCGGAACAACCGCAAATGATCCTGTGGTTACTACTCCTGTCGGGGTGAGCAATGTCACTATCACAGGCAATGTGACTATTACACTTAATGCAGATCTTAGCGTTTGTGGTAATTGGAGTGGCGGTAATGCCGTAGTTTCCGGAAGCGGAGCTGTTATCTTTGAAAGGTCAGCTCCCGGCGATCAGATAATTTCAGGTAACACCGAATTCAACAATCTGACCATCAACAGGCCCGCTATCAGATTGGTTCGTGTTCGCTTGAATACATCCAATATCAAAGTCAAAACTGTAATCCGTTTATTGAGCGGTACATTAGCT
>CAZUHX010000080.1:0-2908 GCA_964620795.1 uncultured Chitinophagaceae bacterium
CGCATAGGTAAAAAAGATGTCGCCTCTGACCGCATTTATGATATGCTGATCTATGACCACACCGGCGGAATCGGAAACGATCATGTAATCATAGCCAAAGAGGCATTAATGATTCAAGATGAGGCCCATCTGATGCTCACTCTTAAACTTAAAAATGGGAGTCAGTATAAAGAAGTCATACCCAATGGCATTAGAGATACCAGCCGTGCTATGTATCGAACCTATTTCAAAAGCTGGGAAAAGAGGTTCGACATGTCTGAGTTTAAGCTGTCGCGCAGTGATGAAAGTTGGTTTAAAGATCTCAAAAGCATGTTGACGCTTCGGCAGTTGTCGGGGCAGATTGATACCCTGAAACTTGATGAAAGAAAAGTTCTTTCGGGTTTCAATGATTTCCTAAGGCCATATGGCCTAGACAGCCAGGCGATATTCAATACAACTTATTCTTCATTAAACCCTGCAACAGATTTTATTAAGCAGAATAAGACTATCCGTCTTTTGGTACTTAATCAGGCGATAAACAAAGCGAGAAACATCCACAACTATGCGGATATCACCAACAAACAAATGATATTCAAGCAGGAGCAAATCAAAGAAAACACTATAGAAATTTATCGAAAGTTCACTCTCTCAATTGCTTGTCTGGTTCTGTTTTTCATCGGTGCACCTCTTGGCAGCATCATCAGAAAAGGCGGACTTGGCTGGCCGCTGTTTTATGCTGTTCTGTTTTTCATACTTTACCATGTTTCCTCCATCATGGGAGAAAAAATGGCTGAAAAGAATGTTCTTAGTACGTTTTCGGGCATGTGGCTGTCTACCATGCTGCTTCTGCCTGTCGGAATTTTTCTGACTTTGAAAGCAAGTAATGATTCTCCCATTTTCAGCCTCGATTTCTATCTGAGAAATCTCAGACTCTTAAAGATTGATAAAGCCTAAATTTGCAGGATATGCCTGCATCTTCGCAAACTTTCAGAAAAGCAGATAAAACCTTTCTTGGCCTGTTTGGTGTTTTTCTTTTGGCAGGTCTGGTCTTGTTAGTCAGTAAAGACAAAGCATGGCTAAGCCTTCAGCTGAATCTCTGGATGAATGAAAACAGTGCAAGATTTTTTATTCTTATTACCTCTCTGGCAGAAGGCGTTTTTATCACTCTGATCACCGGAAGTCTGCTTTTCAGGAGTTATGGCGAAACCCTGATCATGCTCATTAATCTATTACTGATTATGCTCATTGTGGCCTTTTTGAAGCAACAGGTTTTTCCGGATCATCTCCGGCCGGGATCTGAATTACTTCCGGTTGTCCCGCTTAAACTTGCCGACGGAGTTGAAATCTTGCACCTGCACTCCTTTCCCTCCGGCCATACGGCTTCTGCTTTCGGGATGTTTTATCTTCTCTCCGTTTTCTTCCGCAGTACAGCTTTTAGTATCCTATTCTTCAGCCTGGCCCTGCTCGTGGGCATTTCGAGGGTATTTCTGGTTCAGCATTATTTTGAAGACATCTACTTCGGCAGCCTCACGGGAATGGGGGTTAGCTTTTTACTGCTGCAAGCAGAAAAGCGATGGTTGCAAAGAGGCATACCCGAATGGTATCATCTTTCAATAATCAAAAGAAAGGGATGAACAAGCTGCTAAGTTTCTCTTCTGCCCTACTTTTGATGGTTTTCGGACTGCTGGTCTTTCTACCCGGAATTGGGGATTTTCCATTGTTTGACTGGGATGAAATCAATTTTGCCGAATGTGCGAGAGAAATGCTGCTCAGCGGAAACTGGATGCAGCCTCAGATCAATTTTGAACCATTTTATGAAAAGCCGCCCTTATTCCTCTGGATGCAGGCGCTGAGTATGCAGTATTTTGGCATAAGCGAATGGGCTGCACGTTTCCCGAATGTTATTGCGGGACTATGCACCTTGCTGGCCCTCTATATCGCCGGAAAAAGATATGCCGGATCCGGTATGGGTATTCTATGGGCCTTGTTTTTCGGCAGCTCGCTACTGCCGCAGATATACTTTAAATCGGGCATCATAGACCCCTGGTTCAATCTTTTCATTTTCTTATCCCTTGTCTTCTTTTTCGAACTGGCACAAAGCAGAGACTTTGAAAGCAGAAAAGCCGGCAGCAGGACGCGCTTTTCTCAATTGATGTTGTCCGGTGTTTTTTGCGGGCTTGCTATGCTCACCAAAGGACCTGTGGCTTTGCTACTCCTGCTCATCACTTTTTGTGTAGTCTTTGTATGGAAAAAAGGGAAGAACTTTCCGGGGCCTTCATTCGGTTTGTTGTGGATTTTCTTTTCAATACTCACTGCTGCATTGTGGATCGGACCCGATTTATGGAAGTCTGATAACGGCTTCATGAAAGCGTTTATTGATTATCAGATTCGATTGTTTTCTACCAGGGATGCAGGACATGGTGGCCCCTGGTTTTATCACCCACTTGTTTTGCTCTTCGGCTGCTTCCCCGCATCTGCCCTGGCCTTTGGTGCGCTTGCTTCCGATACAGGAGACGAGCATGAACTAAGTGAACTGCGCCGCTGGATGATAGCTCTTCTTGCGGTAGTACTGATTGTATTTACTGTGGTGCAGACCAAAATCATCCATTACTCCTCCCTGGCATGGTTTCCGCTCAGCTTTCTTGCTGCAGCCTGGTGTCATCGGTTGCTGAACAGAAGAACCCAGTGGACATGGATACAAGGACTGCCCGTTCTCCTTATTGGTACTTTATGGGCCTTGGCTGCCGTTATTCTGGTGGTAGCTATGCGCGAAGCCGGAGAATGGATTCCCCTGCTCAAAGATCCCTTTGCCCGGGAAGCGGCTCAGTCAAAAGTATTCTGGAGTACCGCCGAGGTGGCCTACGGATTGTTGTTTTTGCCGGTGCTGTTCGGCTCTGTTTTACTGATACGAAACGGATTTTCGGGTACG
>CAZUHX010000080.1:2918-6716 GCA_964620795.1 uncultured Chitinophagaceae bacterium
GATCGTGAGTTACTGGTACGGAACGGGATTTTGGGTCCGGGTGTGGGGCGCCTCATGCTAGGCTCAGTTTGTTTCGGCCAAACCCTATACCGGCAGCTGGGATTCCGGATCGAACGATACAGCCAGGGAGCTTATACCGACTTTCTGAAAAACGTGGCATCAGACAGCGTTACCGTTGAAGTGGCGGAGTTTAAAAGCTATGCCCATCTGTTTTACGGCAAGCGGCCTTCCGGAAGATCCTCTGATTTCAGAAACCGAGATTATGTAATGCACCGGCAGGTGCCTCTGAAAGTATATCTTGTCACCAAAGAGGGAAAAGAAGAACAAGCGAAAACATGGTATCCTCAAATTCGGGAGTTGTATCGAAAAAACGGATGGGTTTTTTATGAAAAGGAAAACAACTGAGTTCCGGGCAGTCATTTTTGCCTGAAAAACAAATTCGGATTCCATTGCGCAGTTAGATTGCGTATCAAAATACTTTCTTTGCTTTCAAGAAGATTGAAGTTTGTATCCTCATACATTCATCTTGTTTTATTTCCGATTCCACTTAAGTGTTTATTGTTAATTTATTATTTCGTTATGTACATAAATTTGCGGTTTTCATTTCAACTAAAGTTTAAATTCATAGCATGCTGATCGCCTGTAAAGCCTCCGCAGGAAGCGGAAAAACTTATACCCTTGTTCGCGAATACATTCGTCTGGCCATGATGGAAGATGGCGGGTATCGGAAAATACTGGCCATTACCTTCACCAATAAGGCCGCTCAGGAAATGAAAGAGCGAATTGTTCATGTGCTGTCAGAAATGTCGGATCCCGGCAAAACCGGAGGTATGAAGGCAGAACTGAGCGGAATGCTCGGTATTCCTGAGGCGGCCGTTGCTCAGCAAGCCGGCAATCTGCTGCGCGATATATTGCACCACTACAGCGACTTCTCTGTAGGAACCATTGACTCATTTGTTCACCGGGTAGTAAAGGGCTTTGCCTATGAACTGCGTTTGCCTCCCGGATATGAAATTGAACTGGACACCGATGCCGTGATGCTTCAGGCGGCAGATCTACTGATAGAAGCCGCAGGAAATGAAGAAAGCCTTCTGGGCAAAACGCTGCTCGAATTCAGCCTGCACGAGCTGGAGGAAGCGGGTAAACTGCAGATCAATCAAAAAATTGCCCGGCTGGGCAAACAACTGTTTGAAGAAGGAGCGATCCTGAACAGGGATGCCTTCCGGCAGATGAGTCCAGAACAGATTTATGAAGCGCGGGAGTATTGCGGACGGCAATTGGCAGAAATGAAAGCCTTTCTGAAAAGCGAGGCTCGAAGCGCCATGCAGCTGATCCGCTCGGCAGGGCTTTCCGGGGATGATTTTTTACAGAAAACCGCCGGAATATTCGGGACATTCCATCACTTTGCTTCCGGAGGATCTGACATCTCCAAGCTTGAAAATAAACATGCCGCCAAAACCATAGCCGAAGACCGCTGGGCGCCTTCGACCATGAAAGATGTTTACAAGCTTGAACAGATCAGCCTCATCAAAGAAGAGCTGCGCACCCATTACCTGGCTATGCGCGGGCTGTTTGAAAGCCGGGGCGAACAGTTTCTGGTCTATCAACTGCTCTTCAAGAACTTCTACAGCTTTTCTCTATTAGGTGAATTCAGACGGGTACTTGAAAACCTGAAAGCCGAGGAAGGGCTGATGCTGCTGGCTGAGTTTCATGAAATGGTTTATCACTATGTAAGCAGACAGGAAGCGCCCGTGATCTATGAGCGCCTGGGAGAAAGATACCGGCATCTGCTGATTGATGAATTCCAGGATACCTCGGTAGTACAATGGCGGAATCTTCTGCCACTGGTTGAACATGCGCTTTACAATTCGGGAACATCTCTGCTGGTAGGCGATCCCAAGCAGGCCATTTACCGTTTCCGCGGCGGAAGAGTTGAACAGTTTGTGGAGCTGCCGCATATTCAGGGCAGCGAAGATGATCCCATCCTGGACATGCGACAGCAGGCCATCAATAACCACGGATTTCGGCCTGATCGACTGGAAACCAATTATCGCTCAGAAGCACTTGTGGTCAAGTTTAACAATGATTTCTACGATTGGCTGGCCGGCAGCGGCAGGTTGAGTGACCCCAGAATTTACGAAGGGCATGCGCAGCTCATCCACCATCAAGGAGAACAAGGATTTGTGAGTATCCGCTTTCTCAAAAAGAGTAAAGAAGAAGAAACAGATATTTCTGAACAGCGCATGAGCGAAACCCTTCGGCTGATCAATGAAAATCTGGAGAGCGGTTATCGTTTTCGCGACATCGCCATTTTAACCAACTCCAATCAGACCGGCGCCAAAATGGCTTCCAGGCTCATGGAAGCAGGCATTCCTGTGGTTTCAGGAGAGAGTTTGCTTATTCGCCTTGATCCGGGAGTACAGTTGTTACTGGCTGCCCTGCGATTTATTGAGCGCCCTTCTGAACGACTGCTGCGAGCGGTTTTTGGAAGCCTGCTTTCAAAGTTTTTGAAAAGAGGTTTACCCGCCATGGAAGCCGTTGACTGGAAAATGACAGAGCCCCGCTTTTTGGCATGGCTCGAACAACTGGCCGGTAAAACCTTCCCGCTGCTTCACTTAAAGAACTGCCGTCTGCAGGATGTACTGGAAGAATTGCTTGAATGGCTTGGACTGGATGCCGCGACCGATCCCTATCTGCATGCGTTTCGCGATGCCGTGCTGCAGTTTTCAAGACGTCACGGAGGCAGTCTTATGCAGTTTCTCGAGTTCTGGGAAGATCATCAGGAAAAATGCTCCATTCTTTACCCCGAAGATCTGGATGCCGTGCGCATCATGACCATTCACAAATCAAAAGGACTGCAGTTTCCGGTTGTCATTTTGTGCGATGCCGCTTGGAATGCCAAAGCAAGCAGTCCGTTTCTCTGGCTCAAAGGCCTTGAAAAAGACATTCCAGGCCTGCCGCTGGCACTGGTAAGCAACAACAGCGCTCTCGAAAAGACAAGGTATGCCGATATCAAACTCTTTGAAAAAGGCATGGATCAGCTGGAGGCCGTCAACAAATTGTATGTGGCCACCACAAGAGCAGAACAAAGGTTGTATATCCTTTCCGAAACCGTAAAAAACAAGGATTCCGAATCTCTGCGCATCCAGGATTTGCTGATCGGATTTCTGCATGCACAGGGATTATGGCAGGAAGATATGCTCGAATATTCCTTTGGCAATCCGAATACGTTCAAAGAAAACCGAAGAGCCGCGCCTCCGGAGAATTACCATTTCAGGCACCGGCAAGCCGGACGAAGCAACGGTCGTGCGCCGGGCATTCGCAAGCGATTCAACGGCAATCTAAAAACCCGCAGGGGCGAAAACTTCCACGCCCTGGCTTCCTTATGGCAGGACGAACAGTCTGTACGTCAGGCACTTTCTTCCTCATCCGAAAATCGCAACGCCGCCGCTGTATTGCTGGAAATGATGGAAAGTCATCGGGAGCTTCGCAAGTGTTTTGAGGCGGGTCAGCTGGTGTTGAACGAACGTGATTTTGTAGTTCCGGGCGGAAACAGTTTCCGGCCCGACCGAATCAGCATTGATCAACTCAGCGGTCGTGCGAGACTGCTGGATTTTAAAACCGGAACGGCAAGAGCAGAACACCGTGAGCAGATGATTCGCTACATGCAGGCACTTTCTGCGCTGGGATTTAGCATTGAAATCTGCCTGCTTGTGTATACCGATTCCCGTGAAGTAATTTCTGTTTCCACTACCCCAATTCCTCAAGTATGAAAACATATTCCGCTGCATTCACCAT
>CAZUHX010000080.1:6726-10176 GCA_964620795.1 uncultured Chitinophagaceae bacterium
ACCAAATGTACCGACTGGCTATCGCATGAATCCGGCAATGATTTCAGACAAGTATGTCTGATCATGCCCAACTTTCACGCGGCAAGTCTGATGAAGAACGCCTTGTCTTCGCTTCCGCTCAAGAATGGATTACTACCCATGTTCATGCTTCCTGACGAAATGGTATGCCGGCTCAGCGGACTTGAAATTGCCGATGATTTTGAATTACTTTTTCCTCTATATGAACGATATCTGGAGCAGGAAGGTCACCAAAGTCTCGAGCAATTTTTCGCCTCGGGCATGACCATGCTTTCAGACTACTCCGATATTGATATGGGTCTTGTGGATGCCAAGCCGTTTTTTCATGAATTATATGCGCTGAAAAGTCTGAATGTATTTGAACCCGGACTGGAAGACAACGCCACGGCCCGCGCCTATCTCCATTTTTGGGACAAATACCGCTCGCTTTACGGAGAACTGCAAACCCTCATGCCCGAATGGGGAAAAGCCTACAAGGGTTTCGTTTACAGAAAGGCAGCAACCGAAGTGTGGCCGGAAAACTGGATCCCCGCTGGAACCCGCTTCGTGGCCATAGGTTTTTCGAATCTCGGGAAGGCAGAAGAGAAACTTTTTGACCGGCTGCACGAAAGTTTCACGCTCACAGTACTGCCCGATTACGATACATATTATTGCCATGATCCGCTGCACGAAGCCGGAATGTTTTTCAGAAAATACCTGAACCGTTGGCCTGTGCCCGAAGGCTTTGCTCCCGCTGCCCATATCGGCTCACGAAATCTTCAGATAGAAGCCATCGGCATCAATGGAAAATCGGGACAAGCGGCCGTGTTGTCTGATTTGCTGAGTGATCCTGAATACAGGCCCGAAGAAACCCTGCTGGTCATGGCCGACGATAAAAATCTTCCGTTCCTGCTTAAGCAAATCCCTGAGACGGCAGGGATACCGGATCTTTCCATGAGCTTTCCTCTTAAGGATTCACTCAGTTCAGATTTCATTTATCTGTGGCTGAGGCTTCAGCAGGAAATGCGCGATGGGGGCAGCAAGGGCATACAGTTTTATACCCGATCGCTGCTCCGGCTGATCTCGCATCCCTTCTTCAAAATGTGTTTCGGAGATGCGGGAGAAAAGGAAGCGGCGGGCTGGAGAAGCCGCAACCTGCTCTTTATCACTCCTTCAGAGCTTGTGCGCCGCTTCGGTGCTGATGCAGCACTTTGGTTCCGTCCGTGCACCGATGCCCTTTCACTACACGAAGGTTTGAGCGATTTGCTAAAATCCTTACTCAACCGCCTGGAAAAAGAAGACCACCTCTGGGATCTGCCCGAATCGGCTTGTATGGGTCAGGTCTTACAGTTTTTGAACAGCCTGGCGCCCTGGATGAAGCAGCTTGCCGGAGCAGGAGTCTCAGCAGCAGCCTGCATGGCCTGGATCCGCGACTTCGTTCAATCGGGCAGGCTTCCTTATGAGAGCGAGGCAGGAAAAGGACTTCAGATCTGCGGACTGTATGAAACAAGGCTGAGCCATGCCCGCAGGGTCATCGTGATCGGTGCCGCAGAAGGCATGCTTCCTCCGGCCAAAGGAGCAGGTTCGTACCTGCCGCTGGAACTCAGAAATGCCTGGCTTCCCGGGCATCGCGAAAAGGATGCGGCTATCTCCTACCTGTTCTACCGCTTGCTCCATCAGGCAGAGAGCGTTTACCTGCTTTATCCCACCGGAGGCGAAGGCGGAGAAAAGAATGAAAAGAGCAGATTCATTCTTCAAATCAAGGAAGAACTATGCCGTCAGCGCGCTGAAGTTTCATTCAGAGAAACGCTGCTGGCTCTGCCCTTGCCTGCCAGAAGCCCTGAAGAACTATCTGAAGACCTGCTTCCCAAGAATGAGCTTATCATGGAGCGCATCATTGAACTGAGCCGGGATAAAGGCTTCTCCCCTTCTGCACTGAACTCGGCCGTAGCATGCAGCATGCAGTTTTATCTTCATTACATAGCCAGATTGAGAGAATCAGACGAACTGGAAGATGTACTTGGGAGCGATGTGCTGGGAACAGCCGTGCATTATGCGCTGGAGGAGGCATACAAGCCCCTGATCGGAAAAGAAGTGAACATGCGCGATTTAAGTGAAATGCTGGAAGATCCCGACTTTCCGCTTCCACTGGTGAGAAAGTGCATGAGTGAATCTTTTCCGGAAGAAGCGCTGGACAGCGGGCAGAACTATCTGCTGATGAAGATGTCGGCCAGGATGGCGCGACGTTTTGTGGAAACAGATCTTGAAGAAGTAGCATCCTCGGGGCCATACACGCTTCGCATGCTGGAGCAGCGGCTGGAAAGAGAGGTAGAAACGACCTTAGGCAAGGTCAAAATTTCAGGTATTACAGACCGGGTCGAATTCAGAGAAGGCCACATCAGGATTGCTGATTACAAGACGGGCAAAATGAGTTCGAAACTGGCGAATGTAAAGCCGGAGTATTACTTCGGAGACAAGGCCTATGCTAAGGCCACACAAGTAGCGGCCTACGCCTGGATGCTAGGAGGCCGGCAAGAGAAAATTGCTTCGGGCATCTACTGGCTGCGTCATCCCGAAAAGGGATTTGACGGAATGCAGATGGGAGAAGACGACATTCAGTCCTTTGAAGCCGAGCTGAGCCGCTTTTGCCATGAGCTGCTCAATCCGGAAATCCCTTTCCAAAAGACAGAAGACCGCAACACCTGTGAGTGGTGTGCATTTCGGGACTGGTGCGGCCGATAAAATGTTTTGTTTGAAATACCCTTAACGTGATTAGGATCAGACACTACCAAATTCGGGCATATTTTTTATTTGATTTATGTGAGACCAAATACTGAAATGAACCGAATGCTTATTTACAATTTCAATTTTAATTCATGCTGAAAAAATGATTGGGATGAAGATCCAACCAACAAATCTTGATTGAGTATTTTACTCAAACAATGACATTCAAATTTGTTAGTAATAGACAGCTTGTTAGCCAGTTCTTAAAACTTAAATCAGTCAAGAATAAACTGAATTATTGAAAAGTAAAACAAAAGACTGGTTAAAGCGATTTGACTCACAAACGAATAGTGATTTCGAAAACTATGAGTGTTTGCACTTATTTTTCGGTCTCATATTCTATGTAGTTTTGGAAATGCTGAATTAGAACCATTCTAAGACTAAGCATCGTTTAATTCAACACCTTAAATTCTCTCCTAACCATCTTTATGTCACTTTCAAATTTTTGTGCCAAAACCGGCACAAGCAAATCGTCAGCCCGCACAAGTACACTTGCAACAAGAATGCAGGCTTTTTTTCTTTTCCTTCTGCTTTCGTCAATTGCAGGAAATTCAAATGCTCAGGTAAGCGTAGGAGGAGCTCACTCTTCCTCCAATGGAACTTATACCACCCTCAAGGATGCATTTGATGCCATCAACGGGCAATCACAAACAGGTAACACGATCGAAA
>CAZUHX010000081.1:0-9980 GCA_964620795.1 uncultured Chitinophagaceae bacterium
ATCGAATACCGGCGATTTTACTTCAGATCTGTCTAGCTTTCCGGTGAACACCGCAACTCTCGAGAGCTATGTTTTACAGATGGGGAATCAGGGGTTCGATCCTTTGAACAATTTTTCCCGAGATACCCGCGGGCTATTCGGTATTGAGTATTTGTTGTTTGCGCAGGATGAAACCGCTACGCTGAATGCTTTCTCAGGTGCAGCCGGAGCACAAAGAAGAAGTTATCTTCTTGCCATTTCAGAAGATTTTAAAATCAGATGTGTTGCCGTAGCAGATGCCTGGCCTGCCTACAGAAATGATTTTGTCAATGCCAAAGGAACAGATGCCGGCGGATCAACATCTCAACTTTTTAATAATATGTTGATCAGCTATGAGAATGTAAAAAACTTCAAGCTTGGTCTTCCCCTTGGTGTAAGAGCAGGACAAACCGGCCCGGAGCCTGCCTTATGCGAAGCATTGTATTCAGGGATTTCTGTTGAATTGATTCAAGCTCATTTTGAAACACTGCGTTCCATTTACTTCGGCCTGGATCAATTCGGGGCCGACGGAATTGGTTTCGATGATTACCTGCGCGGAATCACCAATGGAGAGGCACTGGTGGGCGAGACCACCACTCAGTTTGATCTGGTTCGCACCAAGCTGCAGTCCATTCCGCTCAGTCCGCTTTCACAACAAGTGATCAGCTCACCCCAGCCTGCAACAGAAGCCTACATGGCCATGCAGCAGCTTACACGTTTCATCAAGACTGATATGTCTTCTTTAATGGGAATTTCCATTACCTATTCCAGCGGTGACGGCGATTAATTGATTCTTGTGAAAAGCGTTCTTCAGTTTACAGACCAAACCGGGCCTTGCAGGAATGCAAAGCCCGCTTTGTTTTATAGAATCTGTCAGCATTGGTTATTCGGACAGACTGCCATAGAACCACTCGCATTGTTTCGCATTCTTTTCGGCATGATGATGTTGCTTGGAACCCTGAGGTTTATTATGCTGGGATGGATCGATGATCAGCTTGTGAACCCGGTTTTTCATTTCAGCTATTACGGTTTTTCATGGGTAAAACCTTTCGGCCGCGAACTCATGTATGTCTGGTTCTTGCTTATGGCTGCAGCAGCCGCAGGTATCATGCTCGGATTTTATTACCGCTTGAGCGCTATCCTGTTTTTTATCACATTTACTTATGCAGAGTTAATAGATAAAACATATTATCTCAACCACTATTATTTCATCATTCTGGCTTCTTTTTTATTGTGTTGGGTTCCTGCTGCCGCCAACTACTCACTGGATGCGATGGCCGGCAGGGTAAAGCCACGCGAACAGATCCCCGCCTGGACGACTAACCTGATTCGCTTTCAGATCGGGCTCGTATATATATATGCTGGAATTGCCAAACTCAATTATTCCTGGCTCATTGAAGCCATGCCTTTAAGAATCTGGCTGCCGGCTCAAAATCACTGGCCGCTGATTGGCCCGCTGATGGAGTGGCAGTTCACTCCCTGGTTTTTCAGCTGGGCAGGCGCTTTATATGATTTGACCATTCCGTTTATTCTGGCCTCCCGCTTCTGGGCATATGGATTTGTGGTCAATGTGCTTTTTCATGCACTCACCGGATTGTTTTTCCAGATTGGAATGTTTCCTGCCATTATGGTGCTCGGGGTGCCTGTCTTCTTTCCGCGGGATGTTCAAAAGAAGATTCTGCGCGTTCTTTCAATACCCAAGTTGGAAGCAGTTTCAGATTCACCGGCATTTGTATCCCGGAATCTGCTGTTAATCGCATTAAGCATGTATGTGTTATTTCAATTATTATTTCCTTTCAGATATATATTTTATCCGGGCAATCGTTTCTGGACAGAAGAAGGCTACCGATTCGGCTGGCGGGTGATGCTGATGGAAAAGGCCGGCCTGGCTACATTTTATGTGCGCAATGGACTCAAAGGAAAAGAAGGGGCCGTAGACAATAGAGAATTTCTGAATGCGCATCAGGAAAAACAAATGAGTATGCAGCCGGATATGATTCTGGAGTATGCTCACTTTCTGGGAAATCACTACCGTGAGAATGGTATTCCAAACCCATTCGTTCGTGCAGAGGTTTATGTAAGCCTGAATGGCAGACCCAGCAAATTGTTTATAGATTCATCTGCCAATCTTCTTGACTTTAAAGAAGACTGGAAGCCAAAAAAGTGGATATTGCCGTTTGAACCATGAAGCCGACAATTTTTCTTTTGTTTTTTCTCCTGTTTAACGCCACACCTTCGCAGGCGCAGGGAGAGATTTTGAGTGGTCGGGTGTTGGATATCACCACCGGCCTCGGTTTGCTGGCACGGATAGAAATTGCTTCGATTCACAGGTATTCCAATACCAACCTGCAGGGAGTTTTTCAGCTGAATGATTTGCCGAAAACATCCTTTGTTCTTAAAGTACAAAGTTTGGGATACAGAAGCAAGGAATTGGAAATCCGTCCGGAGCAGTTTTCCGATACACTGATTGTGCCCATGATACCTACGGGCTATGATCTCACCGAAGTGGAGATTGTGCGGGAACGCAGCGGCGAAGCTTTTTCGGTGGGCAGACTCAAGGCAGTAGAAGGTGCGGCCATCTATGCAGGAAAAAAAACAGAAGTAATACAGCCGGAAAAGATTGCCATGAATAAGGCCACCAACAATGCGCGACAGGTGTTTGCCAGAATTCCGGGACTAAACATCTGGGAAAGCGACGGCGGCGGCTTGCAGCTGGGCATCGGTGGCAGGGGCCTCAGTCCTAACCGGAATTCCAATTTCAATGTGCGGCAAAACGGCTACGACATCAGTGCCGATGCACTGGGTTATCCGGAAAGTTATTACACTCCCCCGGTTGAGGCTACTGAGCGCATAGAAGTAGTTCGCGGCGCCGCTTCACTTCAATACGGAACACAGTTTGGAGGACTGGTCAATTTTGTAAAAAAGCGGGGCCGACAGGGCACTCCTTTCGAGTTTATCAGCAGAAATACTGCAGGCTCATGGAAGTTCTTTAATACTTTCAACAGCATTGGCGGCAATCTCAAAAAGCTCAATTACTACGCATACTATCAATACAAACGAGGCGACGGATGGCGCCCCAATTCAGCTTTTCAAAGCCATGCAGGATTTGCTTCTCTTATTTATCGTCCGATACAAAAATTAGAACTTGGACTGGAATACACGCGCTTTTCCTATCTCGCACAGCAGCCCGGCGGACTCACCGACGCGCAGTTTTTGGATAATCCCCGGCAGAGTCTGCGCAGCAGGAACTGGTTCAAGGTAGACTGGAATCTTGCCGCCCTTACTATAGACATAAAAGCAACAGAAAAAACCCGCCTCAACTTCCGCACTTTCCTGCTGTATGCAGGCAGAAAAGCGGTGGGTATTTTGGAGCGCATCAATGAAATTGACCGTGGTCAGAACCGAGATCTGCTGGACGATACCTACCTGAATGCAGGAGCCGAACTGCGATTTGTGCAGCGTTTTCGAATCAAAGAAGGTCAACACACTTTCCTGAGCGGACTTAGGGTTTATGGCGGGCAAACACTTCGCAAACAAGGTTTTGCTTCCAATGGCAGCGGAGCAGATTTCAACTATCTTGATCCCTCGAATCCGGGTAGATCAGATTATCGTTTTCCGGGCTTTAATTTTGCCTGGTTTACCGAGCAAGTGTTCAATGTATTACCCGGTCTGAGTATCACACCTGGCATCCGTACCGAGTACATCTATACAGCTGCAGAAGGCAGATATAATCTCACACTTCGCGATTTTGCAGGAAATCTGCTGAGTGATACGCTCTTACCTGAGCAGAGAGACCGCCGCCGGGGATTCGTACTGCTTGGTTTGGGAATCGCCTACAAACCCATAGAAGCCATTGAATTGTATGGCAATTTCTCGCAGAACTACCGTTCCATTACTTTTAGTGACCTTCGGGTCGTAAACCCCAATTTCAGAGTTGATCCGGAAATTCAGGATGAAAAAGGATTCAATGCTGATCTGGGTTTGAGGGGAACACACAAAAACATTATCACATATGATTTAAGTGGATTTGTTTTGGCATACAATAACCGGATCGGGCAGATTTTTTTGAACGATACTGCCTTTCCGTTTTTACCCTACCGCTACCGTACCAATATTGGCCGCTCACTGACTGCGGGAGTTGAAGCCTTTGCCGAAATGGAGTTTCTGCACTGGCTTCGACTCAATCCCAGCAAATACCGCCTGAGCTTGTTTATAAATACATCGGTGATATACGCGCGCTACACCCAAAGCAAAGATCCATCGGTAGAAGGCCGGCAGGTGGAGCTGGTGCCGCCTTTTTTATTGAGGACAGGTATCACTGCAGAGATATACAAAGCTAAACTGAGTGTTCAGTTTTCATATGTAAGAAAACATTATACAGACGCCTCCAATGCAGAATTTTCCTCCACAGCGGTAAATGGAATCATTCCATCCTATTACGTAATGGATCTGTCTGTTCAATATCCGTTTCGCTGGTTTCAGCTGGAGGCCGGAATCAATAATCTAACCAACAACCGATATTTCACACGCAGGGCCGATGCTTATCCCGGGCCGGGCATCATTCCTTCCGATGCCTTGAGTTTTTATGTCGGGCTGCAATTTAAAATCGCGGCAGATAAAAAGCGTGATGCGGGCAAATCCATATCAGTGGCTGCCGGGCGGTAAACAAGATTTCACAGCTATTGCCTTAATAAAACTTATATTTTTATATATGTATTGTTCATACGGGCGGCCATCCGCAGCCTGTTGAGCGTCAGGTAGTCGCAACAACAATTTGTTTCATGCGGCTGCGTCTGCGCGTGTTGCGCCGCTCCGCTTTGCTTCGGCCCTTCGGGCCCGGTCCTTCGGCCCGGCGGCTTCACCCGCTGCCGCAGGCATGGTGGTGATTCAGATCAATTTCTGGTACATCTATCAGACATTTGGGCTATAAACAGCCGGAAGCCCGCGCCACCGATCGGAGCAGACCCGAAGGGTGCCCGCAGGGCCGGGCTGCGGAGAGCGGGGCCCGATAGGCGAAGCCTGAGGGAGGCGCCCAAAATATTCTGATCAGACTAGGGGTTTTCCTGAAAAGAAAAAAGCCGGATAAACCGGCTTTTGTGATTTCGCCGGGATTCGAACCCGGGACCCATACATTAAAAGTGTATTGCTCTACCAGCTGAGCTACGAAATCGAACCCGCTTTTTAAAGCGCGGGCAAATATAAGGTGTTCTGTGAAATTCAAAAGAATCTTTAAGGAAATATTACGCCTTCGGCTATGAAAATGAGTTCTTTCTGCGGTTGAGTGATGGCTTCAATTTCTTCTTTAGACTTCCCGGCATCTTCGGCATAATGACGCAGACTGGCTACAGAGGTCTCATACCAGCTGGCTTTTCCCTGAGCAATAAACTCTTTTCCTGCGCAGTTCATGGGCACAAAAAAAGCGTAGTCCTTGAAGCGGATGCGCATGCTTTGGCCGTTGCCGAGATCTGTTTCCATCCAACACCCTTTTTTCTGGCATACAGCAGCTACTTTGCCGCGGATGCTGAGTTCGAGTTCTTTGGCAGAAGCCATTTTTGCCGGTATTTCCGAAACATTTACAGCCCCACTGGTTTTGAAGACTTTTCCGTAGCCTCCCACTTTATTGGGTTTGCTCAGCGACATGGCTTTCTCTTCTTTGGCCGGATTGCAGGCGGCCTGAGCATGTACCGCAAGGTTGAGCAGAAGCGCAGACAGAAGGAGCATCAAACTTTTCATGTTTGTTGGGTTTTAGTTCGACGAAAATAGCAATTTGAAATAGAAGGAGGGCTTACGCAGTCGGTCGCGCAGATCCAGGTCTTCGAACATGCAGGAGATGGTTTCGCGCAGGGTGGCATTGCGGTTTGCCCGTTTTACTACAAAATCAAAGAGCCGGGGGAAACGCAGCAGCTGTTGCATGCGGTAACTGAGTTTAAGTTCCTGCCCCAGGCGACGGTAAACGGCAGTGTCATAGGCTGAGAGGAATTCGGCATCATTGCGCCCTGCCTGAATGGCTGCTGCTGCAGTTTCGGCGGCCAGCATTCCGCTCATGAGGGCATTTCCGATGCCTTCTCCCGTAAAAGGATCAATCAGGGCAGCTGCATCGCCGGTGAGCATAAATCCGTGACCGCTGACTTTTCTCTGCACAGATCCGAGGGGCAGGGCGTGAAGACGGACCTCATCGGTTCTGCGGGCATGCTCAAATCTTTTCCGGAGCTCCGGCCTTTGGGCAAGCAGCTGATCGAGCAGCCGTGGCAAATGGAGTTTTTTCTCCCGGATCAGATCAGCCCGCATACCGAGACCTACGTTGGCTTTGCCTCCGGGCAGCGGGAAAATCCAGAAGTAGCCCGGAAGGAGTTCTTTCAAAAAATGTAGTTCAATAAAGCCATTGGGATCCAGTCCTTCAACCCCTTCATAATAAGCGCGAATGCCGTAGCAGAGATGTTGGTTCTTCAGCTCCCAACCGGCAAACTCTTTGGCAACTCCAGATGAAGGACCATCGGCTGCGATGATCAATCTGCTTCTGATTTGAAGTTCGTCTCCGGCCGTACTTGCCAGCATATGGTCTTCTTCGCGGCGGTAATGACGCAGGGCGGTGTGTTGCAAAATGCGGATGCCGGGTATAGATTTTGTTTTTTCAAATAAAAACTGATCAAATGTGAGTCTTGTTGCGATAAATCCCGGGGGAGGGGTATCTGCTTCCGGTTTTCTGCGGAAAGGAACCCGCAAACTTTCGCCTCCCGGAGCGATAAAATCTACGCCCCAGGAGCCAAGAAAGCGGGAAGGATCGGCCTGCAGTTCGCCGGGCAAAGCGGGATCGAGTTTTCGGAGGACTTCCACCACTTTACCGCTCAGGGCATCGCCGCAGACCTTGTCTCTGGGGAAGGCGGATTTATCGCAGAGGATGATGTTTTTTACGCCGGCCTTGGCAAGAAAAAGTGCTGCCGCGCATCCGGCAGGGCCTGCACCCACAATCAACACCTCTGTTTGCAGAATCTCCATCAGTAGTTTGCTTTGAAATACTCGGGCAATTTCGCAATACTTTCCCAATACATTTTGCGATCCATGCTTTCCCAGTGGATGATGCCATTTTTGTACTCCCAGATCATGCCGCGATTGAGTTCGCAAAGGAGGAGCAGCAACAGCAGAAGTGGAATCAAAATGGCGGGTCTTTTTTCAGCTTTGCCGATCATTGCAGCAAGCGGAAAGGCAAACAGGGGAAGAAAGTCAACAAAGGCCCTGAGTCCGAAGCTTCCTCCATACCACCAGCACCACCAGCTGCTGAGGATCCAGCTGATGACAGCAAAGGCAAGCCACCAGCTCAATAAAAGTCCGGCTCTGTTTCGCCAGAGGAGGGTTCCCAGACAGGCGATCAGCAGTAACGGGGTATAAGTAAAGAGTCCTTTCTTGTAGCTGAAAAGGATGTCGAAAAAGTGGGGATGCAGAAAATCGAAGGTTTCGTGGCTGTAGCTATAAACAAACGGACTTCCGGTCTGGATATCATATTGGATCAATTGGAAGACCGGTAAAGATATGGCAGCAAAAGCGGCGAGTATCATGGGGATGGGTCTGGAAAACAGGAGAGGAACCGACTTCCAGGATCCCGGTCTGAGGGCAAGCAAGAATGGAACGACAATGAGTATAATGCCATTGACCGGTCTGATCAGTACGATGAGGCCCAGACTGAATCCACTTGCGATGAGCAGGCCTGTTTTAAGAGGTCTTTGGAATAGCCGGGTGCAAAAGAAAATGAAAAGGGAAATGGCAAAGAATGAGAATGCGTGGGTCATTCCGCTTTCTGCCAGACTGTAATAGTACAGTGGGGTTCCCATGAATAGCGAAGCCAGTGCGATGCTTGCCGGGAAGGGGCTGAAGCCGAACTGCATCATTGAGGCGTAGAGCAGCAGCATTCCGGCCAGCACGTAAAACAATGCAGCAGAGAAAAACACATCGAGATAAGGGGGTGAATAGCCATCTGCCTGCATCGGACTTTCTGCGAGCTGCACGGCATGGGTGATGGCATACCAGGGAAGAATGAGGAGAGAAGAGCCTGAAAAACATTTGTTGACCACCGAACCGTCGGGCTGTATGACCCTGAACTCATATCCTTCCATGCCCAGTCCGTAGCGTTTTTGTTCGATGGGCTCAATGAATCGGAAAGACAAATCCTGATAGATCGTCCAGGCCGGAAGGTAAGCAAAGTAACCTCTGCTATCCCATCGGAAGGCTTTATGCATCAGATGGGTTTGAAGGAGATTGTGTTTTTGGTATAGCCTTCCGTGAATTCCCAAACCCAGCAGCACAATAAAAAAGAGACTGTGCCTGCGAAGAAAAATTTTGGTTTTAAGCCGCATCTACTCAGAAGTGAGTGCCTATGCGCATGTAAAGCGATCTGCCGTAGTAATTTCTTGGGCTCAGCAAACCGACCAGATTCGAGGATCCGATTACAAAATCAACATGTTTCCAGGAATGCGCCACTTCTACTCCCCAGTTGAAACGGGAGTAGCCGCCGTAGCCAAACTGATTGGATACGACCCAATTCTTCGGCAAAAAGTAATTGGTTTTGAGATATCCATAGGCATAGTAGCCCGGCAGATTGCGCACGATAACTCCTGCGGTGACCACCAGCTTTTCTTTGAGGAATGCGCCGGAGAAAGAGCCATAGGCTGTAAACGGATTGAAGAACAAGACCTGATCGGCATTAGAGGTGATTCCGAGGGAGCTCATGAGACCGTCCATCGTTCCTGTTGAAAGATTGCTGTTGGCATTGTTTCTAAGCACTTCCAGAAAGCTGAGATCTTTGACTACGCTGTCTTCTCTTTTGTAGGTTACGGGATCAAGGTCAAAGCTGAAACCGCCAAGATCGGTGATGCCCAGATTCAGTTTCCAGCGCCGGTTGAATTCCAGAGAGATGAAAAGATCTGCCGATCCTCCCATTCCGTTTACATCGCCCATTCGCGGCTGACCGATTTCGGCTCTTTGGTAAAGCAGATTGTATTTCAGGTAGCGGTTGGCAGAATCAATGACACCAAACTTGCCGCCGGTGAGATCAAGCTGCTGCATGTTTACTCCTGCAAGAAAGGCGATGGCACCGCCGTATGTGATGCGGGTATTGCCGGAGGTTTTGTGTTTGATAAAGCCCAGCTTGAATTCATGAAACACGATGCTTTCATAAAACATATTGCCGAATTCTGCCGCTTTGGAATAGGTCGGGGTATCAGGGGTGTAAAAGAAATTGAAGGTAGCCCGGTTGGTATTCATGGCGTTAAGAGAGCGGAGTTTATAGCCGGCGAAGAATGCTGTTTTGATTTTCGGGAAATAAAGCCTGTGGGTGGTTCCCGCTCCCAGATTGTCTTCGAAGCGTATGTTGTCTGAAATACGGCCCCGCTCAACCAGTCGCATCCATTCGGGAATGGGCTTTCCCCGAAGTTTTCGGGTTGGGAGCCGGCCATTGATACCGTCGGTGTTGGAGTAGTAATCAAATTCATGAATAGCCCGGTAGTGGTGGTTCTCCATATCCCATTCGTCGGTATAGACATTGGCGAGCCCCGTTTGGGTATAGCGAAACAGATCCGGTCTTCGGGAATGTTGAGCTGAGTCCTGAGCAATGGCTTCGGATGCGCCAAGCATAAGAATCAGAAGCAAGAAAGCAATGGGCATAAGGGCGTGTTGTTGCCACAAATCTAAAAATTAAGCCCATGCGAAAAATAGCCGGCTGTTTGCAACTCTGTTGAAAGGGGTTTAAATTGCGTAATGCAAAATACACGAGCGCTCTTATTGGCAGATACGGTTGACTTCAGCAGAGGGATGACCATGTTTTATTTCAAATCAGTTAAAGAAGTAGATCCCTACCTGCAACCGGAGATGAATGGGAAGAAGATGAACTCCATATACTGGATCGCAGCGCATCTGGCCTGGGCGCAGAATTTTTTGTTGTTGGAAGGAACTGGCGGGACTCCACTGGCTGA
>CAZUHX010000082.1:0-1612 GCA_964620795.1 uncultured Chitinophagaceae bacterium
TAGACCTAATAGAAAATGTCCACGGTAGAAGGAGATAATCGCATTTAGCAGGTTATAACCAATCGAAGGAAAGGCCACCGCATCTGTTCCCCCAATCATGATCACAGCCGGACAACGGAAAAGCCGTGCAAAGAGACAAGGCAAAAGAGAATGATAACCCGCAAACTGAATCAAATGCAGATCAGACCGTCTGCTTGTTTTAAGCAAAAACAGCAACTGTTTTAAAAACAGAATGGGTGTTTTCCACTTGGAAACGGTAAAAAAATCAAAGCATTCCAGCTCAAAATGAGGCCGGAGAATCTCCATGTCTTTGGCCACAAAGGTGGACCTGAAGGCGTAGGTAAATACTACAGTGGGCTTCATGGTTTCGGCAAAGAAACACAATGGGAAGCATATATTTGCCTGCATGAAAATCTCAAGGATCATTGAGCTGCTTGAAGCCCACGCACCGCTCTCCCTGCAGGAAAGTTACGACAATTGCGGGCTGCAGTGCGGCGATCCAAATCTGGATACAGACAAGATTTTGTGTACCCTCGACTGCACGGAGGAGGTAGTGGATGAGGCTATTTCTATGGGTGCCGGACTGATCATCGCGCATCATCCGTTGATTTTTGGCAGTCTGAAGCAAATCACTCCCCGGGATCCGGTACAGCGCTGCCTCATCAAGGCCATCCAAAACGGAATCGCGATTTATGCCATTCACACCAATCTTGATCATGTAAAAGAAGGCGTGAACAGGGAAATCCTGAGGCAATTGCAGCTGGAATACTCAGGAATTCTACAGCCCAAAGCCGGTATACTCCGAAAACTCACGGTTTATGTGCCGGTAGAGCATACAGAAGCCCTGGCTAAAGCCCTGTTTGAGGCGGGTGCGGGTCATATCGGCAATTATTCTCACGCCAGCTTTCGGGTAGAAGGCACAGGCACCTTCAAAGGAGAAGAAGGCTCCTCTCCCACTATCGGAACTTCAGGGATTTACGAGCAAGTCAAAGAAAACCGCCTGGAAGTGATTTTTCCGGACTGGAATACAGCTGCCGTTTTGAAGAACATGCGGGCGGCCCATCCCTACGAAGAAATTGCCTACCAGCTCAGCACTTTAGCCAATGTTCATCAGGAAGCAGGCGCAGGTATGATCGGAATGCTGCCCGAAGCCACAGATGCCATTGAGTTTCTTCAAAAGATAAAAAAATCCTTCGGCTGCGGCTGCATCAGGCACACCCGGGTTTCGCCCGGTTTGAAAGTCCGGAAAATCGCCGTTTGCGGAGGTTCGGGCCGCTTTCTGCTTAAAGATGCCATCCGCGCCGGAGCTGAGCTTTTCCTGACCTCCGACTTCAAATACCACGACTTTTTCGAGGCCGACGGACGAATCGTGGTGGCTGATATTGGCCATTTTGAGACCGAACAGTTCACTCCCCGACTCATTCAGGCGGTTTTGAAGGAAAAATTTCCTACTTTTGCCGTCCTTCTAAGCCAAGTCAATACCAATCCAGTAAATTACCTGTAACATGGCCACTGCCGTCAAAGAAATACCGATAGAGGAGAAACTGAAGCAATTGTACGAATTGCAGCAGATCGACTCCCAGATTGACCGCATCCAGATTTTGAAGGGCGA
>CAZUHX010000082.1:1712-9822 GCA_964620795.1 uncultured Chitinophagaceae bacterium
AGCCTGATCAGCAACTGTGAGAAAAACCTTAAGGCCAAGCAAAAGGAACTGGAAAAGATTATTGAAGAAACCGACAAAGAAGAGCAAGAGCTTCAAAAACAGTCTGATAAGCAGTCTAAAAATATTGAAGACCGATTGCTCAAAGCCTACAAAAAAGTTCGTGGCGCCTACCGCAACGGCCTTTCTGTGGTGAGCATTCAGCGCTCTGCCTGCGGCGGCTGCTATGCAAAAATCCCACCCCAGCGCCAGAGTGAAATCCGCCAGCTTCGCCGCATTATTCTGTGCGAACATTGCGGAAGAATCCTGGTGCCTTTCGGCGAGATCACTGAAGAGTAATTTCCGAAGCGGAAACCTTAACTGATGCCGCTTTATAAACGCATAACCCTCACCTTGTGGGGGTTTTTCTTTTTTGTGCCCGGGCTATGGGGGGCCGGCTATTTTCAATTCAATACAAATTGTCAGTCGGCCTACCGTGACCTGATTTCTCTCAGACTCGATCAGGGTAACCGCAAACTGCTGAGCGAACGGCAAAGACATCCCGACAATCTCGCCGTTCTTTTTTTGCAGGATTACGTAGACTTTCTGAGTCTTTATATCAGCGACAATGAGCCGCTGTATCACAGTCTGAAAGAGAACAAAGAGCTGCGTCTGGAAAAACTGCAGGAGGGCGATCGCAAATCAGCCTGGTTTCTCTATACACAGGCAGAAGTGAGGGTCCACTGGGCGGTCATGGCGATCCGTTACGGAGATTATCTCTCTGCAGTTTTCGATATCCGCAAAGCACTTCATCTGCTGGAAGAAAACAGCAAAAAACATCCCGATTTCAAACCCAATCGCAAATCACTCGGACTGCTATATGCGCTTATGGGCAGCATTCCCGAGAAATATAAGTGGGGCATGAATCTGCTGGGGCTACACGGCGACCTCAGCCGGGGTTTCCGCGAACTGGAAAAACTTGTGCTGAGTGCCGATTCCGATTCTTTTTTCTTTGCCCATGAAACCAAAACCCTGTATGCCTTTTTGCTGCTGCACCTGCGCAATGAAGGCAACAAGGCCTGGCATTTTCTCATGAGTCAGGGTTTTCCGCAGGAAAACAACCTGATGGATTACTATACCTGCGCCCATATTGGCATCTATTCGCGTCACAACAAAGAAACTCTGGAACTGCTTTCCAGAGCGCCTGCGGGACCGGCTTATGCATCCTTTGATCTGCTTTATTATCTCAAAGGACTATCGCGGCTGTATTCTCTTGATGTGGGAGGAGCAACCGATCTGAACCGGTTTCTGCAACTGCATAAAGGGAAGAACTATATCAAATCGTGTTTACAAAAGCTGGGCTGGATTGAATTGCTGAAAGGAAATCCCAAAGGCTATCTTCAGCAAATGGAGCTGGTCAAAAGCCGCGGCAACAGCCACATGGATGCCGATAAACAAGCACTTCGCGAAGCGCAGTCGGGAAAGGTTCTGCAGCTTTCACTGCTTCGCTCGAGGCTTTTGTTTGACGGAGGATATTTTCAACTGGCAGAGCAGGAACTGGATCGGCTTAACGAACAGGAACTAAATTCTGCCGATGAGCAGGCCGAGTGGTATTACCGGCAGGCCAGGATATTCCACGAAACGGGACGGCTGGGACGCGCCCTGCAGTTGTACGACAAGGCCATTGAAAAAGGCAGATACATTAGTCGCTATTATGCGCCTAACGCCGCCTATGAAGCGGGTTTAATCTGCGAACAACAAAAAAATCTCAATAAAGCCGCAGCTTATTTTAATTTGTGTCTGTCTTTTGAATCGCATGAATACAAAAACGGGCTCGACCAAAAGGCGCGGGCCGGACTGGAAAGATTAGGCCGATGAATGAATTACTGCATCATATTGATTTAAAACCTCTGCATACTTTTGGAATCACCGCCCATGCAAAAAGTATGGCAGTCTTGAAACAGACTGCAGATTTTGAGCAAATCAGAAGACTTAAGGAATTTGAAGAAGGGCCGCTGCTGATCCTGGGCGGAGGAAGCAATCTGCTTTTCACACGAGATTGGCCCGGTTTGATCATCAAGAATGAACTTCGGGGAATTTCTATTGAGCGGGAGAATGATGAAGAAGTATGGGTGCGGGCCGAGGCCGGCGAATCCTGGCACGGACTGGTTCAGTGGGCGGTAGAGCGCAAGCTGGGAGGAATCGAAAACCTGAGTCTGATCCCGGGATGCTGCGGTGCCGCTCCCATGCAAAATATCGGAGCATACGGCGTAGAACTGAAAGATGTTTTTGAGTATCTGGAAGCCATGAATATTAGAAGCGGAAAGATGCAGCGATTTACTGCTTCCGAATGCAAATTCGGATACCGCGAAAGTATTTTTAAGCATGAAGTGCGGAATCAGTTTCTGATATGCGCCATCGTGCTGCGTCTGCAGAAAAAACCGGAACTGAAACTGCAATACGGCGACATCCGCACAAGCCTGCAAGAGATGGGCATAGATAAGCCGGGAGTCAAGGAAGTGAGCGAAGCGGTGATCCGCATCCGCAGATCAAAACTTCCCGATCCGGCAGACTTGGGCAATGCGGGATCCTTCTTTAAAAATCCGGTAATTGAAACACCTCATGCACAAAAACTGCAAATGGAATTTCCGCAGATGCCCACTTATCCCGGGCCGGAGCCTTCACTCACGAAAGTTCCTGCCGGCTGGCTGATCGAGCAATGCGGCTGGAAAGGAAAAGTTGTAGGACATTGCGGCGCACATGCAAAGCAGGCGCTGGTGATTGTTAATTACGGAGGAGCCGGCGGAGCAGAAATTCTGGAACTTTCGCGGCAAATCAGAGCATCGGTAAAAGAGCGTTTCGGAATCGAACTGGAGGCGGAAGTAAATATATATTAGATAATATATATTTAAATATGTATTTATTTTAAGATAATCAGATTTTCCTCCTCTTCATCTCCTCCCTCAGCAGCCTTAATTCCCTTCCTACCTGTCCGGCAACGGAGGTGTTTTCCTGGGCACGACGAATAAGATAAGGAATGACATCTTTCACAGGGCCATAGGGTAGATATTTATATGCATTGAAACCCATGCCCGCCAATATAAAAGTGATGTTGTCGCCCATACCGTAAAGCTGAGAAAAACTCAGACCCGGATGATTGCGCGCAATGCCTTTGCGGTCAATCATTTCGGCAGCAAGCGCACAACTCGATTCCGATTGAGAGGCGATACACACCGCCGTATGGTCTGCCTGATTCAGACAAAGTTCAACTGCTTCATTAAAATCATGGTCAACGGCGGCCTTGTTGCGGTGGATGGGCGAAGGATAATTCATGGCAGCTGCACGTTCCCTTTCCTTTTCCATATAAGCTCCGCGCACCAGCTTGGCGCCTGCTATCCAGCCTTCTGCACGCGCTTGAGCGAGTATGCTTTTCAGATAGGCGAGCCGGTCGTGCCGGTACATCTGAAACGTATTGTAAATCACGGCTCTGCTGCGGTTGAAACGTCGCATCATGGCTGTGGTCAGTTCATCCAGCGGATCCTGAATCCATGATTCCTCGGCATCTGTAAACAAAACGGCTCCGGCCTGTGCTGCGGCTTCAGCAAGGCGTATGAACCGCTGCTCTACCCGGGTATATTCTTCTTTTTCTTCTGCCGTGAGGCTTTTGCCCTCCTGCATTTTTTCAAACAAACCAAACCTTCCGAAACCCGTGATTTTGATACAAACCACATCTGAACCGGGATTCTTTCCGGCAAAAGCGATGGCCTGCAAATTCTGCTGAACCGTGGCCTCAAAATCAGCTTCCGTTTCCTTGAGTTCCACGCCGTAATTGAGCATGGCCTTCACTCCTGAGCGGCTCAGGTTTTCGATCACTTGCTTGCACTCATCAAATGTTTCTCCGCCGCAGAATTGCTCATAAACGGTATAGCGATAGAGCGACGTAAGCGGCAGCCGGCAGGCCAGAGCGAGGGAGGTAAGACGGGCACCGGCATTCACCAGCCAGGGATAACCCATCAGCTGAAAAAGATTGGATGCATGTTTCAGTTCGCGATCGCTTTTGTGGGCAAACGCCAGACGTGTGTCGCTGAATAAAGGCTCACTCATAAAATCGGTTCAAAGGTAGGCAATCTGTGCATAACCGGCAGAGCGTGCTTGTTGTTCGCAAAGCAGCTGCGGTTAAATTATAGTTAGAATCTAAATATGGCTTCTCGGTATAGAAGTTGGCAGTAAGTATTGAAAGACAACTACACAATAAAATGTTTCCTAATAAAGAAACTATTATCTTTGCAGAAACGCTTAACAAATGCTGACACCAAAATTTAAAGTTGAGTTTTTGGAAGAAGCTTCAGACTTCCTTGACAAGCTTGACGAAAAGGTGCGGGATAAGATTATTTACAATATCACAAAAGCAAGGTTTTCAAATGATAAAGAGCTATTCAAAAAATTGACTGAAGAAATTTGGGAGTTTAGAACGCTGTTTAATAAAACCCATTACAGACTTTTTGCTTTTTGGGATAAATCAGAGAAGACTGAAATAGTTGTAATATCAACTCACGGACTGATAAAGAAAACAGATAAAACTCCACAAAATGAGCTGGACAAAGCAAAACGATTAAGAAAACAATATTTTGAACTTAAAGACAAGACAAAATGAAAAAGCAAGGATTAAAAACTTACAGCCTAGAAGAGATAACTGACAAACACATCGGTAAACGAGGGACACCAAAGCGTGAAGCTTTTGAAAACGAGTTACGACTTGACTTGCTTGGAGAAGCCATTAGACAAGCACGCATAGAACGTAATTTGACACAAGAAGAACTTGGAAGACTTGTAGGCGTTCAAAAAGCTCAAATTTCTAAACTTGAAAACAGTTTGACAGACGCAAGATTTGAAACAATCATTAAAGTATTTAAAGCACTTAATGCAAAGATAAATTTCAATGTGGAGTTGCTTAATCAGACTGTAAAACTCGCTTGACGACATAATGCCAATAGTACCTAGCCCAAAGTGGCGGTTCAGTGCTCCGCAGAAAAATTTGTAGAGAATGAAAGTTGGGTTCTCCGTGTAATCATTTGTATTAAAAACCACCACTTTCGGGTAGCTGCAAAACGCTATGCGAAGAAACAGGGCGCCTCCCCGCCTCGCGGGGCCGGGTGTTTCGGGGGTTCCGTGGCGGCGCAGGCGGCCCCTCCACCCCCTGGCGCGGCTTTTAGTTTCAATGTCAGGCTTGGTCAGTAAAAAGCAGGAAATCCTCAAAAGAAGGGCAAGATTTCATCTATGATTGGTACGAGAAATCGCAAGACCGGGGCAGCGATGGGAAGGGCCGCCAAAGGCGGGGTGAAGGCTCGCCGGCCAAAGACTTTCCGGAAGCAAAAAAGATAAAACTGCAACTTAAACGAAATGTATGCAGGAAGGCATAGGAGCCTGAACCGGAACCCCTGCACAGCGCGGCCTGAGGCGAAGGGAAAGCGCAGCTTTTCCGCAGCCGAAGGAGCCCCCCAAAGTCTGATCTGCTTCCCATTGCGCCAAATTTTGGTATTTTTCCATGTGTTTTCAGCCATCTTGTTCGTGTTTATGGGGGCCATCGGGATTATCATGGCCACGATTTATAAGAATGTGCAGACCGCGGAGGGCTTTATGCGCTTGCCTTCCGAGCGTATTCTGCGCATTTTTTTGGTAGTGTTTGTGCTGACAGTGCTCGGCGGATTGTTTTCGGCCTGGATGGCACAAAACAGTTTTACAAGCTCACCAATACCCGAGCAAAATCTGATCAGATTCAGAAACTACAAGTCGATGATGATTTTCACAGGCAATCTGGGTTTTTTCCTCATGCTGATTCACGCCAATTTTTATTCCTTTTCACAGAAAAAGGTGATGTGGATTCCCTATGCACTGGCCTGCGGGGCTTTTGTGCTGCTGTGCATGAAAGACAGTTTGTTTCTGGAGCCTTATCTGGATTTGTATCGTTCAAAGGTGCTGCATGAGGCTGTTGATGCTTCGGGAGAAATCAGCAGAATGTGGACCAAAATCGTGATGGGTGTTTCCATTACGCTGACCAATGCACTGGCAGTAGCCTGGGGAATCAGGAAGTAGTTACAAGCTATCAAGCAGTTATTTTACAGCAGGTCACGATCGATAATAAGAAGAGAAAATTGTATTCGTTTTAGAAAATCTTTGATGTTCCTAATCAGTATCCTGGTGCCAATACCGCCATGCTTCAATTTCGACTCATTTTAGCTCTTTTATATGAACAGTTCCGGCAATTCCGCACACACAAGTGGGGGTAATTTGAATCGGTGCAGAAATGCTTGTTAAAGTATTTAACAAACAAATTAGAGATACATATTTGATGAAGAACTCTTCCGAAACAAAGATTAGAAATGAAAATGGGGCAGACTTAAAGATCTGCCCCATTCGATTCAAATTTTAGCGATTGAAAATTTCTATTTATCTAACTATTAGCAAACGAACATTTTTTATATGTTCATTATTTAATTTTAGGCTAATATGATACAACCCTGGTGACAGTTGAGATGTATTTAGCACGGAAGGCTGTTGCAAATAAAGTTGAACCCCATCGATTTGTCGAACGAGGGAGCCCGTGATATCACGAATTTCAATATCAGTTGAAACAGTTTCCTCACCTCCAATTAGTTCAATGGAGACAACATCTTGGGCTGGGTTTGGATAAATATTAATGGACGGACTTGCTTCGCTGCTTCCTTCATGATCCAGTTTGGAACAACCAGCTGTTTGGCTGTTCACGGTAAGAAATGCATAAGGCCCTACGCAACCATTAGCACGCCCAGCAACCTGAACCCTTGCATTTCTGCCGCCCATGACAAAGTTAAAGGAAGATGCTGTACTTGGGACACTACCCGCCGAATACAATACCCCCCATGAATAAGTAGCTGCGCCTTGAGAGGTGGCCAAACAGCTTACCATAGCATTTGAACAAGCAATTGCTGGTATTGATGAAACCACCGGTGTAGCAGGAGTATTGTTTACTGTTACATTATGCGTGGCGGAGATTCCGGAAACCGGACTCGCCTGAACCGTAACTGTACTTGAGTTAACAGAAAAGTTTGCATTAAATATTACAGTAATACTATCACTTCCCTGCCCAGACTGGATCGATCCGGCACTGCTTGGGGATAGAGACCAGGTATAAACTCCCGCGACGCTAGCCTTATAACCGGAAGTCTTACCTGAACAGACCGAGAGAGGCCCTGATATACTAACACAGTTAGAGGCATTCACATTCAAGATTATGGTATCGCCCGAACAAGATGAATTAAGCGGTACACATCTTATTGTTGTTACACCTGGCTGAATAAATGTAATTTGAACAATACTATCGCTGCCACTGATCATCGCTGAGTTACTCGCACTCCAATGATAGGCAGATACACTACCTAAGATTCCACTGACTTGATAAGTATACCGGGTAGCAGATGAAATACAGATTGCTGAATCGCCGGAAATCACCCCTCCCGCAGGAGTGCTTCCTGAAACTACATTTACACTCAGCGCGCGCTCAGAGTTTGATAAGCAACCATGGCGGTTAACGGCTCTAACCCTAATGATATCTGTGCCGGAAGTCAAGCCAAATGAAACACTAACAGGATTTGAGGTGCTGTTCGGGAAAAAGCTGCGCCCTGTAGTAGATCGCCAGACAAAAGAAGATGCACCATTTGAAGTAGCGGTGTATACTGCCTGGCTGCCGATACAAACCGATATAGGACCACTAATTAATGGATTAGAAGGAATGGTACTCACAAAAATGTTTTTACTCCATGTATTGCCACTTAATGTATTGATCACCTGCAACACATAACTTCCCGGGTTGAGTATACGAATATTACGACTCATTCCAGTACCGCTGATCGAAACCCCTAATGCCGGACTTACTGTCCAGCTGTAGCTGCCTGCCGGAGCACCCAAAAGTGTATATACGTTTATAGATGCCGGACAGACCGTATCTCGTCCAGAAATGGCTAAGCAACCTTCATCCACCAGGCCGTCGCAATCATCATCAATGCCATTAAAGCACACTTCTACTGCTCCTGAATTGATGGCTGCATTGCCATCGTTACAATCTGTGTTGTTGGTGGAATACCCCGCCGGAATACTG
>CAZUHX010000083.1:0-2865 GCA_964620795.1 uncultured Chitinophagaceae bacterium
AGGGCCGAAGCGAAGCGGAGCAGCGCAACACGCGCAGACCCCGCCGAAGATAAAATCGGTTTATCGTTCCGTACCTGCTTGTTGAGGCGGGGGATGGCTGCCCCAATCTAAATTCCTAAAAATAGTACGGCCGGTCGTGAGTAATGTCTTCAGTTTTCACGATCCGGGCAGAACAGACAGCTGCAAGATGTTCAGTTATATATTGTATGTTATTATATTTTTACACACGCTAATATATATGCCCGTACCATCGGCGCGCCAATCCGGTTGATCTCTGTGGTGTATGCGCCGGGCATGAATGCGGATACCGAAACCTGTAGGGCAAAGAAGTCCATGAGATAATAGTTGATGTAGTAGTCGCCGCCGTAGCCGATGTTGCGGTTTTCTGTGTTCAGCCGATTGATGTTGGCCAAAGTAGAAAGCCCCGGAGATTTATCGGTCGGTTCGTTGACGCGCGCATACAATGCGTGAATGCCCATGTCTATCTCTTTGATGACGCGATAGTTCAGATGCAAAGTCGCCGCCTGTATGTTGGAGCCCTTGAAGGCATCTATGTGTCCGAAGCGGCGGTGTTCGTTCTGCCAAAGCGTGTTGAAGGATTTGATGGTATTGTCTGATTCATTGTCGTCGCCCGAGGCGTAATAGTAAGAGAGGTCTGCCGACCATTTTCCTTTGTTGTGCCGGTACCCCAGATTTAATTCGGTTGCAAAGGCCTGCACACTTCCTTTGCGATCTGCTTGCAGATAGTTTTTTGTCCAGCCACCCTGGTAAATGAATTCGCCGCTGTATCTGAAACCTTTCACGTTTCCGTGCAGCCGAAGATCCGGCATGAGGGTGTAGGTGCGCCATGGGCCGATGTATTGATCAACCATGAATGGAAGGTTGATGTCCAGATTGATTTCGTCTTTGATGCGAACCGTGTTGAAAGCACTGAAAAACACGGGATGATGCCATGCGCCGCCAAAGATGGTATCGTTGGTGAAGGTGTAGAGCTGAACCCACATCAGATCGCTTGTTACTTTTTGGGTTTCATATCTCAATCTCCAGCTTTCGAAACTTCGTCCTCTGATAAAATCATCATCTCCAACCAGCATTTCTGTTCCGTACTTTCCGAGATTCATCCTTCCGAAGCGGAAGCTAAACGGACTGTTTCTCATGTTGCGAGCATCCATGTAGGCTTCATACAGCCCAAGGGTTTTGTCGAGCGGGCCGATGATGGTGGTGTAGGTGCCATAGGCCTGCAGATTGGCTACAAAGTGTATGTTTTTGGGAATAGACAGCCTGAAGCCAAGATCGGTACGCAGATAAAAATTGAAATAACTGGTGTCTATTGGCTGGCCGGCTTCTTTGTAATTGTAGGTGAATTCGGGTCGGAAGAAAAAGTTGACGAGAGGTGTAAACTTCAGCTTTCCTCCCGCCTTTCCAAACGAGCCAAAGGGAACACTGTCGTGTTTGGGCTGGTATTCCAAAGGGTTGTCGGAGGGCAATATGCTGAATGGCTCGCAGGAGTGATCTGTGGCCTGTGCTTTCAGAAGAATGGTAGAAGCACAAAGAAGAGCGAGTAAAAAGGGTGTTTTGTGAAACATGGGATGTTGTTGAGGGGCTGCCGGTGCAAATAAAAACAAAACATATATTTTATGAAATTCAAGTGTTCAGTATCGGGATGAGTTTATTTGATACCTGTGTTGAATTCATCACCCCAAACAGATTAGATTTACCTATAAATAATAAATCATGGACAAGAAAAGTTTCTTTTTGATTTTGATATCGGGTCTGTTTTTCATGGGATACGTTCCGCTGTCAGAGCTGGCGGGGCTCAATGCCAGTCAGGAAATCAAGCTCGACAGTGGAAAGAAAATATTGATCAATGCAGGAGATGAGATCACGATCAAAACAGGCTCGGCAAGTATCAATCTGAAGAAAGACGGGACCGTGCTCATCAAAGGCAAGGACATCACCTTCGATTTTGAAACCGCCAACGGGAAAGCAGATAATGCCATGATCTTGAAAGGCAGCAAGATCAACAGCAACTAAACGGGTTTAGTTGTGAACGTCTACTCCGATCTGGAAATAGACTACTACCTGTGAACTTCCCGGATCACCCACTTTTTCAAAATAGTTGAGTTCCATGCGGGTGTCGCTGCCCACTTTGAGAAATTGTCTGGCCGCTGAGGCGCGCAAGCTTTGCAGCGAGCTCACCGTGCCGGGGTTTTCTTTGATTAAGTAATGCCTTTGTTTATCTCTGCTGCATTCATTGCAGGTATAATTGATTTTCAAAACGCCGCCTGCTTCATAATCCATAAAATCATCAAGTACATTCCTGAGACCAACATCAATTGTGGTATTCATCACTTGATTGAAACTCAGATTTTTGGCGATGAGGACAGTTTTTTCAATCGCGCTTTCGGACGTTCCCACCTGCTTGTCGCTGAGAAATTCATAAGCACCTCTTTGTAGAGTATCATTGAAACTTAAAGCGGGATTAGCTCCATTCGATTTGGGAACGCCGGCCGGAAGTTTTGCGCCGAAAAACAATTTGGCCCAGATATCCTCGGCTGTATCAAAGGGACCTTCCACGACTTTAACCGCTTTGATGCTTTTGCATTTCACATACAGATCATATTTTAATGTCTGAGCGGAAACTCCCGTTGAAAAAAAGAAAACAAACAGGAATAAGAGGATTGAATGAGGTGCTGAAGTTTGTGTTTTCATGGAGGGTATGATTTTTGCTGCTGGATTAGGAACATAACAAATATATCAAATATAATTATGTTTAGCATGAGATTTAAAGAGAGAAAGGCGGCCGGTTTTCAAAGCGGAGACATGCAGGATTTAAAGTTTCTATATCCGGAAAACAGACTGCTG
>CAZUHX010000083.1:2965-9814 GCA_964620795.1 uncultured Chitinophagaceae bacterium
CCCAACCTGGCTATAGAAGCCAAGCCTTTTTGGGAAATTCTTTACAACCGCAAAAACATAGAGAAGTACCAGAAAGCGCCCATGATTTTACGCAAACTTGCATCTGTTGATGTTTCGGTGGGCACTGTTCAGAATGAGCAGAATGACCGGCGGATAGGTTTTGCCATTAAAACCAATATCATCAGGGGAAAGGACCCTTTATTGCAGAAGGAATTATATGTAGAAATCAATGAGCGTTATAAGCTTGAGAAGGAAAACCTGGAAAAACAGCTGCTGGAGCTCGAGCATGCTTTGGATACCGTTGGCAGTGTTCTTCAGAAGCCTGCGATCAGGCAGCAAATCAAAACAACCATTGAACAGCTGAACAGCATCAACAGCCGAAGACAACAGGAGATCAATGAAGCTGCGAAAGTGTTTGTGGCCGAGAATTGGAATTCTCCCTCTTTAGATATTGCTTTCGGGAAAATATATACTTATCAGACCGACAGTGCCGGTTCGCTGGTAAGTCTGCGTATCAACAGAAACACGGCCTGGGCCTTATGGGTAAACGGTGGCTTTGGCATCGGGAAAAAGATTATGATTTCGGGATTGTTCCGCGCTTCATTTTATGAAGAGCAGCTGAATTTTCAGATTCTGGATACGGCAACGCAGTTGTTTACACCCGCTCAGGCCATAGCCTCTAGTCAGTTGTATTCGCTAGGTTTAAATGTGCGCTACGGCGGACCGAAGTATTCGTTTTTTGCAGAATTCTTCATGGAGCAAAAGAGCAGCAAAACTGCGGGAGAGGCTCTGGATAAGGTTTTTAATGCCGCTCCCGGAACCGTGGTGGCAGAGAACACAGTGAAATGGGATGTGGTTCCGCCTTACACTTTAAACTTTGGAGGCGACTGGAGGATCAGCAGAAATCTGATGTTGAATTATGGCATTCGTTGCTTGCTCGACAAGCAGTTTAATTTCAAAACTTTTACGCCGGTCGTATCTATTTCTTGTATGATGCGTTAATGGGCAATAGCCCAAGATGTTTCACAACACGAGTTTTTCAGCACACTTGCGATCTAAGCAATCTACCTCAAAGGTACTTTGTAACCTCATATGGTTCCGGAGACGCTCGGTTGTCGGATCAGTTGAATGTTACCTTAATCTTTTGAGGTCGTAGTCCGATTTTTGTTTTCGGTATAGCTCCGCTGGGAACCGAAACGTTGCTCATAGAAATGATTTCAACACCCTGTAGCTCTACTACCACCAAATTTGTTCTAAGACCCGCATCTGTATAAGTAATATTGAAGGTGCGGAGATCTGTGGCCCTGTTAGGAGATTGAAACCATTGCGTGTACTCCTGGACTACACTGGTTGCCACTTCAATAGAGAAGTCGTTTAGCTGATAAGGAACTCCGGCAACAGCTGAAGAGCCTGCAGTAATTTTGATGGCGCTGATGTCTGAAATTCTGCTGTTGGAAGTGGTCATGCCACTCATCGTAGTTCGATAGTTGCTGCAGAAAGCTCTTCGGGTATTTGAGACTATGCGGGAAGTGGTTTCTCTACCTCCGGGATAAGTAGTTGTAACTGAAGGTGCTTCAAATTCGACTTTAAAGGCAGCGATATCTCTTGAATTGGCTGACATTCTGGGCAACTCAAAAGACTTAACTACGGCATTGCTGTAGCTGCGCACCTCTATGATTTCATTTGAAAAGTTGCTGTTTCTGGTGGCTGCACTAAACGCCTTTCCGCCGGTACTTATGTTTTCAAAATAGGCTTTCAGGATTTTGGCAGAGGAGGAAGCAATGGTCTGGTATGAAAATGATTTTACAGTGCCGTTTATAAGTGTGTCTTTAAAATCAGAAATTTTCACCGGCTCAAAAGCACTTCCTGCTACAGAGGCCATCGCGCCTCCTTCGGCATTTCGTCTGCTGTTGTTTTGTCTGAAGCCGAATGCGCTGGTGGTATCGTCCAGACTCGATGAACTCGCCGGAAGGGTTTGTATAATCCGCAGTTTGTTGATCGACTGCTGCAGCAACTGAATCTGAAAAGTAGTTGTCGGGGCAACTACCTGCATTTGTGCCGTGCAAACCGAAGTGAGAAGCAACAAGAGAAAGAACAAAGAGTAGGTGAGTGGTTTGTTGTTTTTCATTTTTTGTGTTTAAGGTGCTGAAACATATAAAAAATTTGTGTGTGTCTAAGATCGGGTTTCGGTATCATATTGTACATATTTAGTTACATGAAATTTGTAGTACAATAGAAATCTGCCGGAAAGAAAACCTCTTGGTGTCTGGCAGCATATCAGGAAATCAATTCACCCTTACATTTATTCTTTTGGGCCGGAAGCCTATTCTTGTTTTTGGGATTTGATTTCCTGTAACCGGAAGATTATTCATGGATATGATCTCAACTTCCAGCAACTCCAACACAAGCAGTTCTGTTTGTAGATTTCCATTCATGTAGGCAATCCGGATTGTGCGCAAATCGGTAGCCCTACCGGGAGATTGAATCCACTGGGCGAACTCCTGAGCAAAGCTTGTACCGACATCAATGGTAAAATCACTCAGTTGATAGCGCTGAGCAGCAGCCGTTGCGGAGATTTTAATGGGGCTAATAGCAGCTATTCTTGTAGTGGTTGAATTATTTATTCCGCTAATGGTTGTGTTAAAGAAGGATGTTAAACTTATTCCAGGAACAAGAACGGAGCGCTTTGTGGTTTCAGTTCCTCCGGGATAAGTTGATGTTACAGAAGCGGCATCAAGAACCACTTTAAATTCTGTTGGAACGGCCCGCTCACTTGCTTCTAATTTAGGAAACTCTATAGACACAACTTTTGCATTGCTGTAATTTCGAACTTCAATGATTTCATCCCTAAAGTTGCTGCTTCTGGTAGTAGCGGTAAAGGGAGCGTTAAGAGTGCTGCTTGATGAGATCATTTTGTTGGCATAGGATCTCAGAAGATTAGCAGATGTAAGCCGAAGTGTCTGATAGGCAAAATGCTTCATGCTTCCGCTGATCAGCGTGTCCTTGTAGTCTGAAATCATCAGATACTCAAGGGGGTCTTTGCCGGTGGATGCCGTTGCATGTCCTTCGGCATACACCCGCCTATTGTTTGCCGTGATGGTAAAATTACTGGTGGTGTCATTTAAAGCCGCGGCTGTGAGGGGAAGAGCTTGAATGACTTTAAGATTGCTGATGGCCTGCTGCAGTTGTAAATTACTTGTGTTGACGGTCTGAAACTGTGCTCTGATGTTTGATGCGGTGCCAAGTATGATCAGGCAGATAGTGGAAAGACTAAAGAAGGCTGTTTTCATCAGACGTATTTTAATTCATCAAATATAAAAACATTCCCCTAAATCAAATTTGAAACATGTCCGACAAGCCGAAGGAACTCTCCGGTTTATATATAAATAATTAAAATGTAAACCGCATTCGTTTCAGGATATCCTGCTCCAAAACCCCGTCTTACCCAGACCGTCGATGTGTTCCCGCAGCGGACGGTGGTCGGGATGCTGCAGTCCGGGATCTGCCGATACAAGTTCTGCGGCTTCCTTTCTGGCGGCAAGCAGCAAATCCTGGTCTTCAGTGAGATTGGCCAGGCGCAGATCCAGGTCGCCACTCTGTCTTGTGCCGTCAATATCGCCGGGGCCGCGCAATCTGAGGTCTTCTTCTGCGATCACAAATCCATCCTGTGTTCTGCACATGACTTCTATTCGTTTTTTGGCGTATTCGGGAAGTTTTTCGCCGCTGAGCAGTATGCAGTAGGATTGTTCTGCTCCTCTTCCCACTCTGCCGCGCAGCTGATGCAGCTGCGAGAGTCCGAAGCGCTCGGCATGTTCGATGACCATCACAGATGCATTGGGCACGTTCACCCCCACTTCAATCACGGTAGTGGCCACCATGATTTGTGTTTCGCCCTTCACGAATCGGGCCATCTCGATGTCTTTGTTGGCCGGCAGCATTTTTCCGTGCACCATGCTGATGTGGTACTGAGGCCGCGGAAACACGCGCTCAAGTGCTTCAAGTCCCTGTTCCAGAGCGGTGAGGTCCAGTTTCTCCGATTCTTCGATCAGAGGATAGACCACATAGATCTGCCGGCCGAGGGCGATTTGTTCTTTCATGAAGTCGAACACCTGCAGCCGCATTCTTTCTGTGGCGTGGGTCGTTTGTATGGGTTTGCGGCCCGGAGGCAGTTCATCGATCACAGACACATCCAGATCGCCATAAAGCGTCATGGCCAGGGTTCGGGGGATGGGCGTGGCGGTCATCACCAGCACATGAGGCGGCGGCTGACTTTTGGCCCAGAGGCGGGCGCGCTGTTCCACGCCGAAGCGATGTTGTTCGTCAATAACGGCTAGTCCGAGGCGCTGAAAGCGCACGGGATCTTCCAGTATGGCATGGGTTCCGATGAGGATGGGCAGAATTCCTGTGGCCAGTCCGTGCAGAATTTCTTTTCGTGCGGCGCCCTTTACCTGCCCCGACAGGAAAGCCACGGGTATGCCGAGGGGCTTAAGCAGCTCGCTGATGCTTTGGTGGTGCTGACGGGCGAGGATTTCGGTGGGAGCGAGCAGGCAGGCCTGATAGCCGTTGTCGGTGGCGAGCAGCATAGAAAGCAAGGCCACCACGGTTTTTCCCGAGCCCACATCGCCCTGCACCAAACGGTTCATTTGTCGTCCGCTCAGGGTATCGTGGCGTATTTCGCGCAGCACGCGTTTTTGAGCGCCGGTGAGTTGAAAGGGAAGGTGTTTTTCGTAAAGCCTCATGAAATTTTCTCCCACCTGAGAGAACAGATGCCCTGCCGAGAGTTCCTGTCTTGTTGATTTGGCGCGGAGGATGCGCAGCTGTAGCAAAAAAAGTTCTTCGAATTTAAGTCGTCGCAGGGCTTCTTCTGCCCGGGCGGGCGTATCGGGGAAATGCAGTTGCCGCAGGGCCTCATAGCGGGGCATGAGCCGGCAGCGGTGTATGAGCAGATCAGGGAAGTATTCCGGCAGGTCTTCAGGGCGCAGAAGTTCGTGCAGTTGCTCCTGCGCCTTTCTGATCCCGCGGCTGTCGAGCCCGATGCGGCGCAGCTTTTCAGTGGTAGAGTAAATCGGCTGCAGCGGACTGATGCGTGCCGACTGGCTGACGGGTTCGATTTCGGGATGGGGCAGGTTCACATTTCCGTTGAACCAGTTGGGCTTGCCGAACACGAGATATTCGGTACCCGGTTTCAGGCTTTTAGAGATATAGTCCAGTCCGCGGAACCAAAGCAATTCGATGCTGCCCGTTTCATCTTCCAGCCTGGCACTGAGGCGGCGGCCGCCTTTATCGCCCATTTGCCGGAAGGGGCCGAGAATGCCCTTAAACTGAACGAACTGGCTGTTGGGGTTGATGTAGCGTATCTGGTCTATGCGGCTGCGGTCAACATAACGGAAGGGAAAATGAAACAACAGATCGCCGAAGGTACTGATTTCCAGCTCTTTCTGCAGCAGTAATGCGCGTTGCGGACCGAGGCCGCGGAGATAAGCGATGGGGCTGTGCAGGTTCATGTTGAGCGGGCGCTTGCGGCTCCGGACTTCGAAATTAAGCAGACATTGGTTGGAAAACCCAAAAAAGCGTGTATTTTTGCATCCCTTTGAGCCTAATTAAGACCTTTAAAATTATACACTGATGAAAAGGACATTCCAGCCCAGCCGCCGCAAAAGGGTGAACAAGCACGGATTCCGCAAACGCATGAAGTCGCGCAATGGAAAGAAAGTTCTCTCCCGCCGCAGGGCAAGAGGAAGAGCCAAGCTCAGCGTCTCCGACGAGAAGCGCCTCAAGTAATTCTGCTCCTGAAAGGCTTCGGTTCACGTTCTGTAAAGAAGAGCGTTTGTGCCGTGAGTCTGAAATCAGGGTTTTACTCGATCAGGGTAAGTCTGTGCATATAGCCGGATTTACCCTGATTTATTTTGCGGCTTCGTTTTCCGGCGGGGCTTATCCGGCCAGGGTGATGATGAGTGCGCCCAGGCGGCAGTTTCGGGAAGCCGTGCAGCGCAACCGGGTGAAGCGTTTGCTGCGAGAAAGCTGGAGGACAAGGAAACACCGACTGTATGAAGTTTTAAGAGAGCGAAATGAACAGCTGTTGCTCATGCTGAGTTGCAAGACAAAGGCCTTGCCCACACATGCAGAAGTAGAAGAGGCGGTAGAGCAGTTGCTGCAGCGTTTGATCAGAAGGTTGAAGGAAAACGGGAGCGGGAAATGAAACACATATTCCTTTTACTTATTCGTATTTACCGAAAGATGATTTCACCGGCATTGCCGCCATCCTGCAGGTATCATCCCAGCTGCTCGGCCTATGCGGCAGAGGCGGTAGAGCGCTATGGTGCATGGAAGGGCGGCTATCTGGCAATCCGAAGGATCATGCGCTGCCATCCCTGGGGCGGATCGGGTATAGATCCGGTTCCCTGAAGCGCGAACTCCGTTTGAAAGCAGAAAGCCGGAATAGTGAATGGAGAAAGTATAAAGTAATTATACTTCGTTGTAAGAACCTGATTTGAACTTTTGACTTTAAGAGGGCGCCTCCCCGCGGAGCGGGGCCGGGTGTTGCGGGGGTTCCGTGGCGGCGGGTTGCGGTAGGGGCAGAAGATTTTCTGCCCCTACTCGCCCCGCCGCCACACGGCTGCGCCGTCCCCTCCACCCCCTGGCGCGGCTTTCCGTTGCAATGGGTTCCCAAGCGTTGCCAAAAGATATCGGAGATTCGCTCGTGATGCTTTTTGTGGATTAGATGAATGTGGTGTCTAAGCAGGCTAAAATGGCACGGAAAACACATTTGAGTTTTTATACTATATTTAAATGTCGGGGCAAAGCTGGAAAAACGTTTAAGAGCTTAGGTGCAAAGAATAAACGGTGGCA
>CAZUHX010000084.1:0-9792 GCA_964620795.1 uncultured Chitinophagaceae bacterium
AGAAGATATTGCTTCGATGGAACGGCGATTTCGCGCCACTTTTCTGAACTCCCTCGCCGGTTTTCGTCAGGCCGCGCTGCTGGGAACGATTTCTCCTTCCGGCACAACCAATCTTGCGATTTTCAATTCTCTGGTTCATGTGGGTGCCGATCCGCCCTTGTGGGGCTTGCTTTTCCGCCCGGATACTGTTCCGCGTCACAGCCTTGCGAATATCGAAGCAACAGGCAGCTTTTCCCTCAATTATATTCCTGTAAGCCGCATACGGGATGCCCATCAGACTTCAGCAAAATATCCTTCAGATATTTCTGAATTTGAGGCCTGCGGATTCACCCCCGGCTTTCGCCCGGGTTTTGCAGCTCCTGTGGTGGAAGAATCACCGGTCAGAATCATTCTTGAACCGCATGAAAAAATCCCGATTTCTTCCAATGGCACAATTTTCCTGATCGGAAAAATCATGCGGATAGAATCAGATGTTCCTTGCTCTGATGATGGCTTTTCAGAACTCAGCTCTGCAGGAATTGCCTCTGCTCAGGGACTCGATGCATATCTTGAAACGCGTCTGATTTCCCGGCTTCCTTATGCAAGACCCTGAGATTTACTGCAGTGAGGCTACGTCCTGCCAGGATCCTCCATTGACCACATCGCTGAAGCCAATACTTTCCAGAAAATTCTTCGCTTGAGCCGAGCGCGCTCCCGACCGACAAAACACAAGAATACTTTTCTTGCCTTCCAGACGCTTGATGTTTTTCGAAAGTTCGTCGAGCGGAATGTTGATGGCTCCCTTGGCACTGCCTCCCGCAAACTCTGCGCGAGTGCGCACATCCAAAAGCGTAGCTCCTTCAGCAATCAGTTTTTTGAGGTCTTCCGAACGGCTTTTGCCAAATCCGAATAGGTTAAACATATTCTCTGTTTTTAGTTGATACAAAATTCGCCGTTCAGTGGAATACCAACTGCAACTTATGTTACACAAGCCATTTTTGAGGCATTTTGAAACTATACAAATATGGTCAGGCAAATAAACTGTAGCCCTTTGTTAATCAGGATTTTTAATCAGTCGGCAACTGTCAGAAACGGAAATCAAGCATTTAAAAATTAACAATTATCATATATAAAATAAGTTTCTACAAAAAGAATAGCCGGAATCAAAAACAAGATTGCAGATATGATGAACACAGTTTGAAGTCACCTGAGTATCCGTTCCATGATTCCTGTTTCACGCAGCAGAATATAAATGCCCATTACCAATAAGAACCACCCAAATGCAGGCTTTAGTTTTTCTCCTCCAATATGTCGTCCGACGGTTGTTCCGATAAATATGCCAATGATCGCAAACCCGCTCACTTTCAAAAGCAGAAGTATATCTACCTGTATCCCGTGAAGCCCGGCAAAGAATCCGATTAATGATTTTACGGCAATGATGGCAAGGCTGGTTCCCACAGCTTCTTTCATCGGAATTTTACAAAGCACCACCAATGCGGGAATAATCAGAAAACCTCCTCCTGCACCTACCAGACCGCTGAGCGCACCTTCAGCCATTCCGCTGATCCATATTAGCGGATAATTGAGAGAATGGGGCTCATGTATATTTATTCCGTTTGAAAAGCCTTTGATCATGCTCGTGGATGCAGCAATCATCAGCAGAGAAAAAAGGCCGAGCAAAAACATGCTTCGGGTAATGATTATATTGCCGGCAATCATCAAGGGATCAGGCAGCATTGGCAGCAATAGCCATCTTGTAATAAAAACAGCCACAACCGATGGTATTCCGAAATACAGAGCCGTATGTACGTTTACCAGTTTTTGCCGGAAATAGCGCACCGAACCCACGGCAGCACTGAGTCCTACAACAAAGAGCGACATACCGGTGGCTTCGAGTGCGGGAATACCAAAAAGGTAAACCAGCACAGGAACGGTAAGGATGCTTCCCCCTGCTCCAATGAGACCAAGAGAAATTCCTATGAGCACTGAAGCGATATATCCGGTCAGTTCGGTTAACATCTGGCAAGATTAGTCAAAGCAATCGGGCTCATTGGCAACCAAAGTTACACAAGCCGGGTAAAGGAGATGCATCAGCCGGATTATAATGATTGATTTTTTAATATAAGAGGGCAACTCCCTCCTTCGTCGGGACCGGGCTTTGCGCGGCTACCGGCCCGCTGCGCGGGGCCCGCCTTCGGCGGCCGCTTCAATCCCTGTTGCGGCCTTGGGTTCATTTTCATATACAAGCATGCTTGCACGGCATGTCTGCATATCATGCAGGCCTGCAATACAACAATCTGATCCGCATCTTAATTTCACAAGAAAAGCCTTAGGTTTGAAGCCTAATTATCAGCATGAAAACCACACCGCTCACTTCCATACACGAAAGCCTGGGAGCTAAAATGGCTCCTTTTGCAGGCTACCTTATGCCTATTTCTTATTCCGGAATTAATGAAGAACACCGCAGGGTCAGGGAGAGCGCAGGCATGTTTGATGTATCTCATATGGGTGAGTTTATCGTTGAAGGTCCCGGAGCCCTTGATCTCATCCAGTGGGTTACTACCAATGATGCTTCCAAACTCTCGGCCGGGAAGGTTCAATATTCCTGTCTTCCTAATGAGAAAGGGGGTATTGTAGATGATCTTTTGGTTTATATGCTCGGCACTGACAAGTATATGTTGGTCGTTAATGCTTCCAATATAGAAAAGGACCGCAACTGGATTCTTTCTCAGAACCGTTTCGATGCCAAGCTTACGGATATTTCAGATGATACCGCATTGCTGGCAGTACAGGGCCCGAAAGCTTTGAGCATTCTTCAGAAGCTAACGCCTGTTGATCTCGAGGCAATCCCTTATTACAACTTCGCTATCGGACAATTTGCAGGTTTAAACGATGTCATTCTTTCTAATACAGGTTACACCGGCGCGGGAGGCTTTGAGATTTATGTGCCCAACGCCCGGGCAGTCTCCTGCTGGAATGCCATCATGGAGGCGGGGCAAACAGAAGGAATTCTGCCCTGCGGTTTAGGTGCCCGCGATACACTTCGGCTCGAGAAAGGTTTTTGCCTCTACGGCAACGATATCAATGACGAAACTTCTCCCATAGAAGCAGGACTGGGCTGGATAACCCGCTTCAGTAAGCCTTTTGTTCATCATGAATATCATCGTGCGCTCAAGGAAAATGGGCCATCAAAAAAACTTTGCGGTTTTGAAATGACCGGCAGGGGAATCCCCCGGCAGCATTACAGAATACTCAATGCAGACGGTGCTGTTGTGGGAGAGGTAACCTCAGGAACGCAGTCGCCTAGTCTGAACCGTGCCATCGGAATGGGTTATATCGCTGCGGAGCTGAGTCATCCCGGTCAGGAAATAATGATCGAGATCCGCAATCAGGCGGTGGCTGCGCGGGTGGTAAAATTGCCCTTCCTCTGAAAACCGGTCAGACTACCCGTCTTATTTCTGTCATTTTGTCTAAAATAGAATCGTGGCAAAACTTTTGAGCGATCTGGGCAAATGGTTCAAAAAAGGTATGGAAAACGAACATAAAACCAATGAAACTGAAGTCAGGCATGATGCTGCATCCGATCTGCCTGTGAGCGAAGAAAGCAACGCGCATGAAGAGGCTGTTCAGGAGCCTGCACCGGGAGAGCTTGAAATCTTGTTGTTGAAACAACAGATCGACGAACTGAAAGACAAATATGTGAGGCTGTATGCAGACTTTGACAACCATCGCAAGCGCACGGCCCGGGAGAAATTGGAAATGATTCAGACCGCCTCTCGCGATGTGCTAAAGGATCTGCTTCCCGTTGCCGACGATTTCGAACGTGCTCTTCGGGCATTGGAAGGAAGCGGCGAGCAATCAGCGCTTCATGGCGTTTCGCTGGTGCATCACAAGTTGATGCAGCTGCTGCAATCTAAAGGAGTAAAACAGATGGAAGCTGCCGGTGCAGATTTTGATGTAGAGCTTCATGAGGCGATCACTGAAATCGATGCCGGACCGGAGAAGGCGGGAAAGGTGATTGATGTGGTAGAGAAAGGCTATTATCTTCACGAAAAAGTGCTTCGCTACGCCAAGGTAGTGGTGGGGCGAAAGGGATCCTGAACCACCGATCAACCAACATGGCAAAAAAAGATTATTACGAAATTCTGGAGGTGAGCCGCAGCGCAAGCGCTGAGGAAATTAAAAAGGCTTACCGCAAAACTGCCCTGAAATACCATCCGGATCGTAATCCGGGCGACAAAGCGGCTGAGGATAAGTTTAAGGAGGCTGCCGAGGCTTATGAGGTTCTCAGTGATCCTGAAAAACGCAAACGCTATGATCAGTACGGCCATGCCGGAATGAATGCCCAGGGCGGTGGTTACCAGGATGTGAATGTGGAAGATATATTCCGCAACTTCGGGGACATTTTCGGAGGCCAGGGCTTTGATCCTTTTGAATCCTTTTTCGGAGGGAATGGAGGCGGAAGAGGCCGGCAGCGCAATCGAGGCAAGCGGGGTACCAATCTGCGGATCAAGGTAAAGTTAAGTCTTGAAGAGGTAGCTCACGGTGCGAGTAAAACCATCAAGGTTAAAAAGCATGTGGAATGCAAAACCTGCCTGGGATCAGGTGCAAAGGACAGTCAGTCGGTAGGTACCTGCGATACCTGCGGTGGTACCGGTGCTGTCCGCAGGGTAACCAATACCTTCCTCGGGCAGATGCAGACCACTACTACCTGCCCGGTATGCAGCGGAAGCGGGCAGACCATCACTAAAAAATGTAGTAGTTGCAACGGGTTGGGAAATACATACGGAGAAGAGACGCTCACTATTGAAATTCCGGCAGGTGTTCAGGAGGGTATGCAGCTTTCGATGAGTGGTAAGGGCAATGCCGGTGAAAACGGCGGGCCTGCAGGAGACCTGATCATTGCCGTAGAGATTACTCCGCATCCCGAGCTGGAAATAGACGGACAGAACGTGATTTATCATTTGCAACTCAACTTTGCAGATGCAGCCCTGGGTTGCACAGCCGAAGTGCCCACCATTGACGGTAAAGCCAGAATTAAAGTTCCTGCAGGCACTCAGGCCGGCAAGGTAATGCGACTTTCAGGGAAAGGCCTTCCGGCTGTGAATAGCTATGGCAAAGGAGATCAGCTGGTGATTGTCAATGTGTTTACTCCTTCAAACCCCGGCCCTGAAGAGAAAAAAATACTGGAAAAAATGCGGGAAATGCCCGGATTTTCTCCCCAGCCGGGCCAGAAGCCCGAACGCGGTTTCTTTGATAAAGTGAAAGATCTGTTCGATTAAGTCAGGGGCAATTTTTGTGAAAGCAGGGCAGGCTGGCTGCATTTTGATTATTTTGCCTCCTCAAACCTGAAATCATGAAATTTGGAGTAGTTATTTTTCCCGGTTCCAACTGTGACCGGGATATGGTTCATGTGCTGAGCAATGTAATGCGCAGAGAAACAGAAACCATATGGCACAAATCAGAACAACTCGGTACACTTACTACAGACGATTGTGTGGTTTTACCCGGCGGATTTTCATACGGAGATTATCTGAGAACAGGTGCCATCGCACGCTTTAGTCCCGTTATGGAAGCTGTAGCAGCACACGCGGCTGCCGGTGGCAAAGTTCTGGGAATATGCAACGGATTTCAGGTCCTTTGCGAAGCAGGTTTGCTGCCTGGTGCACTGCTGCGCAATAACCACATGAAATATGTGTGCAGCAATGTTTTTATTAAGGCTCAGACAAGGCATTCCCTCATCACCCGATTTATTCCCAAAGACAAAGTGCTCACAATACCCATCGCGCACGGAGAAGGCCGCTACTATGCCGATGCTGAAACACTGCGTTCTCTGGAGGACAACGATCAGATTTTATTTCGGTACTGTAATGCGGAAGGCCAATACGGAGAAGATTGGAACCCCAACGGCAGTCTCCTGAACATTGCAGGAATATGCAATCGTGAGAGAAATGTTTTTGGCATGATGCCTCATCCGGAGCGGGCAGCAGAAGCAGAGCTGGGCAATACCGATGGCAAGCACCTCTTCGACAGTCTCTGTGGAATTTTCAAAAACTATCTGGCTACTGCCTGATTACTCATCCATGAGATTCCGGTTCACCGCCGCACTGCTGCAGGCCATGTTCCTGATGAATCTCGCCCTGCAGGGCCAGGTGATTGATGTCTCTGCTCCCCAAAAGCTCAGTTCCAAGACCCCCAGATTTAAAATTCTCGGTAAAAATAATGATGGGTATGTGGTGCGCCTGTATGGGAATGAAGAGAATATTTTTGTATATGATGAAAACCTGAAAATTAAGTCGAACAGGCTGCTGGAAATCAGGGGAGAGAAGCCGGCCATTTTTCATGTGCAGCTCAACAAATCGGGGGGCGTTATTTATTACAGCACCCATGATAAAAGGAATGCGGCCATTTTCGCTCAGCCGGTCAACGGTAAGTTTACGGAAAACGGCCGCGCACTCTTGATTGATTCCATTTTACACGATAATAATTTTCAACCGGCAAATGTGCGGATGGCAGTCTCTGCCGACCAGAGCCATATTGCTGTTTATTTTCCGCTGCTCGGCAGTACAGGCATTAATGGCCTTCGTATGCTCATTCTCGACAGGGCGCTCGGACTGCGCTTTGCACAGACACTTCCTCTTCAGGTCAAGGCAGAACAGATTGAATCTGCCGATTGCCTGCTGGACAATTCCGGAAGAGTAATACTCGCACTTAATTTCAAAGAAGGAGACAAGAGCCGTCCATCACCTGATTACTTCAGTATGTATGTTTGTGATCCTGAATCAGGGGTTTTCGGCAGCTGGACCTACAGAAGCCCCAAACCTGTCTTTGGCGAAACCTTACTTCGCTTCGATGTCAGAAACAGACAGCTCATTGCATGTGGTTTTTATGAGGAAGAGGAAGGAAACCGATCAGAAGCATCTGCATCCGGGATCTTCTATGCACGGCTTGATCCCGCTACCGGAGAAGTAATCAGAGAATCGTGGATGCCTTTCCCGTCTGCATTTATCAGGGATCTTACAGGCCGAGAAAACGCACCGAAAAAACTCTATACCTTCAGCATGAAAGAAGCCATCATTCGCTTGGACGGAGGTGCTCTTTTGCTCGCAGAATCTTTTGTAAAAGACAGCCGTGAGTATATTATGCCAACTCAGTTCAGCACACCTTTCAACGCCTACCGAACGGTCAATATTTATCAATACAATGATCTCATTGCTTTTTCACTTGATTCAAATGCAGTGGCCGACTGGTATGCAGTGATGCCTAAAAAGCAAGTAAGTGAAGAAGACAACGGAGCCTATTCTTCCTTTTTACTTATGAATCAGAAAAGTCATTTAAATCTGCTCTTTCTCGATGAAATCAGTTCTGCAGGATCATTGATGAACTATCGACTGGAAAGCAACGGTCAAAAGGACAAAAAGGCCATATTGGACCAGGGTCTCAAAGAAGTTATGCTGCTGCCCAAGCTCGGAAAGCAGGTCTCACCATCTGAAGTTATCATTCCAAGTTATCTGCGCAATGCAATCCGGTTGCTCAGAATCGCCTATTGAAATCATGCTCACAGAAATTTTCAGATCTAATAATCCTTTGGTGATCCTGCTTTATCTGCTGCTGATTTTTTTGCTGCGCACAGGGCTGCTTTTGTTTTTACCTGATTCTGCCGAACTGCTGCGCAGTCCGGAGCCGATCAGCAGTTGGTTATACCATGAACTTAGAAGTGTGCCGATTCAGTTTGAATTTCTTCAGCTCGCTTTGGGAATGTTGCTTCAGTTGCTGCAGGCTATTCATCTCAACCATATCCTGACCGACAATAAAATTCTTCCCAGAAGGAATTATGTAGCCGGAATGGTTTTCATATTATTTACTTCATTGCTTCCTGAGTATGCGTTTCCAGGCCCGGCCATGCTGAGTCTTTCTGTATACATATTAATCAGCGGTTGGCTTTTTAGTCTGTTTAAAACCGATAAACCTTATGCCAGGATATTCAATATCGGTTTTCTGGCTTCTGCGAATCTTTTTGTGTATTTCCCTTCAGCTCTGTTTTTATTTTATGTGCTGATAGGTTTGGTGATCATGCGACCATTTATTCTGCGTGAATGGGTATTGTTGCTTTTGGGTATTATCAGTCCGCTTTATCTGGCATTTTCATGGTACTACCTCAATGACAGCATTCCTGCTTTCTTGCAGGGTGGGTTCAGTATGCAGGCAGGCCTGGAACTTCCCGCTCGTCTTGGTCAGTGGATTGTTTTGCTTAACTATCTGTTACTTACCGGCCTTTCGGTCTTATTCCTTCCCGCCTCCCTCTTTGGTGGTCTTATACAAGTGCGGAAGTTTGCCGGACTTATGTTTGCCTTCCTGCTGCTGGTTTTGATAGCGTTCTTTCTTCGTCACGAACACTCTTACACACATCTGGTTTTGTTGTCTTTGCCACTATCTGTGGTGTTTTCACTGCTGATTGAAAACTCCAGAAGCACCTTGTTTCCTGATCTTTTTATACTGTTCATGTTTGCCGTAATCGGAATCACTACTCTTGTGCTCCCGGTCTACGTCCCGCAGTAAGAGGAGCCCTGCCTCAAGGCTGCTTAATAATGCCTAGTTCACTGCCAACTTTTACAAAGGCTCTGACTGCATTTTCCAGATGATGTTGTTCATGTCCGGCTGAGATCTGAACACGTATGCGGGCCTGTCCTTTTGGCACCACAGGATAGAAGAAGCCGGTCACATAAATACCTTCTTCCAAAAGTCTGGCGGCCATGTTCTGAGCGAGCACTGCATCATACAACATTACAGGTACAATTGGATGTTCACCCGGTTTAATATCGAAACCCGCATTTGTCATGGCAGTTCGGAACCACAACGTGTTTGCTTCCAGTTTATCGCGCAGAGCGGTAGTGTTGCTCAGCATGTCAAGAACAGCAATGGAAGCGCCCACAATGGCCGGCATCAGGGTGTTGCTGAACAAGTATGGACGGGACCGTTGGCGTAGAATTTCAATGACTTCTTTTCGCCCGGAAGTAAATCCACCCATGGCGCCGCCCAATGCTTTGCCAAGCGTACCTGTGATAATATCGATGCGTCCCATCACATTGCGAAACTCGTGTGTACCTCTGCCGGTTTTGCCCATAAATCCGGAAGCGTGACATTCATCTACCATAATCATGGCATTATACTGCTCAGCAAGAGCAACAATTCGGTCGAGTTGAGCGATGGTTCCATCCATGCTGAAAACGCCGTCTGTTACGATGATACGTGATCGTTGTGCGCTGCTCTCACGGAGTTTTTGTTCCAGATCAGCCATGTCGTTGTGTTTGTAGCGGTAACGCACGGCTTTGCACAAACGGATGCCGTCAATGATAGAGGCATGGTTCAGCTCGTCGCTGATGATGGCATCTTCTTCACCGAAAAGCGGTTCGAACACTCCGCCATTGGCATCGAAGGCGGCAGCATACAAAATCGTATCTTCTGTACCAAGAAATTCTGCCAGTTTCTGTTCCAGTTTCTTGTGCAGGTCCTGGGTGCCGCAGATAAAACGCACACTGCTCAGTCCATATCCGTGGGTTTCTATGGCGTGATGTGCAGCGGCAATCACGGCAGGATGAGAACTCAGCCCAAGATAGTTGTTGGCGCAAAAGTTGATCACCTCTTTGCCTGTGTTTACACGTATGTCAGCGCCTTGCGGGGAGGTGATAATTCGTTCCTGCTTGTAAAGGCCGGCTTCGCGGATCTCGCTCAGCTCTTTCTGCAATCTTTGTTGTATGGTATACATGTGATTCGTTTCTTTGATGAACAAAGGTAATCAAAGCCGGCACAGCC
>CAZUHX010000085.1:0-9758 GCA_964620795.1 uncultured Chitinophagaceae bacterium
CATCCATCACCACATAATCTACATCACGCTCAAAAACGGCATACGCCTTCAGCAGCTGACTGACCGAATGGATACGTTCCGATTTTACGGCAAACTCCTGCATCAGTCGGTCTTTGTTCTGAAGCTTTTCCTCATCGGGCATTCCCGACTTTTCAATCTCGGCTATGGAAGCCCCCACATCAGGGATCACAAAGAAATGAGGATCCTCGCCCACTCCGGTTATAAACTCTATGCCCTTGTCGGTCAATTCTACCGAATTGTTCTTCTCGTCTATGTGGAAATACAATTCCTTATCTACCTGCGGCATGTTTTTCTGCTGCTCCTGCAGATAGTAATTCTCGGTTTGCTGTAAAATCTGACGCATACCCGACTCACTCAGAAACTTGATCAGTGCATTGTTTTTGGGCAGACAGCGATAGGCTTTGTAAAGTGCAAAGCCGCCCTCTCCGGGCTGCGGTCCGCTCTTGCCTTCCTTGATGAGCCTTTTGGCATCGGTTAGAAACTGCGTGGCATCGCGCTTCTGCACATCAAAAAGTCTGGAGAGGCGAGGCTTTAATTCATAAAACTCTTTCTCATCGCCGGAGTCCACCTGTCCCGAAATAATGAGGGGCGTACGGGCATCATCCACCAGCACGGAATCCACTTCATCAACCATGGCATAATGGTGGCGGCGCTGCACCAGCTCCTCCGGAGAGCGAACCATATTGTCGCGCAGATAATCAAAACCAAATTCGTTATTGGTTCCGTAGGTGATATCGGCCCGGTATGCCTTTCGGCGATCGGGAGAATGGGGCTGGTATTTGTCTATGCAGTCAATGCTGAGACCCAGAAACTGAAACAGCGGGCCGTTCCATTCCGAATCCCGGCGGGCCAGATAGTCGTTCACGGTTACGATATGAACTCCCTCTCCCGATAAACCATTGAGATAGGCGGGAAGAGTAGCCACCAGTGTTTTTCCTTCCCCGGTAGCCATTTCTGAAATTTTGCCGCGGTGCAGCATAATCCCGCCGATCAGCTGAACATCGTAGTGCACCATGTTCCAATGCACCTCAATACCTGCAGCCATCCAGCGGTTGCTGTAACGCACCCGATCGCCGTCAATCAGTATATGCGATCTTGAAGCGGCCAGATCGCGGTCGGCTTCTGTAGCTGTGGCTTCTACAAATTCGGATGCTGAAAAGCGACGCGCGGTTTGCTTCACAACGGCAAAAGCCTCGGGCAATATCTGCTCCAGCACCTCTTCCAGTTTGGCGTTGCGCTGCTTGCGCAAATCATCGGCATCGCGATAAAAGTTTTCACGGGCATCATGATCTTCAGCCGAGGCTGCCGACTCCAGCAAGCCGTTGATCTGCGTGTCTATTTCGCGCAGATGTTCGGCAATCCGGGCTCTGAATTCTGCCGTTTTTCCCCTGAGCTCGTCGTTGCTGAGCGAATCAAACTCTTTATAAAAAACATTGATCTGATCAACCACGGGCTGAATGGCCTTGAGATCGCGTTCATGCTTACTGCCAAACAGTTTTCCAAAAATCCTTTCCAGGAAACTTGCCATATCTTCAGTTTATCTTCTTTTCTTTTCAAAAGGAAAGGCTACAATCTGCCTTTACCAAGGAGCTAAATTAAGATTTTTGCCCGGTTTGAGGCTGCAGGCAGACAGAGGTCACCACAGACTTCAGCAAGCTCAGTCTTTGCCCGGCCCGGAGCAGTTTCAGGGACGGCCCTCTGCTTCTATTGATTACCTTTGCCTAAACCACTTACTCCTATGAATATCCTGTTGCTGGGTTCCGGCGGAAGAGAACACGCATTGGCCTGGAAAATTACACGAAGCCCCTTGTGCTCCAGGCTTTTCATAGCACCCGGCAATCCCGGCACAGCCCGTCTGGGAACCAATGTGCCGATTCAGGCAAGCGATTTTGACCGGATCAGGCAATGGGTAACGGAAAACAAAATTGAAATGCTGGTGGTGGGGCCTGAAGACCCTTTGGTGGCGGGCATTTACGATCATTTTGAGGAAGCCGGTATTCTTGAGCGCTGTGCGGTGATCGGCCCTTCTGCGCGGGGAGCGCGGCTGGAGGGAAGCAAAGCCTTTGCCAAGGCCTTTATGCAGCGCAACAAAATCCCGACCGCTGCCTATTCAGAGTTCAATGCCACCCAGATCGAGGCGCTGAAAAAACATTTTCAGGAACATGAAGGACCCTATGTACTCAAAGCCGACGGGCTTGCGGCCGGCAAGGGGGTCATCATCACTTCAGACCGAGAAGAAGCGCTTCGCGAAGCCGAAGATATGCTGCTGGGCGGACGATTCGGGCAGGCGGGCAGCCGACTGGTGATCGAGCAGTTTCTGGAAGGCATCGAGTATTCTGTTTTCGTGCTCACCGACGGAAACAGCTACAAAATCCTGCCCGAAGCCAAAGATTACAAACGCATCGGCGAGGGCGACACCGGCCCCAACACCGGCGGAATGGGCGCTGTAAGTCCTGTTCCTTTCGTGAGCCCCGAGCTAATGAAAATAACGGAAGAAACCATCATTGCACCCACCATTGAGGGCTTGAAGCGGGAGGGCATCACTTACCGCGGATTTATCTATTTCGGACTGATGCTTTGCGGGGGAAAGCCCTGGGTAATCGAATACAACTGCCGCATGGGCGATCCGGAAACGGAGGTGGTGATGCTGCGGCTGAGGAGCGATCTGGTATCGCACTTCAGAAGCCTTTACAATGGAAATCTATCGAAAGAGGAAATCATCACCGACGAGCTGGCGGCGGTAACCACTGTGGTGGCCGGCGGAAAATACCCTGCGGCATCAGAAAACGGCCTGCCTGTGGAAGCGCCCGAAACCGACTGGCTGTTCCATGCAGGAACACAAATTATTGACGGGCAGCTGCAGACCAAAGGCGGCAGGATCATGATGGCCTCGGCCATGGGCAGGAACGTGTGGGAAGCGGCCGAAGCCTCACGCGAACTAGCGGCGCAGGTGAAGTTCAAAGACCGTTACTTCCGGCGCGATATCGGATATGAATTTCAGTAGTGGCTTAAGATTTTCACTACCGATATCATTTCTGTCGGATTGTTTCAGCGCGGTTCCCGCATCAGTGTATAAAAAGTATTGAGGGATCTCTTCAGAAAAAAAATCAGGTATTCAATAAGCAAAAAATGAAATCCTCCGGGGGAGCATTTACCGCATGCCTTTCAAGCCCCTGGCACTGATCAAACTTTTCATTTGGGTAATGGCAATTTGGTTGAGTTGTAACAATCTGTCTTTTTGCATCAAACCCTGATGAATGAGCACTGCATTGATACTTTCAAGATTCGACAACACTACCAATTGCTCTATGGTGGCATGGTCGCGGATATTTCCGTCAAGATCAGGATTTGACGCTCTCCATGCTGCAGCGGTGACTCCAAACAAAGCTACGTTCAGCAAATCAGCTTCTGTGGCAAAAGTAAGACTTGCCTGCTTTGGAGTTATGGTTGCAGGAATCAGTTTTTCTTTGATGGCATCAGTGTGTATATGATAGTTCACTTTGGCTAAGGTGCGTTGTAAAGTCCATTCTAGTTTGAGACGGTTATTTTCATCTTCTTTGAGGCGTTGGAATTCTTTGATGAGATAAAGTTTGAAACCCGAACTAACCCATGATGCGAATTCAAAAGCGATATCTTTTTGTGCAAATGTTCCTCCATTATTTCCAGGTTTTGACACAATGCCTTTGGCATTGGTGCTTTCGATCCATTTTGTTGGAGACATCGTAAAAGAATTGCTTCCGGCTTCAAACAGAAAGGAGTCGAATTCGACCCCTTTGAAATCAGGATTATTTAACTGCTCCCAAAGTCCCAAAAACTCTAATGTGGTTCGGTTGCGCATCCAGTTTTTCACCACATCTTTTGGCTCTTCCGTGTTTTTCTGCCTTGCTATATCTGTAAGTGAGATATAATCTTCTTTGTTGATTTTTAGAGTTGCTATCGAAAACCCTTTTACGATTATGATTTCTTTTTTTGCCATATTATTCTAATTGTGGCGAATACGCCATATTTAATTTACCATTGCCCTCAAATCACTCACCACATTCTTCACTGCATCAATAACCATACCAATTTCCATTTTGGTATTGTATTTCCCGACAGAAAAACGAATAGAGCTAAATGCAGCAACTTCATCTAAACCCATTGCAGTTAAAACATGGGAAGGTTCTATTGATGCAGAAGTGCAAGCAATGCCATTGCTCACAGCAATTAATGGCAAATCATTTTCAGGATTGCTCAAACCCATGATGATTGCATCAGAATCAGCACCATGAAACAGAATGTTTGAAGTATTGAATAATCGTGAAGTCGTGTTTCCGTTGACAGTAGTTCCTTCAATTTTGAGCAATTCGGATTCTAAAAAATCTCTCAATGCACCAATGCTTTCAGCATATTTAGCCAACTCTTTTTTTGCTATTGCACAGGCTTCACCCAAAGCGATAATTCCAGGGACATTTAGCGTTCCGCTTCGCAAACCTTTTTCATGACCACCACCATGCAACAGAGCAGGTATTTTAACACGGTTCATTCTTTGACGAACATACAAAGCACCGACACCTTTTGGAGCATATAATTTATGACCACTTAGACAGAGTAAATCAATGCCGAGTTCATCTACATTGACAGCTATTTTTCCGACTGCTTGTGTTGCATCCGACAAAAACAAAGCACCAACTCCATGCGACAGTTCAGCAATTTCTTTTATCGGTTGTATGACACCCGTTTCGTTGTTGGCAAGCATGACAGTCACCAAAATGGTATCATCACGCAGGATAGTTTTGAGTTCATCCAAATCAATCAAACCATCTGACTTGACAGGCAGGTAAGTAACTTCAAAACCTTTGGTTTCCAAATATTGACAAGTATCTAAGACAGCACTATGTTCAGTTGATACCGTAACAATGTGTTTTCCTTTTGCCTGATAATTTTCAGCAACACCTTTAATGGTATGGTTTATTGCCTCGGTTGACCCACTTGTAAAGACAATTTCGTGTGATTCTGCTCCAATCAACTCTGACACTTGAACTCTATCAGACTTGACAGCTTCGTAAGCATGGACTCCAAACTGATGTGTGCTATTGGCGTTTGCAAACTCGGTGGTTAGAAATGGCATCATCGCATCCAAGACCCCTTAATCAATTTGGGTTGTGGCGTTATTATCTAAATAAATGAGGTGTTGATTTGCTTCCATTGCCATTTTGCGAAATTAAACAATTGAATCGACTGAATACTTCACATAAACCAATCCTACCCCCCCTATAAACAGTTCCTCAATAACCCGTTCTTTAAACCCTTCAGCCCGCGTGAGCGAACGGAAGGGCCGGCCGTAGGACGGGTGCGAAGGCCCTGCAACATATTTTTTATTTTAAAATATTTTTTTAGGCCGCAGCACCGACAGCCCTGCAGTGCGCGACCCCGCCGCAATCTCCTCTGTATTTCACACCCAAACATCATGCCCCGGCGGCGGGGACACGCCCAATAAATTTTAAAAAATAATATTAATTAATATCAGATGCCTGCTCCCTTCAGCGCCTGCTTCCAGTCGGTTCTGGCCGCCACAACCTCAGTCAGGCGCTCCAGTGAAATACGCTCCTGCTGCATGCTGTCGCGGTCGCGCAAGGTCACTGTATTGTCCTGCAATGTCTGATGGTCTATCGTGATACAGCAGGGCGTTCCCAGCGCATCCATCCGCCGGTAACGCTTGCCGATGGTGTCTTTCTCTTCGTAAAAACATTTGAAATCCCAGCGCAGCTGCTCAAAAATTTCTCTGGCCTTTTCCGGAAGTCCATCTTTCTTGAGCAAGGGGAAAATAGCGATCTGTACGGGTGCCAGAAATGCCGGCAAGGCCAGCACCACACGCTCCGTGCCGTCTTCAAGCTTCTCGTTGCGGTAACTGTTGCACAGCACCGCCAGAAAAGTGCGGTTTAAACCCACCGAAGTTTCGACTACATACGGCACGTAGGACTGATTGAGCTCCGGATCGAAATACTGCAGCTTCTTGCCGCTCATTTCCTGGTGGTTGCGCAGATCGAAATCGGTGCGGCTGTGTATGCCTTCAATCTCTTTGAACCCAAACGGAAAATTGTACTGAATATCTACTGCCGCATTGGCGTAGTGCGCCAGTTTCAGGTGGTCATACAATTTCAGGTTTTCTTCGCCGAACCCCAGCGAACGGTGCCACTTCCAGCGGTTTTCTCTCCAGCGTTCGTACCACTCCATTTCGCTGCCCGGCCGCACAAAAAACTGCATCTCCATCTGCTCAAACTCGCGGGTGCGAAAGATGAACTGACGGGCCACAATCTCGTTTCTGAACGCCTTGCCCACCTGCGCAATGCCAAAGGGTATGCGCTGTCGGGAAGTATTGAGTACGTTGAGGAAGTTTACAAAAATACCTTGTGCTGTTTCAGGCCGCAGATAGATGGTGCTGGCCTCATCTGCCACCGAACCTACTTCGGTGCTGAACATGAGGTTAAACTGCCGGACGTCGGTCCAGTTGCGGCTGCCGCTGAGCGGACAAACAATTTCCTGATCTACGATGATCTGTCGCAGTTCCGGCAGATCGTTGTTTTCGAGCGCAAGCTTGAAGCGGGCCTCAAGCGCATCGCGCTTTTCGCGATGGCGAAGTACATTGGGATTGGTCTGAAGAAACAGTTCGCGGTTGAAAGCCTCTCCAAATTTGCGCGCGGCCTTTTCGGCTTCCTTTTCTATTTTTTCTTCATACTTCGCGATGGCTTCTTCGATGAGTACATCTGCACGGTAGCGCTTTTTGGAGTCTTTGTTGTCGATGAGCGGATCGTTGAACGCATCCACATGTCCGCTGGCTTTCCATGTTTTGGGATGCATGAAGATGGCGGCATCAATTCCCACGATGTTTTCGTGCAATTGCACCATGGCGCGCCACCAGTATTGCATCAGGTTGTTTTTGAGTTCGGAGCCGTAGGGACCGTAATCGTAAACGGCACCCAGGCCGTCGTAGATTTCGGAAGACGGGAAGATGTAGCCGTATTCTTTGCAATGGGAAATGATTTCCTGAAACAGATTGGCGGTTTTTTCCTGGCTCATAGCGGGCTAAAATACGCCTGCCACCTCATACCATGAAATGAAAAGCGCGGGAAAGCGTTAAATTCGCGTTCCCGATGATGCCAAAAACACTGAGCTTACTGATATGCCTGCTCGCCGCAGCAAGCCTCCGGGCGCAGGATGATTTCGAATGGAACCGTCCGGTGCCGCGGCAAAAGGGCAAGATCGTGCTCACTGAAGACCGCGAAACGGCCATGATATTTCCGGATGAAAATCCGAACATGCGATACATTTCGCGGGAGTTGCCTCCGGCTTGCAGAGTTCAGGATCTGCAACTGGAATTTTCGGGAACGGCAGGCAAAATTCCTCCCTACATCAGGATGCTGGGAACCCCGCTCAGACTTGATTACATCAAAGTGAGCAGGGCAGACCGCAAGCGTCTTCATTTGCGCAGCAGAGTGTTCAGATTTGAGCATGCTGCGGTGCAGCAAAAACCAAGCGATGGCCGTTGATGGTGAAATCAGGCTCAAGGCCGAAGGCCTGAGCAAGCAGTACGGCAGCCAGATGGCGGTGAAAGAAGTTTCCTTTTCGCTGAAAAAGGGAGAGATCACCGGTTTTCTGGGGCCCAATGGTGCGGGAAAATCTACCACCATGAAGATGCTCACACGCTACATTACGCCCAGTGCAGGAACAGCTTCCGTTTGCGGAATCAGCATTTTTGACGAGGAGCGCGATCTGAGAAAACATCTGGGTTATTTGCCGGAGAACAATCCGCTGTACGAAGATTTGTATGTCAAAGAATACCTGGAGCTGATGTGCGGAATTCATTCGATACCGGCCCGCGATTACGCAAAAACCATTTCCCGAAGTATTGAACGCACCGGACTGGGAAAGGAGCAACATAAAAAAATCGGCATGCTCTCTAAAGGATACCAGCAGCGTGTGGGTCTGGCTCAGGCCATGCTGCACAATCCCGAAGTGCTCATTCTGGATGAACCCACCTCCGGGCTGGATCCCAATCAGCTGGTTGATATCAGACAAATGATCAGAGATACCGGCAGAGACAAGACCATTTTGTTTTCAAGTCATATCCTGCAGGAAGTAGAAGCTCTGGCTGATCGCATCATCGTGATCAATCAGGGCGAAGTAGTGGCCGACGGTGCCGCGGCCGATGTGCGCTCTTCTCTAAGCGGCAGACAAGAAGTGTCTGTTGAGTTCGGAGAAGTTCCTGAAAAGAACTGGTTCATGGCACTGGGCGCCGGAGTAAGGGCCGAAGGCAAAGGAACCCATCGATTTGTGCTTTCTGCCGACAGCAGTTCTCAGGACCTCCGGGCCATGGTTTCTGCCTACGCACGCGAGAAAAACCTGAGCATACTTGAATTGAGCCGCAAGGAAGTGCGGCTGGAAGAAGTATTCCGTAAACTCACCGGCTCAAAAAAATCCTGAAATGCGCGCCATCTACCTCAAAGAACTGCGGCAGTTTTTCAGCTCGCTCACCGGCTATCTGGCCATTCTGGTTTTTCTGCTGAGCCTGGGACTTTTTCTGTGGATCTTCCCCGACACCTCATTGCTGGAATACGGCTATGCCAGTCTGGAGCCTTTTTTCAGCATTGCCCCCAATATTCTTTTGTTTCTGGTTCCGGCCATCACCATGCGGAGCTTCAGCGAAGAGTACCAGACCGGCACCATCGAAATTCTGCTTACCAAGCCACTGAGCAATACCGCCATACTGCTGGGTAAATATCTCGCGGCCGTTACGCTTTTGTTTTTCTCTCTTCTTCCCACCCTCACTTATGTTTATTCGCTCTGGCAACTGGGCAATCCCGCAGGTAATCTGGATACGGGCGGAACCGCGGGATCTTACATCGGTCTGATGCTGCTGGCCTGTGTTTTTGCCGCCATCGGCATTTTTACTTCTTCTCTCACCCCCAATCCGATTGTGGCTTACCTGAGCGGAGTTTTCCTCTGCTTCTTCGGATTCATGGCCTTCGATTACCTGAGCCGTCTGAATCTGTTTTTCGGCAAGTGGGACTATGTGGTCGAACAGATCGGTATGCAGGCGCACTACCTTTCGATGGGACGGGGCGTGATTGACACCCGCGATCTTGTCTATTTCTTTTCACTGATTGCCCTCTTCCTTCAGCTCACCTCATTAAACATCCGGAGAAGAAAATGAGCAGTCTGAAAAACAAGAGAAGCAATATCTGGCTGAGAACAGCGCTGATGATCCTGGTTTTGCTGGCCGCCAACGGCTTGTCGCAACTGAAGTATTTCCGCTTTGACCTGACCTCAGAAAAAAAATACTCGATTTCGGAGCCTACCAAAAAAATGCTGAGGAACCTGAAAGATGAGGTGTATGTGAGGGTCTATCTGAATGGCGAACTGCCTGCGGGCTTCACCCGTCTGCAACAGGCTACCCGCGATATGCTGAATGAGTTTCAGGCGGAAGCCGGACCTCAGTTGCGATTCGAATTCATCGATCCCATGGAAGGCGATGAAAACAGGCGCAAGAAAGTTTTTCAGGATCTGGCGGAACGGGGTTTGATGCCCACCAATCTGCTCACCCGCGAAGAGAGCGGCAAAACGCAAAAACTCATTTTCCCCGGTGCACTGATCTCGTATGCCGGGAGAGAAGTTCCGGTGCAGCTTCTGGAGAACCAGATCGGCTTTGGTCCGATGGAGGTTTTAAATCATTCCGAAATACTGCTGGAGTACAAGCT
>CAZUHX010000086.1:0-9757 GCA_964620795.1 uncultured Chitinophagaceae bacterium
AGTAGCAAGACAATTTCCGATCACATTTACGGATGTTCTCGCCATATCCATGAGTTCGTCTATTCCCAGGATAATGAATACCGGTTCTACCGGAAGATCAAATGAAGCCAAGGTTCCCATGAGAATGACCAGAGATGCTCTGGGAACTCCTGCTACGCCTTTACTTGTAAGCATGAGGGTAAAGACGATGGCCAGTTGTTTTTCCCAGCTGAGATGAATGCCTGAGGCCTGGGCTACAAAAACAGAAGCGAGAGCAAGGTATAGGGTGGTGCCATCCAGATTAAAGCTGTAGCCCATGGGCATTACGAAGGAGACAATTTTTCGGGGCACTCCGATGCTTTCCATGGCATTCATGGCCTTGGGAAGAGCGGCTTCGGAGCTGGTGGTGGCAAATGCGAGTGATACCGGTTCGTAAATGGCCCGCAGGAATGCTTTTAATGGGACTTTGGCGATCAAAGCCACAGGAAGCAGTACGAGTAACAGAAACACAATTAAAGCCCCGTAAAGCGTGAGAAGCAGTTTTACCAGGTTAAGCATAATTCCCAGTCCCATGTGGCCTACCGTATAAGCAATGGCTGCGCCCACTGCCACCGGTGCAAAATACATGATCACTGAAGTGAACTTAAACATTACCTCACTCAGGCTTTCCACAAAGTCGAGCATCGGTTTTTTGTGGCGTTCGCCGACCATTGAAAGTCCGATTCCGAACAGAATACTGAAAACAACGATTTGCAGTACGGCTCCGTCAAAAATGGATTTGGAGATATTTTCGGGGAAAACGTGCAACAGCACCTGGCCTAGGTCTTGTTTTGCAACTTCTGTTGTTTCCGGCGAAGTGCTTGCCGGAAGGTTTATGCCAATGCCTGCCCCGCTGAGGTTGATAGCGGCAAGCCCTATGAAGAGCGCAAGGGTGGTCACGATTTCAAAATACAAAATGGATTTCCAGGCCATTCTGCCCACTTGTTTGATGCTGGAGTGGCCGGCGATGCCAAAAACAAGCGTGCCAAACAGGAGAGGGGCAATGATGGTTTTGATGAGCCTGAGAAATATCTGACTTAGTATTTTAAGTCCCTGAGAAAACTCAGGGAAATCATAACCCACTTCCAATCCGATGAGCATAGAAATGAGGATCCAGCCGGTGAGCGATTTTCTCACCAATCCCAGGTAAAACAGCGGTATCAGTGAAATGAGTCTGAGCCCGATGGCAATGGGAGGGGAGAGGCTGATTATGCCATTAAGAGCAAGTAAGCTAAGTATGAGAGCAGCCGCCACCGAAGCAAGTGCAATCAGAAGAAGATGTTTTTTAAACATAATCGTGCCAATTTAACCATTATTCCAAGAGCAGAAAACTCAGATGTGCGGGCAACTTTAATCCTGTATTTTTGTTTTGCAGCTATGATAGAGTCCGGCCCTTTGGTTGAAAAGCTGAGTTTGCTCAGGCAATTTCTGATCAGTCTTTTGCTGGGACTGACGTTCATGCTTTTTGCCCGGCTTAGCGGTATGGGCGGAGGCGCGGAGTTTGGTGCCGGATTTTCAGGCATTCTTTTTTATACGGTCATGAGTTCCTTTCTATCCGTGTTTCATGAGTCTTTTGTGAAATACACTTTGCGTTCCTATGGCTGGTATCTTTTGCTCGCCGTTGTTTTACTTTTGAGCGCCCGTTTGTTGTCGGGTCTCAGTATCTGGACTCTTCCCGAGTATCGCGCCATGTTTTTTGCAGTGAGCATTTTTTACTTCATCACCAGTCTGGCAGCAAGAATCATCAGAGCGGTGTATCATTTTGCCGAGACCTCTTTATGAGGACAATCATAGGATAGATCATAGAGTGATTTTAGATTTGAGCCATGCCACAGCTCAATAATCCGGGTGAAATGTTTACCCATTCCTATCTCAAGAGGCTGAATCCGCTTGCCCAGTGTCTGTATTCCTTGGTTTTTGGAATTGCTTTGGTATTGTTGGCGCACTTTCGCTTTCAAACAGATTATGCCGTCAGTTTTGCCATCTGCTCGGGAATAGTTTTTTATGCCATTGTTAACCCTTTAATCGGAATTTTTCACGAAAGGCCGCTGCGCTATCTGCTGAGTTCAATTGCAGGTTATATCATATTGACCATTACATTGCCCTCTGTGGCTCACTGGCTGGGATGGGCATGGGTCTATTCGGCTCTGGATTTCAAAATCATTCTGATCTCGGTTTCATTTTATTACGTCGTTGCATTTGCGAGTATCCGGGCCATGAAGGCTTTTCTTGATTTTTCAGGAGGGGGATTATGATTTCTCTGAATTGTTGCGAATTACCTCTGTATTAAACACTCAGGTTTATAGTCTGTAGCTCTGAATTCCGGGCTCGGCTCTTAAGTACATTTTCTGCTTTAAAACCGGGGAGAATATTGCTTTATGAGACATTGCATAGCCGCGGTCTTTAGCCTCCGGGAAATTCAAATTTTAGTCAATGAGCTGCATGGAACACAATGCCGGAGACCAATGTTTTCATTTGGCAGAAGGCTGCGCCAACGGCTGTAAGGGTGCCGAAGGCAGCAGTGCGGCCGGGCAGGAAGCTTTTATTGGGTAAAATACTTAGCCGCACTGCCGGAACGAAGTGCAGCCCTGCAAGACGTGGCCCCGACGAAGGAGGGGAGGCGCCCAAACATTTAAGAATTACGATTTGATTCGAATTCAATGATCAATTACATCTAATTATTCAGTTCATTCTTTCCAGTGAAAGCGGATGACTTTCTCCATTGATTCAGAGAGTGAGAGGTAAACGGGGCAGGTTCTTGCTGCGTTTTCAAGGATTTTCTTGTTTTTTTCTGAGATGATCAGGTCTTCAGGGAAATGTATATCCATTTCAATGCGGCTCACTTTTCTGGGCTGATCGGCCATTACCTTGAGAACATCTGCTTTCATTCCGTTCAGATCTATTTGCAGATCCTGCGCTTTTATTCCCATGATGGTAAACATACAGGAAGCCAGTGCCGTGCTCATGAGATCTGTGGGAGAGAATGCTTCACCCCGGCCGTGATTGTCTGTGGGGGCGTCGGTGAGGATACTTTGCCCTGAACGCAGATGGGTGCATTGGGTTCGAAGATTTCCGCAATAAGTTACCTGGCTGGTCATGAATTGTCTTTCCGGCAAAACAAACCAATTCATTCAACGTTTAAAATCTTAAGTTTGGGTAGTGAAAAAGACGTGGATTCTCCGTGGCCTTTTTGCCGGCTTTTTTGCCGCGATTGCTCTTTGTCTTCAGGCTCAGGGATTAAAGAAGTTTTATGATCCCAACGCAAAGGATTACATGTTTACCCGAGAGGCCAGTGCCGGATTTCGACTCCAAAGCAATGGCTACACCGTCTTTCTGCAGTATGGATTTATAAAAAACATATACAAAACCAGGTTATTTCAGCTGGAGTACACCTACCACACTTTCTTTAAACTGAAGAAGCAGGACAGTCAGCCGTTTTTCAAAGACAACGGGCGGAATTTCTTTTTCGGTATGCAAAATCAGTTTCACGCCATTCGTTTTGGATATGGTGTGGTGAGAAGGATTGCCGATAAGGCCGACAGGAATGGAGTAAGACTAAGTATTGCTGCCTTTGGAGGATTTTCGCTTGGTCTGCTCAAGCCCTATTATCTGGAGCTGAGATATCTTACACAGGATTCTACCGGGATTTATGTGGACATACGGCGGGAGAAATATTCGGAGGAGAACCGGGACATATTTTTGAATCGTGACTTGATTGATGAAGCTGCGCCTATCAGGTATGGTCTCTCTGAAATGGAACCTGTACCCGGAGCATATGGGAAAATCGCTCTGAATTTTGATTGGGGGAGAAAGGATGTGTTTCTGAAGCAGCTGGAGGCAGGTGTTTGTTTTGATATTTATTACAAGCGGCTTCCCATCCTTCTGAACGATAAAAACAGAATGTTTATGCTGGGAGCATATCTTTCCTTTCAGCTCGGAAAGCGCTGGTAATTCAGTATTTCAGGATTCTCCATTCCTGTGGATAGTAATTGTTGAATCGGTTGCCCAGATGTTTGATCCAGCCCAGGGCGGTGTTTTTGTATTTGATGATATTCCATCCGGCTTCTGCTGTCTGAATGGGAAATGGATTTTTTCTCAGGTATTGAAGCGCATTTTCCTCTGAAAGTTCTACAGAAGGATATTGTATTCCATATAATTCCGACATGGCCAGCTCGTGCGAAGGAGAAAATTTGCCGTGGTGAAATTCTCCGGCAAACAATCCTGAACTTTTGATACGTAATGATTTTTCAAATGTTTTCATGATACCGGGATAAGCAGGAACAAGCCAAAGTTGATTGTCGGATATATGACAGTTTAAAAAGGGATGGGGTTTAAGTTCTGCAGGCCACGGATTCGGATTTACTTTTAAATGGTCCATTGGGTAGGTTTCCAAGGTATCGCCTTTGGTCCAGGCGCTGATATAAAAGCCTTCTCCTTTCAGCAAATGCGGCCAGCATTGCCAGCCGAAATTTGTTTTTTGAACGCCCCATTCAGCAGGTAATTCCGCATCAAGGCGGGTTAATCCTGAATCCTCCAGAAATGGCCCGTGCGCGTCGTTTTCGGCATTTTCGTAAGTACAGGTCGAGTATAACAATAGTCCGCCCGGCCTGAGGCAAGGGATGATTTCTTTGAGAATTTCTTTTTGTCTTGAAGCACAAATTTCTACGGCTTCCGGACTCCATTCCTGCATGGCTTCAGGGTCTTTGCGAAACAGACCTTCACCGCTGCAGGGGGCATCTACAAGAACCAGGTCAAATTGGTTAGGCAGAGTTCCGAAACTTCGGGCTTCAGATTGGGTTACGACTTTCATCGGGTTTCCCCATTTCACCAGATTTTCGCGCAGAATGGCGTTTCTTTTGGGGATGACTTCATTGGCGACCAGCAGACTTCCTTCCGGCAGCAGACTGAGGAGATGGGTAGATTTTCCGCCGGGTGCCGCACACAGATCGAGTGCTATCAATGGTTTGGATCTCCCCTTCAGCCAGCTCTTAACCAAAGGCTCAATGAGCATACTGGAGGCCTCCTGAACATAATATGTCCCGGCATGAAATAGCGGATCGGCAGTAAACTTCGGACGTTCTCTGAGATAGATGCCGTGGCTTGCCCATGGAATATTTTCAGCCTGAGCTGATTGCGGCAAAAGCTTATTTGGATTGTATCTTATGGATACCGGCACAAGATTTAAAAAACTATCGACAAAGTCTTTTGTACCTCCTGGTATTATGGGAAGTCCCGTTAAAAATTTTTCAGGAAGGCGGATCACAAGGCTGCTGCTTTTTTGGTTTGATACATTTTTATATATAAAAAATTTAATACCACACCTGCCAATACCAATGTTATACCGGCAATGGCGCGTTTATCGGGGATTTCGCCGAAGAAAAAGTAACCAAATACAAGTGCATAGGCTATGCCCAGATAATTAAATATAGAAATATCACCTATTTTTTCTTTTTGTAGAGCAAGTGTCAGGTTTTTCTGCCCCAGGTAAGTGAGCAGACCAATCCCTGAAAGGCAAAGCCAGTCAGAGGCTGAAGGCGTGATCCAATCGAAAAGGCAGAAGAAAGCGCCTGCCAGAGTGCCAAGAATCTGAAAGTGAAGAACCACTACTATGGGGTCTTCCAGTCCGCTGAGTTTTCGCACGGTATTGTAGGCCAGTCCGGAGCAAAAGGCGGAAAGCAAGCCGAATGCAATCAAGAGGGAGTTTTTGTCTGATGCACTATCGCCTTGCATCCAATAAACACCAGAGAAGGATATCAGATAAAACATCCACTGGGGTATTTTGATGTTTTCGCGCAGCATGAAGATGGCGAGAATGGAAGTAAATATCGGAGACAGGTATTGAATAGTTACAGCCGTTCCCAGGGGGAGTCCCGAGAGAGAGTAGAAAAAGGTAAACACGGCAATGGTACCAAAAAGGCCTCTGGCAAACAGAAGTCCTTTGTTTTTTCCGACCAATGGGACTTTTCGGTTTTTAAGTTCGGCAATGCAGATCAGCAGGGCTATGCCGCATCTTACAAAAACCAGTTCTGCTGTGGGCAGATGACTGACGGTTTTGATCAGTAAGTTCATGCCGGAGAAAAATAGAGTAGAGGCAAGCATATAGGGCAGCCCTCCTGAGAACTGGATTTTCATTCGGCGACAAAGTTAAGTAAACGTATGGCTCAGCAGAGGTGTTTGGGTATTGGCGCTTTGGGCAATTGGGGTCTTCCGCATGATTGCTTCGAAATCAGCCGGTAAATCCGAAGCTTAACTGTGCTTTGTGATACCTGACATTTCGCCGTATGGAGGTTCTTCAAGGGAGAGAATGGCGGGTAATTTTGTCGTTTTTTGAAAACTGCTATCTTTAAGGACTAAAAAAAATTCTGTGAAAGTAATTAACAAGATATGTCTGCTGCTGTGCATGCTTCTGTTTTTGGGTGATCTGAAGGCCACACATATCATGGGAGCCGATTTAACGTATCAGTGCATAGGTGCGGGGCAGTATCGAATCAGACTGCAGGTATACAGGGATTGTCAAGGGGTTAATCTGTCTAATTCTGTTTCGGTGGGATACAGCTCTACACAGTGCAACATCACAAGTTCAGTTACACTGAATCAGTTAGGATCGCCACAGGATATTACGCCTGTGTGTCCGATAGCACCCGGAACGAGCTGTAACGGCGGTGGTGGCCTGTATGGGGTTCAGTTGTGGATTTATGAAGGCGTACTAACGCTTCCTGTGGGATGTGGTTCTGATTGGACGCTGGCCTGGTCAAACTGCTGCCGCAACAATGCCATCACAACACTGCAGGCCCCGGGCAATGAAGCGACCACTGTTTTTGCGACCATCAACAATACGCTCCCCAGCTGTAATAGTTCTCCTCAGTTTACCAATTTCCCCACTCCGTTTTATTGTGTGAATCAGGTGGTGCAGTACAATCACGGAGCGTATGATCCTGATGGTGATTCAGTAGTGTTTTCTCTCACAACACCCATCGGTGATCAAGCGCTTCCGGTTGTTTTCAGAAGTCCGTTTACGGCTACTACGCCTTTAAGTTGTGCAGGACCATTTTTGATCAATAATCAAACCGGTGACCTCAGCTTCGTGCCTTCGGCTCAGCAGGTTGGTGTTGTTACGGTATTGGTGAATGAATACAGAAACGGAGTGCTGATCGGCAGTGTGATGAGAGATATGCAGATTGTGGTTAGAAACTGCACCAATGTGCTTCCTACTCTTTCCGGAGTTAACGGAACGGGAAGTTATACCATAACCACTTGTGCCAATACTCAGGTATGTTTCAGCATCAATTCGAATGATGCCAATGCAGGAGATATTTTGAGCATGAGCCTGAACAGCGGTATTCCCGGCGCAACATTCAATATGAGCAGCGGCAACAGGCCAACAGGAACCTTTTGCTGGACACCTTCTGACCAGAACATTGGATCCAATATTTTTACGGTAACGGTAGAAGACGATGCTTGTCCGCTGACCGGAAATAATACTTATTCTTATATCGTTAATGTGATACCCAACCCCAACCCGCCGGTGGTGGGGTCTAATGATACCATCATTTGTCAGGGCTCAACCATATCGTTAAGTGCTTCTACTGCGGCAGGTAATATACAGTCATATGCATGGTCTGATGGAGTGAGTACTTTTTCAGGTCCCGTGATCACCATTACACCAACTGCAACTGCCAATTATACGGTTTCGCTTACTTATACCGATGGTTGTGTTTCTACCGATGATGTTTTAGTAACCGTGAATACTCCGCCGGATGTAAGCGTATTTCCGGCCAATGCCACCATTTGTTCGGGCGGAAGCATTGCCATGACTGCGGCATCTTCAACGGGAAGTAGTTTTCAATGGTTCCCTTCTGCCGGTTTAAGCTGTACAGCATGCGCCAATTCCATTGCTACTCCATCCGGCGCAGCGACCTATTTTGTTTATTCATTGGATTCGCTTGGATGTACGGGAGATACGGCTCAAGTTAATATCGCCAGCACTCCGCCTCCACCTCCGGCGAGTTGCGTCATTCTTTATGCCATTCCGGGAGGAACAGGAACGGGCACACGTGCTAACCCTACCAATTTGGTCAGTGCGATCAATCAGGCGCAGTGCAACAATACCATAATCAAGTTATCTGCGGGTACCCATGTCATTGACAATCCCATCAGCAATTTGAGCAGTTATACCACACTTGAAGGCGGTTTTGATCCTGTGAGCTGGACAAAGTCCAGTCAGCCGGGATTAACTACCATATTGCGTTCGGCTTTAAATCCGGAAGGCCCTCCAAATGCACAAAGATTAGTGGCGTTTTACCTGAATTCAGTTCAGTATTTCAGGTTTCAGGATATTACCGTCAGGACTGCCGATGGAGCGCCCACAGGCAGGGAGGGAATGTCAACTTACGGAATACACATGAACAATTGCTCTAATTATGATTTTGTGCGCACGCAGATTCTGCCCGGCAATGCAGGTGCAGGTGCCATAGGTGGTGCAGGAACGAATGGAGTTAATGGAGGGAATGGTGGCAATGCCAGTGGAAGAAGCGGAGGTAGCGGAGGTTGCGGAGCAGTGGGTTGTGGTGGAAATGGAGGTCAGGGAGGATCCGGTGGGTTCTTTTCAGGAAACAGTGGCAACAATGGTTCTCCGGGCCAGAATGGTGGAGCCGCCGGAGGAACCCGTGGAGGGGGGAACACCGTTTGTGCCAATGCCTTTGTAATTCTCACAGGCACAAATCCAAGTCCGGGAAGCAATGGAGTCTCAGGCAATCCGGGTACTTCCGGATCAGCAGGTTCGGCGGGTGGATTTTCCGGAGGCTTTTATGTTCCCGGAGGACAAGGCGGCAACGGCACTTCGGGCACCAACGGGCAGAATGGCGGCGGCGGCGGTGGTGCCGGTGGTGCAGGCCTGAACACCAATGGCGGCGGCGGCGGTGGCGGTGGTGCAGCAGGAACCGGTGGCAGCGGTGGCAGCGGTGGATATGGTGGTGGCGCATCAGTGGCCGTTTTTATGGTTTCCAATGGCGCCAATGGTAATTTTATTCAATCTAATGTGCTTGCAGGAGCTGCAGGAGCTGCAGGGCCGGGTGGGCCGGGTGGGGCAGGCGGCAGCGGTGGAAGCGGCGGGTCCGGAACTACCTCAGGTTGCGACTCTACGCCTAATGGAGATGGTGGCAGCGGTGGCAGCGGTGGGAGTGGAGGCAGCGGCGGCTCAGGAACTGCCGGAACCACTCAGGATATGCGAATTGAAAGCGGACCAGCTTTGGTTTCTTCAGATCTGGCGTTTAATCTCGGCGCACAACCTACGATTACTGCCTCTAATATCTCCTGTACTTTCAATGCCATTGACTTTTCGGCTGCTGTTGCCGACAATTGGAGTCCGGGCTCAGCGGCGGTTCCTGCTGCGGGAAACGCTGCAACACTTAGTGTTCAGTATAGTACCATTGGAAGAAGAAACATCGGATACGGAGCAAATACATATTCAGGTTTTGTAAATATTGCCATTGATCAGGCATCATACATTCCGCAAATCAGCACAAGTGCTCAAGCCCTGGGAGGCGATACATTTTATGTATGTGCAGGTACAGATGCCATCTTTACCGCCATTACACCCGGTGGTGATTTTTATGAATGGGATCTGGGTGGAGCGGCGAGTCCTTCAACTTATGTGGGTCCGTCGTTTCAGACGCTTCCTTCCATTACATTTAACACTCCCGGAGTATATCAAATCCGATTAAGGCTCAGCACCGATTGC
>CAZUHX010000087.1:0-9733 GCA_964620795.1 uncultured Chitinophagaceae bacterium
GGAGGAGGACTACAGCGGAGCACCCGGCCCGAAGGGGCTGCCCTCCTTACTCTTATTCAAAGCCGGCGATACTCACACCAGCTCTCAATCCTCTAATGTCAATCCCTTTTTTACCGAGTCTTCATAACCTTCATCTACAGCGAGATTTTTGGAGTCTGCTGCAGAGGTAGCCAGCACATCGCATCGTTCGTTTTCAGGATGTTCGTTATGGCCTTTGATCCATCTGAACTGGATTCGGTGCCGGCGATATAATTCCAGAAATTTCAGCCAGAGGTCTTTGTTTTTTTTTCCTTTGAAGCCGGTTTTTACCCAATTAAAAACCCATCGCTTTTCGACTGCATCCACCACATATTTGGAATCTGAGGTAATGATGATATGCAGGCCGTCTTTTTTCAGGGCGCGCAAGCCTTCAATCACGGCGAGCAATTCCATGCGGTTATTGGTGGTGAGCCGGAAGCCTCCGCTCAATTCTTTCTCATGCCCGGCATAGCGCAATATCGCACCATAACCACCGGGTCCGGGATTGCCTCGTGCCGATCCGTCGGTATAAATTTCAACTACTCTTACACTCACCGCTGCAATATAAGACCATAGCCCTACTTTAGCGGCAAAACAACGGCCATGATTTCCATTTCCCGACTGCGAGTGCTTCGGCTCAAAAAATCTTCTTCAGAGGCGCTCGGACGCTTTCATCCCTGGATTTTTTCGGGCGCGCTGATTCAGGAACAGGAGATGCCGGAAGAAGGTGAATGGGTGCAGCTGGCCGATGTAAGCGGAAAAAGACGGGCACTGGGTTACTACAGCAGAGGAAGTATTGCCGTGCGCATTGTAGGCTTCGACGAGGCTCAGTCTGTTGAAGAATTGCTTGAGCGCAGGCTCAGGAGTGCCGTTGAACTTCGGCAGATGCTCGGATTTCCGGGAGCGGCGTCCGACGGATTCCGTTTGTTTAATGCAGAAGGAGATGGAATTCCCGGCCTTATCGTTGATGTTTACCGAAACTGTATGGTCTTCCAGGCCCACTCCAGAACGGTCTGGGGCATGAGAAATTTTATCTGCGAAACCCTGATCCGGCTGATGCCTCATCTGGCTATTGAAAGTATTTACGACAAGAGTGAGGCGCCGCAGGTGGCAGCCCAGGGCGCAAACCGGCAAATCTTAGGGAAATCCGGGCCTGTGCAGATCCATGAATACGGTCTTCAATTGACGGTTTCTCCGGAAGAGGGTCAAAAGACAGGAACCTTCCTCGACCAGCGTGAAAACAGGAAGCTACTGTCTTCTTTTGCCAAAGGACAAAGAGTGCTCAACGCCTTCTGCTACAGCGGCGGTTTTTCTTTGGCCGCATTACAAGGAGGTGCAAGCCTGGTGCATTCTGCCGATCTTTCTGCCAAAGCCATAGAGTGGACCCGGGAGAATGTAGCGCTCAACTTTGGGTCTGATGCTCCGCACGAGGCATTCCGGGCTGACATATTTGAATTTTTAAAGCAGGCAGATCCGTATTCACTCATGGTGCTGGATCCCCCCGCATTTTCAAAAGGTTTGAAAACAAGACATCAGGGCATACAGGCATACCGCAGGCTCAATGCGCTGGGCTTTGAAAAACTGAGTCCGGGCGGTATATTGTTTACATTCTCCTGCTCGCAGTCGGTTAGTCCGGAACTCTTTGAAGGGGCCATTCGTGCTGCCGCCATTGACTCCGGAAGAAACATCAAAATCCTTCATCGCCTGCAACAGCCGGCCGATCATCCCGTGAGTATTTATCATCCGGAGGGCCATTACCTCAAGGGATTTGTTCTTCAGGCCGGATAAGACAGTTTTAAAGCCGCAGGGCTTGGTTATATTTGCGCAAGCAAACCAAACCCATGAAAAGAGAACATCTCAACGCCCTGCTTGGCGAAGACAAGACCAAATACCTGCTCGATCACCATTCGAACACCATCTCCAAAGACCAGCTGCATCTCCCCAGTCCCGGATTTGTTGACACCATCTGGAAAGATACCAATAGACCCATTCAGGTGCTGCGCAACCTGCAGCTGATTGCCAATACCGGAAGACTGGCCGGCACCGGCTATGTTTCCATCCTTCCCGTTGATCAGGGCATTGAGCACAGTGCCGGAGCATCCTTCGCTCCAAACGTGCCCATGTTTGATCCTGAAAATATTGTGAAGCTGGCCATTGAAGGAGGCTGCAACGCAGTGGCCACCACCTTCGGGGTACTGGGAACCGTAGCCCGCAAATACGCCCACCGCATTCCATTCATCGTGAAGATTAACCACAATGAGTTCCTGAGTTATCCCAACAGTTACGACCAGATTCTGTTTGGTTCGGTGAAGGAAGCCTGGAATCTGGGTGCTTCCGCCATTGGAGCCACCATTTATTTCGGTTCGGAAGAATCCAAGCGTCAGATTCAGGAAATCAGTGAAGCTTTTGAATATGCACATGAACTCGGCATGGCCACTGTACTATGGTGCTATCTCCGCAATCCGGGATTCAAGAAAGATGGAGTGGATTACCACACCAGTGCCGATCTGACCGGACAAGCCAATCATTTGGGCGTGACCATTCAGGCCGACATCATCAAGCAAAAATTGCCGGAAAACAATGGAGGATACAATGCGGTTAATTTTGGCAAGACCCACAAAAAAGTTTATTCAGAACTCAGCACAGATCATCCGATTGATCTCTGCAGATACCAGGTGGCCAATTGCTACATGGGCCGCATCGGGCTCATCAATTCCGGAGGTGCATCTTCAGGAGCAACTGACCTGGCAGAAGCAGTAGCCACTGCCATCATCAACAAGCGCGCAGGCGGTATGGGCCTCATTTCCGGACGCAAAGCATTCCAGCGTCCTATGAAAGAAGGAGTAGAACTTCTTCATGCCATTCAGGATGTGTACCTGAGCCATGAAGTAACCATTGCTTAATCAGGTTTAAACAAAATACAAAGGCTGCTTTTCAAGGAAGGCAGCCTTTTTTTTGCCTTAAAGTTTCTGAATAAATCGGGCTTGTGGGTGCTTTCAATTATCTATGCATTATGCGTCGCCTCGTCCTGCTATTGTTTTTTGTCAGCGGTTTCCATCTGCTGCAGGCGCAGCTCAATTATAATTTTCAGGCAGGAACATTTCTCATCAAAGGAAGAATCAGCGATCTCAAATCAGGAACAGGCATAGGCCGTGCAAATGTGACCACCGTGAACCGAACCAAGGGGGTTACAGCAGACAATGAAGGCGTATTCAATATGTATGTGCTTCCTTCAGACACGCTCAGGTTTTCGGCTGCAGGATTCCTGCCCAAATTTCTTGCCGTTTCCGATCTTGATTCCAGCGGTTATTACACCATCAAAATCGAACTCATCAAGGACTTCATTCAGCTTAAAGAATTTACCGTTTATCCTTTCAGCACCAAAGAGGAATTTGAAAAGGCTTTTCTTGAAGCCAAAGAAGTGAACAAACTCGTGATACCGGGAATCAAGCAGCCCGAATATTCCAACAAAATACCGCGGCCCAAACTCACCAATCCGGTCTCACTGCTTTACGACAAAATGCGCAAGAAGCGAAAACTGGTTGATCCTTACGCCGAATAATCAATCTTTCCAGTCGACCACAAAAATATTGGTATCCCTTGTTCCGCCGTTGTTGCGGTTTGAGCAAAACACCAGCCTTTTCCCGTCATGAGAAAACATAGGGAAAGAATCGAATACCGGATCGAATGAAATTTGCTCCAGACCTGTTCCATCGGTATTTATCATATATAAATTAAATGGAATTGACCGGGTTTTGTGATTGCTGCTGAAAATCACTTTTTTCCCTGAGGGATGAAAATAGGGAGCCCAGTTGGCGCCTCCCAAGCGCGTGAGTTGTCTTCTGTTGCCACCGTCTGAATCTGCAATGTACAATTCCATCTTCATGGGCGATACCAGATGCCTTTTCAAATCATTGCGGTACTCAATTCTTTCAGAATCGGAATCGAAACGCGATGCCCTCCAGATGATCTGAGAACCTTCTGCTGAAAAGAAAGCGCCTCCGTCGTAACCTTCGCTGCTTGTGATCTGTTTCAGGTTTCCGCCGCTCAGATCCATGGTCCACAACTCCAGGTCGCCTGTTCTGTCTGAGGTAAACAGAATACGATCTCCTTTGGGAGAAACCACCGCTTCTGCATCATACGAATCATTGTTTGTGAGCCGATTTTTGATATTGCCCTTCAGGTCGGCAATATAGAGTTCATAACCTTCATGCACCGACCAATAATATTTCCCTTTAACCCTTGGAGCATCAGGCGTACAGGAATCGCCCACATGATGGGTGGAGGCATAAACAACCAAAGAATCGCCCGGAAGAAAATAGCTGCAGGTGGTGCGTCCTTTTCCGGTGCTCAGTCTTTCCCATTTAAAGGGCTGATCTGCAGGGCCGGCATTCCCGATAAAAATCTGATCACACATCAGACCTTCCGGCTTGTAAGCCCGCTGGAACACCAGCTTGCGGTCATCATGACTCCAGTAGGCCTCGGCATTGTCACCCTGAAAAGTGAGCTGCCTGATTTCTGAAAAATGTTTTTCATTTTGATAAGCAGAGACCTCTGTCTGGGCATACAAGCCATAAATACTTAACTGCAACAAACAATACATCCAATACCTCATAGACTTTTACCTTTGTGAAATGCAAATAACGAAAATCCTTCCGATTGCCCTCTGCTTTCTGGTGCTGATTTCAGCCTGCGGCCCACAGCAGACCGAGGATATTGAAGAACAAAAGGAGCCGGATTCGTTGCTGATGAAAACTACGGCAGGGCTGAGTAAACTGATTGAAAAAGACTCTCTGAATCCGCTCTGGTATGCACGCCGCGCCGCCATCTATGCCGGCTCCGAAGCCTGGGATGAAGCGCTGAAAGACATGCAGAAAGCCATGTCGCTCGACAGCAACAATACCGATTTTTACTTCCAGGCCGCCGAGCTTTTTCTCTCCAAGGGTGAGCCCCTCAGATCCGTGATGACCATGGACATGGGCATAGTGATGGATTCTACTCATGTTCCATTTTATCTGGAAGCGGGGCGTTATGCCTACATTATGAAAGACTACCAGCGGGCCATCAATTACTACAATCTGGCACTGGAGAGAGATATGCAAAATGCAAAAATATATTTTTTAAAAGGCATGGTTTACAAGGAGTCGGGGGATACCAACCGTGCCATATCCAGTTTTCAGACCTCCACCGAAATGGATCCTACCAATGATGAAGCCTGGCTGCAAATCGGATTGCTGCTTCAGCGACGTGATCCCAAAATGGCTGACCGCTATCTCGACAATGCGCTCAAGGCCGATCCGTCTAACGAAGATGCACTCTATGCCCGCGCCTTTTTCCTGCAACAGAAAAAAGACTATGCGGGGGCCATCGGCAAATACCGCGAACTGCTGGAAGTCAACCACCGCCTGGAAAAAGCAGCCTACAACATCGGCTATTGCTACTTCATGATGGATTCACTTCCGGAGGCTTACCGTTATTTTGGCATGGCGGTCTCCCTGAAACCGATGTACAAGGAAGCCTACTACAACAAAGGCCTGGTTGCCGAAGCTTTGGGCAGAAAATCTGAGGCTGCAGCACTTTTTCAAAATGCGCTCAACCTGGATCAGAAATATACGCAGGCCCAAAAGGCACTTGATCGGGTAAAAGAACATCAGCATGAATAGGGGGCCCTCCGCAAGCGGAGCCGGGCTTTTCGCTTCAACATCCGCCCTTCGTAAACTCAGGCGGTGGTTTCCGCTGCAATCCCTGGCCCGGCATTTTGCAAAAGTTTTACCGGTCGGTTGCTGAATTGCGTCTGATTCCGTTTGGTTCAGGAGGCTGTGGTAAAGTTGCCTGTCAATTGTAAGCTTATACAACTTAACGATACAAACTTTACGGTCGCTGAATTCAAACAAGCAGTGTATTCTGATACATATTAGGGATTCTGTGCATTCTCGGCCAAGGCATTGCTCTCAAAACCAAACATGCTGTAGTCATAGAGCATATTTCCGGAAGCATCCCACTGATCGCTGCGCTCGCGGATTCCATGTGGATAATGCTCAGCTCTGTTCCAGCTTTGAAATACAATTCCCAGCTGATCATCCCGCTTCGCTGCATAAATTTTTAAAACCATTCGGGCTACGAATTCTGCAATTTTAATTCCACCGCTCACAGCAGGATTGGCAGTAAGGCCCAGAAATGCCTTCAATGCATCGCGAAAGACCACATACTCTTCATCAGCAAGTATGTCTTGAATCATTACTGCCGACTCCCTCAGTCTCTCCCGGCTGCCACTCACCACCAAATTCCAGTTGAAATCCTGAGGAATCCGGGCTGAGGCATACAAGACCACTCCGGTATCCCCAAAGGTCATCACATGATTGTCGCGTACATTTTCTATCCGTGTAAAAGCTCTTGAAGTAACTACATCAGCCACTGCCCGATGAATAGCCGACTCCTTCTGCTCATCACTCATGCCCGTAAAACCGCTTAGATCCGGAAGCGGCTGGTCTGAGGTAGTTACAAAACTCAGCAACTGCACATCTGCCTTGTCAAAACGATCAATCAAACGAGTCACATGATTATCTCGGATAAACAGCTTGTTTAGTCGAAAGTAAAACATAGATATTGATTTGAGTTGTAAATATATTCGAATTATATTTTTAATAAAGAATAATATTTTATTTTAAGACAAATGATCAAACATGTAAAAATAAATTATATAATTGTGCGATTTTTTATGTCAACCGTCCTAAAGCTGACGGCACATTACTTTTTAGGCAGCCGGCACAAAAATCATTTGCCATACGTCGCAAAAATGAACTCGGAGTTTCAACCAAATCATAAACAGTACATGAACCGGTTTAAAGGGAAAACAGAAGATGCATTGATACAAGCAATATTTTCCAATAACAGAATAATTTCAACAAGATTGCCGGAAACAAGGAATATTTACAAAAGTCGGGGAACCGTCTTAAAACCTGAATGAAACCAACAGAATATCCTACTGTCGGGATCGTTTACTTAAATTCAGGCTCCATAAATAAAACAACAATACCAATCAAGCTGTATCATGAATATCCTGAAAATCAACAACGGCAAAGTCGAAATACGCAAAGACAGTGGAAGCCTGATCAGAACCATTGGCAACGGAGACGCAGTCTTTGCCGATTTCAATGCTTCACAAACACTCGTACTCATTACTACGAACAAGGGTAAAGTAGAAATCCGCAAAGAGAGCGGAAGCCTCGAACGCAATATCGGCAATGGCGATGCCTCCTCTGCCCGCTGGTTTGGAGAGGATGTAGCCATCACGACCAACAAAGGCAAAACAGAAATCCGAAAAGTCAGCGGAAGTTTAATCAGAACCATTTGAGGCCTTCCGTATGAGTAAAAAAAATATGCCGCTGAAGAGATTAACTCTACAGCGGCAAAAAGAGTGTATCAGCCGGGCTGAGTACATCAAGTTTTAGAGAAGAAGACTCAGGATAAAGAGCTTGCCGGTATCAATTCATGAATAAACTGGCAATCTACAACAGGGATGAAGAAGTTATTCAAGTTCTTCGCGTACTACCTCGACACCCATACTGACTTTAGACTTGATCTTTTGCTCGATCTCTTTCATCAGTTCAGGATTATCATCGAGCATTTGGCGAACACCTTCACGTCCTTGACCGAGTTTGGTTCCCTCATAGCTGTACCAGGAGCCGCTTTTCTGAACGATGCCAATGTCGGTGGCCATATCAAGAATCTCGCCACTACGAGAAACACCCTGACCATACAAAATATCAAATTCGGTAGTGCGGAAGGGCGGTGCGAGCTTATTCTTCACAACCTTTACTTTGGTGCGATTGCCCACAATCTCCTCTTTCTCTTTGATTTGTCCGATTCGGCGGATATCCAGACGCACAGAAGCATAGAACTTCAGTGCATTACCGCCGGTAGTGGTTTCGGGATTCCCAAACATCACCCCGATTTTCTCGCGGAGCTGATTGATGAAGATACAGCAACATCCCGTCTTGCTGATTGTACCTGTAAGCTTGCGCAAAGCCTGAGACATCAAACGCGCCTGAAGGCCCATTTTAGATTCTCCCATCTCCCCTTCCAACTCACCGCGGGGAACCAATGCCGCCACCGAATCAATGACACAGATATCAATTGCACCTGAACGAATCAAATGCTCGGCAATATCGAGGGCCTGTTCGCCATCATCGGGCTGAGAAATCAGCAGATTGTCAACATCAACACCAAGTCGCTCGGCATAACTCTTGTCGAACGCATGCTCGGCATCAATAAAAGCGGCAATCCCACCGGACTTCTGCGCATTGGCAATGGCCTGAATAGCCAGCGTAGTCTTTCCGGAGGATTCAGGACCGTAGATCTCAACAATCCGACCTTTGGGCAGGCCACCTATACCCAGGGCAATATCAAGACCCAGTGAACCGGTAGGAATCGCCTCAATGGCCAAAATACGGGTATCGCCAAGCTTCATGATGGTGCCCTTACCATAAGACTTTTCCAGCTTATCTACCGTAAGCTGCAGGGCTTTGAGTTTTTCTTTTCTTTCGTCAGACATAATTTTAATGTTTCGCTGGTTTATTAAGTTTCCCGACCATCGGGAGCACAAACTTAGCTAATATTTTTAGTTTGCCAAAAATTTGAGCAAATAAAAATTCACGAGGCCATTTCAGCGTTTCTGCTTGTTTCCCGGCTGTATTGTAAAACAATGGAAACACTGGTCCGGCTGGGACTGCAACTGAGCTGACCGAGCTCGCGGCAGACTTCCAGCAGAGAAATATATTCGTCGATCAGTTCATGTTTATCGACCATCATTCGCTGAAGAGCCAATTCTTCAGGACCTGATGTTTCGCCAAAAAGAGATTGAACAAGGAGTGTAGAGCTTAACTTCATGCCATTGATTTTGGCTATTAAACGCCCCGCTTTCCAATTATTGTGCTGCTTAAATGCTCTAAGAGGTAAAGAAACGTGCCTTGGTTGACGACATGAAAATTCAGATAGGTCCGGGAACAAGCTTCGAAAACCATGTAAGATCACACAACAAGTCTAAAAACGAAGAGTACAACGACCTGAGGTATCGCCATTCGGGCGCCGTTCTCCGAAGCCGGTCGCGTCGGGCAGCCTTCGGGATTTCTCCGGTGCACGGTGCAGTCCTGTTTCTGTCTAAAGTGAAACGGAGATATGAATCTGAAACGGAGAACTCGTATATAAAACGAATCACTGCCAATCAATCATCAGAGATGAATGAAACTTACTTTTATTTTTTGGGCTACACCTCTTGTGTTTAAATGCTCAAGTTTGAAGTCTGCAATCCGGCAACTTTCAAACTTTATGATTTTCGACCGCAGATCTGCAGTATCCAAGACAAGACGTAGAGATTTCGGCACCGGCGAAGAAACATACCCGGTTCCCCTCAGGATGGCAGTTTTCTTAAACGGAACTAAGTTCTGCACCGGAGGATGCTGACAAACGTATTCTCCAAGGGCTAAAGTCCGATGATATTCAACGCTTCATAAGGCAACAAGCTCTGAGGTTTTTCAGCAGAAAATGCAATTGCAAAACCAAAATTTAAGACTACAGGCCTTGAAGTAATATGATTTGATTGATGCTTGATCGTAGTTTACGGCGAAACCAAAATCTCAGATGCAACGCGGCAGCGGGTGGAGCCGCCGGGCCGAAGGACCGGGCCCGAAGGGCCGAAGCAAAGCGGAGCGGCGCA
>CAZUHX010000088.1:0-9711 GCA_964620795.1 uncultured Chitinophagaceae bacterium
ATTGTAGGGCATCAGAGCAGGCATAATCAGCGGAGAACTGAAGGGAATGATGGAGGCCCAGAAAGCAAGTGATCCTTCTGGCTCTGACAATGCATTCATCATTACAATCATAGAGATCACGATGGGGATAGAAACAGGCAGTGTTAGCGATTGCAGATCTCCATCATCACCTGCAGCAGAGCCAATGGCTGCAAACAAAGCTCCGTACATAAAAAAGCCCAGCAGAAAATAGATCAGAAAAACAAATACGATGGGTGCAAATTGAATATCGCTCAGATTGTTGATGATCAGCTGTCTTTCTTCAGAATCAATTGCTGCAGCTTGTGTTTCGCTGCCCACAGGAGCCTGTGTGTTCATTGCGCTGCCCAGAACCAGCCCGATGCCCAGATTTGAAAAAAATATCAAAACAATCCAAAGAAAGAATTGCGTGAGGCCCACTGCACCAAGTCCTATGATTTTACCAAGCATGAGCTCAAAAGGTTTAACACTGCTGATGAGGACTTCTACAATGCGGTTTGATTTTTCCTCCATGACTCCTTTCATTATCATCGTGCCGTAAACAAACAGTGCTATATAAATGGCAAACCCCATCAGGTAACCTATGATCATTGCAACTTCCGTGAAGCCGGTTTTTTCTTTCCCTTGACCGGATACCTCATAGTTGAGTTCAATCTTTTCATTGAATTGTTCAATGAGCTGAGGATCAAGATTCAATAACTCAAGTTTACGGTTTCTCACAGCCTCAGAAAGCGCATTTTTTACAAACTCACGGGTGCCTATTCCTGCTCTCTGATCCGAGACCAATCTGATTTTAATCCGGTTCGGATTGCTGATATCGTAATCAGCAGGAATGATCAGTAGTCCATCTATTCCAGTCTCTCTGTCAGGAGTGATTTCTTCTGTCACTTTTTTGAAAAACAATTTCCCATCGGGTGAATCAGCCAGGCTTATGTCCTTAAACAGTCCGCTTTGATCAAAGATGGCTATGGTTTTTTTAGTCTCTGAAATTTTACCGACAATAAATGAAGAAAAAATAAGCAGGATAAATCCTACAGGGGCGAGCAGTGTAGTGATCAGGAAAGATTTTTTTCTTACTCTGCTGATGTATTCTCTTTGAATGATATGCCCGATTTTACTCATTCGGCATTGTTGTTTTCTACAGTTTGAATAAAAATTTCATTTAGGCTGGGCAGTACTTCTCTCACAGAATGAATATTCAGACCTGTTTCCGACAACCAGCGAAGCAAGGCGGAGGAATGTCCTCCTTCTACTATGAATGTGGCAACATCTTTTCCAAGCTCAAGTAGTTTTACACCATCTGCTGTCACAGCTGGTAACACTCCTTCAAATTCAGCCCTGTATAAGTTTTTCTTGAAAGACTTTTTCAGAAGTTTTACGTTGCCTTTCAAAACCACCTTTCCTTTGTTGATTAATGCAATTTCTTCACATATTTCTTCAACTTGTTCCATCCTGTGAGTAGAAAAAACAATCGTAGAACCCTGCTTGTTGAGATTGCGGATTTCATCTTCTATGATGCGTGCGTTGATCGGATCTAACCCGCTGAATGGTTCATCAAGTATGATGAGTTTGGGCTCGTGTAAGACAGTGGCAATAAACTGGACTTTCTGACTCATACCCTTAGAAAGTTCGTCTACCCGTTTGTTTTCCCAGCTCCCGATTTCAAGACGATCCAGCCAGTGTTTTACTTTTTCTCTGGCTGAATTGCCACTCAGGCCTTTTAGCTTTCCAAGGTAAATCAATTGCTCGGCTACTTTCATGCCTTTATACAATCCTCTTTCTTCGGGCATATATCCAATTAGCGCAGAATGCCGGAATTGAAGTGGGTCTCCTTCGAAAAGAATACTTCCTGAATCGGGTTTTATGATGCCCGTAATCATTCTGATCAGTGTTGTTTTGCCTGCACCATTTGGCCCCAGTAATCCGAAAATCCGACCCTTGGGTATGCTCAAACAAATTTTATTGCTGGCTAAATGATTACCCAATTTTTTCTGAAGATCCCTGGCTTCAACCTGATAATCGTTTGGGGCTTCCATTTAATCCAAAGGTAAGGATAAATCAGCGGCTGTGATGTCTATCTGAGTTTTCGCTTTCTGTTTTTCTCAAAGTCTTCAAACAGATAATTTCCAAGACCTTCCAATGATGTATAGTATGCTTTCCCGTTGTTTGCTCTGCTGAATTCGTCAACAAATTCCTGAAGATAGGGGTCGCGCGCAATCATGAAGGTGGTGATACCGATTCCCACTCGCTTACAGGCTGCTGCCAGTTGGAGACATTTGCCGGTAATCTTGCGGTCAAGACCAAAGGAGTTTTTGTAAAGCATTCCATTTTGAAACATGCAGCTTGGCTTTCCGTCGGTGATCATGAAAATCTGGCGATTGGCTGTTTTTTTTCTCCGCAGAAGATCCATGGCCAGCTCAAGTCCCGCTACAGTATTGGTATGATAGGGGCCTACCTGGAGATAGGGCAAATCTTTTATTCCTATTATGTTTGCTTCGTCACCGAAGGTTACAATGTCTATCGTGTCTTTTGGATATTTCCTGCGGATGAGTTCTACCAGTGCCATGGCTACATTTTTTGCCGGCGTGATACGATCTTCTCCATAAAGAATCATGGAATGTGATACGTCGATCATCAGCACGGTTGATGTTTGGCTGTGGTGCTCCTGACTGTGCACCAGAAGATCTTCTTCGCGCAAATGGATCTCTCCATTCTGACTTTGTCGGGCCGAGTTGAGAAGCGATTCGGTTACAGCAAGCCGATCAATCGAATCTCCAAATGTATATTGTTGAATATCTCCTGAGTTTTGTTCCCCAAGACCGGTTTTTGAAGTGCGGTGTTCTCCTCTTCCGGATTTGCGCAATTTGCCGAAAATCATTTCCAGCGCTCCGCTGCGGATGGATTGTTCTGTCTTGGGTGTGATTTTGAATCCGCCGGATTCGCTCTCTTTCAGGTATCCTTTCTCCTGTAATTCGCGGATAAAGTCACCCATACCGTAGCCATTCCTGCTCAGTTTGTATTCGCGATCCAGTTCATTAAGCCAACTCAGCGCTTCAGATACATCACCGGAAGTATAAGTGAGGAGTTGCCGAAACAACTCAAAAAATGATCGGAAAGGATCACTCTGACGATCTTGGGGCGCTCCGAACCTATATCCAGACATAGCAATAAAACAAAACTACTGTATTTTGGTTGCGCATGGAATTGATATCTGAAAACAAGGCGGTACTCATCTTGTTGCCAACTTTTATGGGCCATCCGGATCCCGCCCTACTGAGTGGAGAAGAAATCCGATTGCTTCCAGCCTTAAGACATTTCGCAGTTGAGGATATTCGCTCCGCAAGGCGGTTTCTTCGTGCCGCAGGATTCAGTACAGCATTTGATGATTGTGTTTTTTTTGAATACGATAAGCATACAGGGCAATGGCCATTAAAGGATGTGCTTGCGCATTTGCACCAAGGTGAAAAGCTGGGGCTGTTATCAGAGGCCGGCTGCCCGGCCATAGCAGATCCCGGACGGGAGTTGGTAGCAGCTGCTCATCAGTCGGGTTTCAGGGTAAAGCCCCTTTCAGGTCCCAATTCAATTTTACTCACCTTAATGGGTAGTGGTTTCAACGGACAGAATTTCCGTTTTCATGGTTACCTTCCGGTGAAAACAGAGGAGCGCAGAAAAGCGATCAGGCAGTTTGCAGAGAGGGCTTCTGCAAGTGATGAAACACATTTGTTTATTGAAACTCCCTATCGGAATGCAGCTCTGTTTTCCGATCTGATGAACAATCTCCCCTCTAATCAAAAACTTTGCATCGGAGCCGGATTGACTACTCCTGATGAGTTAGTTCTGAGTCTTACGGTGGCTGATTGGAAAAAACGGAATCCTTTTACTGCCAAGATCCCAGCTGTTTTTGCCATCGGGAAATGAAAGTAAATCTCAAGGTCTGTATGCAGGGGGCTGTCCTGTTGCTCCGGGTCTTGGTCCTTCGGATTTGTTGCGCTCTTGCCTTAGTTCCATAAGTTTTTTTCTGAATTCTTCTTCGAGTCCGTATAGCCGGTCGAGCCGCTCCTTACCGATAATCTGCTCAAAGGCGGGTATATACTTTTTCTTGATGTCTATTTTCTTTTGCTCAAACTCCAACTGCTCTATGGCAGTGGGTGTGTCATCACTCTTCCGCTGAGATCGCAGGCTCCGCAGTTCATTGGTCATCTGATTATATACCGGCCAGAATTTCTGGGATTCTGCAACTGTAAGGCCGATTTTTTGGCTGATGAATGCAATTCGAAGCGCCTCAATTCTTTCCATTCTTTCCTTGGAAGATGGATTTTGTGCATTGAGTAGCATACTTATAATCAGGCCGAAAATCATTAATAAGTATTTCATTTTATAACATTTTTAAATGAATAATTCATGGTCTGAAACATTCGATAATTCTTTTAAAAGTACCTTTTCAAATTCTTCTTCAGCAGGAATGAGATGAATCAGTTCTTGCTCTGGTCCATTAAAAACAATTATGTCATTCTCAAGTTCGAGCCAGAGGTCTATTTCATGATTACTGACTGTGGCAAGACGGCAGTCGAGATCAACGCATGAGGTTGTTTCGGTAAAATAAATCATGAATACAAATGAGAAACTAAGTCCGCCTGCAAGCAGCGGGTTGAGAGAGTTTTTATCTAAACAACCTGCAATTTTTTCTATCCAAAAATTGAATTGCTCAAATACAGTTACTCTTTTAGCATTCTGAATCTCAGGCCTTTCCAGCATGTTTTTCCTGAATGATTCAAAGTAGAATGCCGGAGCTTCATATATTTCTTTCTTTTCAATCCGGCTAAGACCGGGAGCCAGTTTCTGTAGTTCAGATCGCACAACATCTGATTTGATCATTTCCTCCATTTTATGCCGAAATGAATAGAAATACTGATCAGGTATTCCATTGGATTCTTTGATGTTGTCGGGAGAGGCTTCCATTTTTAGATAGACCGATGAAATGTTTTAAGGTTTAATATAAGGAAGTGTCAAATGTTTTTCCACCTTTTGAACAGCGTGATGATAGCTGGCTTTGAGTGCTCCGACACTGGTTCCTAAAATCTCACTCATCTGCTCATAACTTAGCTCATCATAGTAACGCATGCTGAAAACGATTTTTTGCTTATCAGGCAATTGTTCTATTGCATGTTTCAGCCTCTTTTCAATTTCAGCTGCTGCCGGAATTTGAGGGTCTGCTTCTGCTACTATGGACAGACCCGAATATTCATCTTCCTGTTCTGTATGACCATCAAAACTGAAATACCGGTGTTTCTTTCTGCGCTGAAGTTGGTTGATACTCTCATTGGTGGCGATTCGGTACATCCATGTAAACAGGCTTGCTTCTGATCTGAATGACGGCAGGCCTTTCCATATTTTCATAAAAGTATTTTGCAGTACGTCATCGGCGTCTGCATGTTCAGTGACTATCCTGCGGATATGCATGTACAGACGTTGGTCATACTTTTTCATGAGCAGCGAAAAGGCCTTTTCAACTTCTCCCTGTTCATGATAAAGATCCAGTATTTCCCGGTCGCTTTGCATAATTCTCTTGCGCCGGAAGAAAAGGAATCAGGACTTTCTCTGAACTGCTTTTTCAGCAGACAGGACGATATTCTGAACAGTGAGGCCGTATTTCTCCAAGAGCTCTTCAGGTTTGCCGCTTTCGCCAAAAGAGTCGGCAACCGCTACAAACTCCATGGGAACCGGAAATACACCTGCCAAACTGAGTGCAATGGTACTTCCTAAACCGCCAATCCTGTTGTGCTCTTCAGCAACTACCGCACATCCTGTCTTCCGCACACTTTGTTCGACCATCTTAACATCCAAAGGTTTAATGGTGTGTATGTTGATCAGCTCTGCCCGTATACCTTTCTCCCGTAGAATTTTGCAGGCTTCTACACTTTTCCAAACCATATGACCCGTGCAAAATATACTGATGTCAGAGCCTTCCTGCATCAGGATTCCCTTCCCAATTTCGAGCGTTTCATTTTCAGGCATAAAAACAGGCCATACCGGTCTGCCGAATCGAAGATAAACCGGACCGTTCCAGTCGGCAGCTGCCTTGGTTGCAGCCTTGGTCTGGGCATAATCGCAAGGATTGATTACCACCATTCCCGGAAGCATCTGCATCAATCCGATGTCTTCAAGAATCTGGTGCGTGGCTCCATCTTCTCCCAGTGTAAGACCCGCATGTGAGGCGCCGATTTTAACCGGTTTCCCTGAATAGGCTATCGATTGACGTATTTGATCATAAACTCTTCCTGTGGCAAAGTTTGCAAAGGTGGTGGCAAATGGAATTTTACCGCCGATGGTCAGCCCCGCGGCTACACCCATCATGTTGGCTTCCGAAATTCCGCACTGGATGAACCTTTCGGGAAATTTTTCTTTGAAAGCATCTAATTTCAGCGATCCGGTCAGGTCTGCACAGAGTGCGACAACTTCCGGATGCGTATCGCCCAATTCCAGCATGCCATCTCCAAAACCTGAGCGCGTGTCCTTCTGACCCCTGAGCTGATATCTTTCAAGCATATACGATTGACATGTTAGAGCTTCAAATTTATGGCTCCACCGCTGCTTATCTCAAACTCTTTATCAACGCTGGTGTGAATTGTGCGCGCTTGCTTGCTTCTGTAAACCAGTCGGTACTTGCCGGCCTGTAGCAAAACCATTTCATAAAGTCCGGAAGGATTGAGATCATATACTTTCTTCAATCGGCCACTCTCGGGATCTTTCATCAGGATTACACCAATCATTTCAGTCTGCTTTTGAAGACTAAGCATGCCCGGCAGGGCGACCTCCGCAGTAGTGGTCTGATGATCTCGCACAGTTACTTGGCTGTAAATTCTGGGGATCGTTAAAAATTCAAGATCATAACTGCCTGTCAGAAGTTTCACGGATTCATTCATTCCCATCACGTGAATTACGTCTGAAGTTCCTTCTTTCCTGATAATACATCTGATTTTTTCAGTATCCGCGGCTTTGGAAATAATGCCTTGCATACTTGTTTTGAGGACGCCCTGAGCTGCCGGAACTGAAATGATATTATGAGTATTACTTTTGCCTTGTATTTGATTTTTTTTGATGGAAGGAAGGGTGTGTATGGTTAAATCATAGGTAGTAAATGGATCTAGTTCGAGCGTGTCGGGCAGGCCGCGGGCATTTAGCGTGTGCATGAGCCGGTATACCGGGTTCCCGGTCTGATGATCATAGAAACTCATTGGCACATTCGTCTCCGTAGGTTTTCCTTTTTCATCATTCAGATTAACTTGAAATGTTGTTCTGCTTAAAGATTCTCTGAGTATACCGTTTAGGAATTGATTGAATTCCGAAGGTTGTTTTGCATTGAGATATTCGCCCATGCAGGTTAGGGTTTGAAACTTATCTGCCGGCAGATCAAGACCAATTACAAATGGCCTCAGATTCACATCTGCCTCTCTTAATGCTTGCGCGGTTTTACAAGGATCGCCCCCACAGGATTCTTCTCCGTCTGTGATAAGAATCAGAATATTTCTGCTGCCTTTGATTGTGCCAAAATCCGACGTACATTGTTGGATAGAATATACAATCGGTGTGATTCCTTTGGGCTGAACAGACTTCAGCTTAGCTTTAATCTCTTCCGGCTTATGTTTCCCGACGGGAATCTCTAACCGTGAATCTTTGCAATTGTGTTCGCTTGTGGTTGCCTGATGTCCGAAAATCCTCATACCAAACTCTGCATTTTCATATTGCTGCAGACTGTCAGCCATTTCTCCCAAAACCCTTTTGGCAATCTCCCAGCGGTTTTCTGTACCCCAGTTTTTTAGCATGCTATAAGAAGCATCGAGAACAAATAATATTCTTGTTTTAGTTGTGGCTTCTGCCAGCTGTGCATCGGCAATAGGATGAATACCCATCAAAATCACTAGAATAATAAATCTGCTACTCATGGGTTGATGAGGGTTTCTTTTCCGGATTCAATTTTGAAGCTGATGCTGCGGCTCTCAGAGGTGGAGTTTGATTGCTGGCCTCTTTTAAAAAGGATGTAGCTTCCGGGCAGCAGCGATATCTGAATCTGCACTCCTGCATTCAGTTCTTCCAGATAAACCCGTTGATGATTTTGTTTCTCTTCCATAACTACAGAAACAATTTCTGCTCCACCCGCTTTATAAAGCATCGTTCCCGGCAAAGGAAAACTGAGCTCGGTGAGTCTGCCTGCAGGCAAATCAACTTTTTCCTCAATAAAGCAGGGGGTACTCGTGTGAAGAATATGATATTGATTCTTGAGCAATGATACCCGTGAGCCTGCTTCCGAAACGACCAGTGCTCTCCGTCCTGCCGGAGCACTGTACACCAGACTGCGCAATGATGGTTTAACTTTGCCTGCCGGCTGGGTATTGAATTTAAAATCGCCTACAGGAACATCAACGGCAATAATGTTGTGAACTCCGGTAACGAGCTCAATATTTTCTCTTAACACAGAAGGGGTTGTATGTACTTCCAGGTCATATTTCCCCGCAGGATCCAGATACAGCGTGTCCGGATAACCCTTGCTGTTGAGGGCATGTACAAACTGATAGAGCGGTTTCTTACTTAGGTGATCGTATAAGGTAAAAGGGATATTGGTTACCGTAGGCTGACCTTTTTCGTCAAGAAGGCTAACCTGAGCTGTTGTAGTATTTAAGGTTTGTCGGATAATAATGCCGATGGCCTGCTCAAACTGCTGCTTATCTGTGGCTGCAAAGAAAGTTCCTGCACAACTTAGTTTCGTTTTTAGATTGACATCATTTCCGATTCCAACAATGAAGGGCTTCAGCGTTATTCGCTTTTCCTGAAGAGCAGCTGCAGCTTTACATGGGTCACCATCGCAGTTTTCTAGTCCGTCGGTGATCAGTAGGATAGAGTTGATGCTTTTTTCAGACTTGGGGAAATCGGCAGCTGATTGTTCAACTGACCAGGCTATGGGGGTTTGTCCTTTGGGGGTAATTCCAGCCAGAACCTTTTTTATGTTTTCTGCATTGGCGTTTGCAAATGGCACCTCCAATCTACTGTCCTTGCAGTTTTTTTGCTCCCTTGGGTATTGATGCCCGAAAACACGAACTCCAAATTCTATATTCGGATGTTTCCTGCCAATGGAATCTGCCAGTTTGAACAGCAATTCTCTTGCAATATCCCACTTTTCAGTCTCTCCCCACTTCTCTCTCATGGATCCTGAGCCGTCCAGTATAAAGAGTATTCGGATGACTTCGGGTCTGAACTTCGACTCATCTCCCGCCCGGTTACTGAAAGGAAGCAGACACAAGGCCGATAGAATCCAAATGATTGACCGGGTTCGGATTGTCATTCAGTAAAAATATAAATAAGATGATCTTATCCGTATAGAGTGTATGTGAACAACATTTTTTGTTATGTAGTGACTAAATTCTACTTTTAGGGAAAATCTCAAAAAATGCACAGAATAGTCTCTATTATGATTTTGCTTTTGTTCGGTTGGGGTTCTGCAACCGCTCAAAACAAAAACATTGACAAAGCCAATGAAACGCTTTCCAAGGCCATGTCTACTGACGATGCAGCTAAAAGACAGGAGTTACTTAATAAAGCCATTGAATTGTATCGGGAAGGGGGGATGACTCGCGAAATGTATCCCATCATCGGAGGTGGTTTCCTTGGAAAAGGTGATCTTACCAGTAGTTCGAGTTG
>CAZUHX010000089.1:0-9624 GCA_964620795.1 uncultured Chitinophagaceae bacterium
ATCACGCTGAAGGAAACCGCCATTGCGCTGGGTTATGTTACGGCAGAGCAGTTTGATCTCTGGGTAGATCCGCTGGGCATGGTGGGCAAGCTGGGTTGAATTTTAACGTATTGAATCAGGCGGGAAAGTCTTTTTTGTATTAAATTTGCATTTCAACAAACAAAACCCAAAAGCTACCATGAAAAAAGCACTACTCATGTTCGCTGCAGTTTGCAGCATGGCGGTTGCCAATGCCCAATGTACTGTTGACGGTACAAATACCAACATTGGCATCTCTCCAACTCCTCAGAACTTCCCCGACATCCAGAAAGGTGTGGCCGTTGGTGCCAACCACGTGATGCAGGTTTACATTCCTACTTCTTTCCCGGTTTCTATTCCCGGAGTTACCCTCACTGTTCTTTATCTTGAAATCACCAACATCGGCGGCCTGCCCACCGGTATCTCTTATGCTTGTAATCCTGCCAATTGCCGCGTAAACGGCGGAAGCAATGGTTGCATTGCCCTGAGCGGAACTACCAACGATCCCGTAGGAACTTATCCTTTGACCTTTGACGGAACTGTTTGTGCCAACGTTTCTCTTCTGGGCGGCGATACTTGTCTGGCTCTTTCAGCACTTTCTCAGCTGGGTGCCATCGTTCCCGGTCTTCCTTCTTTCTCATATGATCTGCGCGTTGCCAATCCCGCTTCTGCCCGCGATCTGAATGCAGAACTTTCTGCAGCACTCAGCGTATTCCCTAACCCTGCCCGCGGAGGAAACTTCACCGTTACTCTCAACGGTTCAGAGAACTTCAACGGAACACTGGCTGTAGTAAACAGCGTAGGTCAGGTGGTTCACACCGAGGAGATCGAAGTAAACGGACAGTTCCGCAAGGATGTTTCTGTAGCTTCATTGCCTGCCGGTCTGTACAATGTTCAGATCAAGACTGCTGCCGGTTTTGCTACACGTTCTATCGTGATCGAATAATCTGATTGAAAAAAATCTTTGCCGCGGATTTATTCCGCGGCTTTTTTTTACCCTTTAACCATCAAAACCCAAGACATGAAAACCCGGATTCTTAGCCTTGGCATATTGTTGATCTCTCTGAGCGGCCTGCGTGCGCAGTGCACCGTAGACAACAACAATGTCTCCAACGGATTCTCTCCTCTTCCCACCCAGTTTCCCTGCATTGAGCGGGGAGTGGCCACCACTTCAGCGCATACCATGCAGGTATATGTGCCTGCAGCACTTGACCTGCCCTTGCCCATTCCGCTTCCTATTTCCATCAATGTGAACTATGTAGAGATTACCGGTATCAATGGGCTTCCGGCAGGAATCACCTACAACTGCAACCCGACCAACTGTACTTTTTTGGGTGGTATTCCGGGATGCATTCGTTTGAATGGCACGACCAATGAGCCGGCAGGAAATTTCTTTCTGACCATGGATGGAAGTATTTGTTTGTCCATACCCGTTATCGGCGATACCTGTTTGCCGCTGGCGCTTTTGGACCAGCTGTTGGGAAATCTTCCCATTCCGCTTCCTATTCCTTCCTTCACATACAGTGTTGATGTGATTGAAGCCGGAGCTGCCTGTCGCCTGAACAGCATAGGAGAAACACTTCTCAACGCCGAGTTGAATGTGTATCCCAATCCTGCTACAGATCAGATTCAGCTGAGCATTAATGCGGGCCGCAATCTGGACGGGGTTTTGAGTCTCAGCAATGCGCTGGGTCAGCAATTGATAAGCCGCAAGATGGAAGTCAACGGCAGCCTGAATGAAAGCATTTCGCTGAAAGGATTTGCAGCAGGCCTGTATGTATTGCGTTACCAGACAGCAGAAGGCAACATCAGCCGAAGCATACAGATTCAGTAAGCAAGAAGAGATTTTTAAAAAGAAGAGCCGCGGTGAATACTGCGGCTTTTTTTATGGGCATGCCCCCCTTGCGCCTTGCCTTCCGGCAGGCTTAGGGGGTCGCGCTTTGCGGGGCTTCGCTTCGCTTCGGAGCCGCTGCGCGGGCTCGCCTTCGGCCCCCTACAATCGCTCATGCGGCTCAATATTTTGAGGTGAATACGTGATTGTCAATTGCAGTGCAGACAACAGCTGTAAGGCAATTCCGGTTTTATATCACGCCCAGTTCCTTTTTTAGAAATTCCCCCAGTTTGCGGTTTGCCCGCCTTGCTTCGGGAAGATACTTCCAAAATGCCTGAAACACGTGAAACTGTTTGGGGTACACTTCCATTTTCACCGCAGAGCCTGCCGCTGTTGCTTTGGCGTGAAAACGCAGCGAATCGTCAAGCAGAATTTCTTCTTCACCTACCTGAATGTAGACCGGAGGCAAACCGGATAAATCTTCGTAAAAGACCGGCGAGGCCAGCGGATGATCAAGCGGCAAATGATCCATGTAGTTCTTTGCCCAAATTTCCAGACCTTCAGGTTTAATCATGGGCTCAATATGATACTTGCTTTGGAAAGATTCACCCGAGCCGCTCAGATCCAGCCAGGGCGAGAGGCAGATGGCACAGGCCGGCAAACTTCTTCCTTGCTCCCGCAGCTTCAGCAGACTTCCAATGCACAGACCACCGCCTGCAGAGTCTCCGCCAAAAGCAATGTCTGAATGCCGGTAACCTTGTCCGATCAGCCAGTCGAAAGCCATCTGTGCATCTTCAAGAGGAGCGGGGAATTTATTTTCGGGTGCCAGGCGGTAATCAATGATCAGCGCGCGAATGCCCGAATGCTTTACCAGATCGCTCACCAGTCCGCGATGGGTATTGATTGATCCTGCAGCATAACCTCCTCCGTGGAAATACAGCAAAACTTTATCCGAATCCGGCGCAGGAATCAACCACTCACATTGCATCTGCCCGATCTGAATCGGTTCATAAAGGATTCCCGGCAGGTAGTTTTCTCCTCTTGCCGCCAGGCGCTCCAGGCCTCCCCTTGCTTTGGGAATGTTGTTGACGTCTGCCCGCTCACGGTAGCGGCGCAGAATTTGTTTGATGACGAATAGCCTGAGCTGGAACATCTGAAATGTTTTCAAATATCGCGGATAAACCGCAGGTAAAAGCAAAGCGTAAATAGTGCTGCACCGGTGCCGGCAAGGCCCCATGCAGCTTGGTTTTCTTCAAAAAAAAGCCCCAGACCCCAGAAAATCAAGATTAGCGAGAGGATTATTCCACCTTCGGTTTTACTGTGTTTCATGGCTTTGGGCTGGAATGTTAAAGATAGGGATGAAGCCCTCAATGTACAAAGTCGAAAGGAATGTCTTCTTTATGTGGATAATTTCTGATTAATTTGCCCCTCCCTTAGATTTAAGGATAATAGACCGCAACGCGTATGGCAGTAATTGGAAAAATCCGGCAGCATTCCGGATTGCTTGTTGGCCTGATAGGCCTCTCCATCGTTGGCTTCCTGGTGATGGATGCCACTAATTCTCAGTTTTCGGTTCTGAAAGGGAGAAATACCCTGGTAGGAGAAGTAAACGGTGAAAAGATTGAATACAACGACTTTTCAAAAAAGGTGGAAGACAACACCAAGACCATGGAAGAGCGAATGGGCAACGGCCAGACGCTCAGTGACGAGGATCGCAACTACGTGCGCATCCAGACATGGAATGATATGGTCAATGAGATCATCTTCAGTGGTCTGTATGATGCATTGGGAATGAATGTTACCGATGATGAGATGCTTGAACTGGTGCAGGGAAAAAATCCTCACCCTTATGTTCGCCAGAGTTTTTCTAATCCTCAGACCCAGCAGTTTGATGCTCAGCAGGTGAAACTATTTATCCAGAATCTTGACAACGACGATCCCGGTACTGAGCCCGGAACCCGCCGCAAAATGTGGCTCAACTTCGAGAAGGAAGTTAAAAAAGATCAGTTTCGTCAGAAGTACAACAATCTCATTGCCAAAGGACTTTTCGCTCCCGCCTGGATGCAGCAGATGGCTTTCCGTGATCAGAACCAGACCATGAGCCTCAAGTTTTTCAGCCTTCCATATGCATCTGTTCCCGAATCGGAAGTAAAGCTGAGCGACGAGGATCTTTCTGCTTATCTGAAAGAACATGCAGCCCGCTACAGCCAGGATGAAGAAACAAGAAAGCTTCAGTTTGTTACTTTCTCTATTCAGCCTTCCTCTAAAGATACGGCTGATGTGCTTCGTTATCTTGGAGAGAAAATGGCAGAATTTTCAAGCGCGGAAAGCGATTCCATTTTTGCCCGTCTATACTCAGAGGAGCAGTTTGATGGGGTGTATTACCCCAAAGCCAATGTTGCTCCTGAAATTGCCGATACGGTTTTTGTGTCTCCGGTGAAAAGCATTATCGGCCCTTACATGAGCGGAAACATGATGAAGCTGGCCAAGATCACTGATCGCAAAATGATTTCCGACAGCCTCAGGCTTCGTGAAATCGTTTTCGATTTTTCTCAGGTTAAGAGCCAGGAGGAAGCCAATGCCAAACGTGCGGTGTTTGATAGCGTATTTATGCTGGCAGATTCTTTAAAACAAGATTTTGCTATGCTTGCGGCTCAGTTTTCTGAAGACCAGACCAAAAAAGCAACGGGCGGTGATATCGGCTGGGTAAAACGCGGAGAGAAAGAGAAGAGCTACAATGATGAGGTCTTTTATCGCGGCAGCAAGGGAAGTGTTCATAGAGCAGGAACACAAACCTCTCTGATCATTGTTCAGGTGGCCGAAGATCGCCCCACCACTCCTGCAGTAAAACTCACTTATCTGAGCAAAACGGTGCTTCCGAGTCCTGAAACAGAAAAGGAAATTTATGCCAATGCTTCAAAATTTGCTTCAGACAATCAAACGGCCGATAAGTTCAGAAAGTCTGGAGAGAAGCAAGGCATGAAAGCAGCTGAATCATTGCGCAAGGAAGATTTCAATGTGTTTGGATTAGGTTCGGCTCGCGAGTTGGTGCGTTGGGCTTATGAGGCAGAAGAGGGGTCCGTTTCTCCCGTGATTTCTGCCGACAAGATGCATGTGGTGGCTTTACTTGATAAGGTTAATCCCAAAGGTCTTGCGCCGCTCGAGGCTGTCAAGGAGAAGGTTCGGATTGAAGCTGCCCAGGACAAGCGTGTTGAGATTCTCAAAAAGAAGATTGAGGCTGCCAAATCGGGTAATTTTGATGAGTGGGCTTCCAAAGCAGGCAGTGTAACCAATGTAGCCGACAATGTAAGTTTTTCAAATCCTACATTAGGTAACATGGGCTATGAGCCTAATGTGGCTGCCGCAGCAGTGAACCTTAAGTTAAATACACCTTCAGTTTCCGTTAAAGGCAACACCGGTGTGTATGTGGTAGTTAAGACTTCTGAAAACAATCCTGAAGCCCCTAAGGATTTGGGCATGTATGCGGCCCAGCTCAAGGGACAGCAGGCGGGCAAGGCCGGCCGGGTTGCCGAGGTTCAGAAGAAACTGGCAGATGTAGAAGACCGGAGATTTGAATTTTTCTGATCATATTGAAAACAGCCGGCATCAGCCGGCTGTTTTGTTTAAATAAGCATCTCATGGAAACACCTCTTCAGAACAAGGCTGCTTCAAGGCCTGTTGTCACTCTGGATCCAGCCGATTATTTTCCCCGTCAGGAAGACAAAGTCATTGTAGATCTGAAAGACTTTCTGTTTCAGGGATTGATTCTGAGGGAGAAAGATTTTCGCGCGCAAGTAGAGGCAACAGACTGGAGTCTTTACCGTGATAAATACACAGGTATTATCTGTTCTGCTGATGCCATTATCCCGCTCTGGGCCTGGATGGTGATCAGTTCATCGCTTGCTCCATATGCCAAAGATATTGCTGTTGGCCCGGCCGATCAGCTCGATGATATCTTTCAAATGCGCCGGCTCGAGCAACTGAATCCCGAAGATTACAGAGGGCAGAGAGTGGTGGTAAAGGGTTGCGGCGACCGTTCGGTCCGTGAGGGCGCTTATGCTATCATTGCCCGCAAGCTGGCTCCCGTGTGCAGGGCACTCATGTTTGGAGAGCCTTGTTCTACCGTACCCGTTTGCAGAAACTAATCTGATGGGTTCGGCAGCGGTTTGGTAAATTTGCCGAATGAGAAATATCCTGATTGTATTTGTATTTGCCACACTGATGAATCCGCTCATTGCGGGCAAGGGATATGTCATGGAGTTTTTCTTGAAAGGCCAAAGTGCCGGTCAGTCAGTCAATGGAAGCATTAGATCCTGGGCAGAGCAATCCGGCCATTCCCGTACGCACATAGAAACACGTTTGGGCTCAGATGGTATCACGCTCATGAAAATGACCACGATTGTCAGAGCTGATCAGCCGGGAAAGATTTACCTGATCAATGAAGCTGAAAAATCATACAGCCTGATGGACAAAGGCAATAGTTTAAACAGGGCCGATACATCATACCGTATCGAGATTCTTGGCCGGGAAAAGGTGAGTGGATATAACTGTCTTCACATCAGGGTTTTTACAGGAGACAGGCCTGAACGGGAATTATGGACCACTAAGGAGATTAAAGCCCCGGCAGCTTTGCTCAGCACGGGAGTTACAAATCAGTATTTTTCAAATACATTTTTGCTGAATGCATTAAAGGCCGAAGGAGCAGAGGGTTTTCCTGTCCGGATTCAGCTGAAGGAGGAGGGCTCGGCCACAACCATCGAGCTGCAGAGTTTGAAGGAAAAAACTTTTTCTGAGCAGGATTTCACTGTTCCGGCAGATTATACGATGCAGGCCAATCCTTTGGAACAATTATTGAAGCAGATGAACCTGCCATCAGCAGAAGAAATTGCTAAAATGAGTCCTGAAGAGAGGGCTTCATGGATGCGAAGGATGCAGGAACAATACAAGGCTCGTTAATACTATTATAAAGGCATCATGCATATTTTAAGCGCCAATGAACTCTCGCGCAGCTACGGAGACCGTTTGCTGTTTTCGGATATATCTTTCAATTTGAGTGCGGGCGATCGGGTTGCGCTGGTTGCGCGCAATGGAACAGGTAAAACCACTTTGATGAAGATTCTGGCCGGCAAAGAGGTTCCCGAAGAGGGAAGTTGCTGGCTGCATAAGGACGTTACGCTGGGGTATCTTCCTCAGGAAGTCAGTTTTGAGGCAGATAAAACCTTGCTGCAAAATATTCTCTTGGCAGATCATCCTGTGGTGCATGCGGTTCGCGAATGGGAAGAGCTTCAAGACAGTGATGTGCCGCCGGATAGGCTTGAGGCGGCAATGGAGCGCATGAACAATACCGGTGCGTGGACCTTTGATCATACACTCAGAGAAATTGCAGGGCGTCTTAATCTGCCGCCTCTGAAGCAGAGGGCGGGGAGCCTGAGCGGAGGAGAAAAGCGAAGGTTGGCCCTCACGCAGGTATTGCTGGAGCTTCATTATGGCAGCAATCAGCATCTTCTGCTTTTAGACGAACCTACCAACCATCTTGATATGGAAATGGTGGAATGGCTTGCTGCTTATCTGGGTAAGTCGGGCGCTAGTTTGCTGCTGGTGAGTCACGACCGTTATTTTATTGATGAAGTTTGTAATAAGATCATTGAAATCGAAGACAACCGTCTCTATATCCATCCGGGAGATTATGAAAAGTTTTTGGAGAGGAAATCACTGAGGGAAGAAAATGAATCGGTAAATCGTGAAAAGACGATCAGTGCATATCGTCGTGAGTTGGAATGGATGCGCAAGCAACCCAAGGCCAGAACCACTAAGGCCAAGAGCAGGGTAGATGGATTTTATGAGCTGGAAGAAGTGGCAGGTAATCAGAAAAAACAGGATTCCATTCAGCTGGAGGTTAAAATGAACCGTTTGGGGGGTAAGATCCTTGAACTGAAAAAAGTGTATAAAGCTTTTGCGGGCAAGCAGCTGCTTCGGGGATTTGATTATACATTCAAAAAAGGAGACAGGATCGGAATCATTGGCCGAAACGGTGTGGGAAAGACCACATTTCTCAGGATGTTGGCAGGAGAGGAGACCGCAGATAGCGGGAAGATCAATCCGGGTGAAACACTGGTGATTGGTTATTACAAGCAGGAGCAGGATTTGCCGTCTGGCGATCCGAGAATGATTGAGTGGGTGAAAGGCATTGCCGAGCATTTTCCACTGGCCGACGGAACCAAGGTGAGTGCGGGTCAGTTTTTACAGCGGTTTGGATTTAGCCCGGAGAGGCAGTTTACTCCTTTAAGCAAGCTGAGCGGTGGAGAGAAGAAAAGATTACAGCTTTTGGGTGTACTGTTTGCCAATCCCAATTTTCTGATACTGGATGAGCCCACCAATGATCTTGATTTAATTACGCTTCGTATTCTTGAAGAGTTTTTGATCGGATATTCGGGATGTCTGGTGCTGGTGAGTCACGATCGTTATTTTATGGATAGGCTGGTAGATCATTTGTTTGTATTTGAAGGCGATGGTATAGTAAGTGATTTTCCGGGCAATTACAGTCAGTTCAGACGGGAATCAGACAGGAGTAAGCCGGTAGAGAAGTCTGTTGCAGCGGTGCAGCCGGTTGCTGCGGCAGATGTTTTGGTCAAGCCGGTTCAGGGGCTCAAAAAACTTTCCTTTAAGGAGAAGACAGAATGGGAAGGTCTCGAGGGTCGGATATCGGCGCTCGATGAGGAAAAGAAACGCATTGAGTCAGAAGTTGAATCCGGCGGATTGCCATACGAGCAGTTACAGCAAAAGATGGCAGCCCTTGGTAAGCTGGTGCAATCCATAGAAGAAATGGAAATGCGCTGGCTTGAGCTCAGCGAGCGGGCGGCACTTTAATATCCGTAGCCCATATGTTTTCCGTCTTCTCGGCTCAGTGAGGGCAGGCGTGAGCGTTCTACCAGGAATGTGGTGAGCTCGGCAAATTCACTGAAGATGTAATGCTTGTCCAGAGCGCCTTTCAGGTATTCTTTACCGCTGGAGCCACCTGTGCCTACTCGAGTTCCGATCATGCGGTGTACCATGTTCATATGCCTGAACCTCCAGGTCGCCAGCCCTTCATCCATACTAAGCAGGGCTTCCAGAATCTGAAATGGAAGGCGCATCAGCGGATAATCTCTGTAAAGCATGATGAAAAGTGCGGCTCTTCGGGCGTTTCTGCTGAGGGTTCTGCTTTCTGCATTTTCGTTCATGAGCAGAGCGTCGAAACGACTAAGATTTTCATTTTCTGCATCCACCAGACTTTCATTATAAACCTTGCGATATTCTATCCAGTATGCAGATGCTTTTGTTCCGCTCTGTCCGCCTTCCGGCAAGGGCATCCGCTCAAGCCACTCATTGACCAGCTCTATAAGTGGCTTAACGTTATCGAGCTGAAGTATGGCCTTTGCATCATCGGGTTTTAGTTGTGATACATAATATTCGCGGCCATATCGCTGCTCCATTTTTAAGCCAAGTTGTGCTTCCAGTATCTTAAACTGAAGGCTTTGAAAGCCGGAAGCCGGCCGAAGTAAATTACGGAAGTCGAGGAAGTCCAGCGGCGTCATGGTTTCCAGGATATCTACCTGCTCTACAAGTACGCGCAGTATGGTGTTTACCCGGTTTAGCCGGTGCTGAACCATGTATAGATCGGGACCGTTATCTGCTATTTGTTCCTGAGCCATGATTTGCATTACAGAGCCTATTTCATGTAATATCTGCTTGAACCATAACTCATATGTCTGATGTATCACAATAAAAAGCATTTC
>CAZUHX010000090.1:0-9599 GCA_964620795.1 uncultured Chitinophagaceae bacterium
GAATACCATGGAAGAGATTGATATTGATGAATATTATGAAGAAGATGAAACTGCTGATTATAAAACTGCAGATCCCGTTGAAGTTTATGATCCTGAGGATGACAACAAATCGATTCCCATCGTAAACAGCTCAAGTTTACATGAGAATCTTGAAGAGCAGATTGCATTAACCGGACTGTCGGAGCGTGAAAAGCAAATTGCGATTCACCTCATAGGTAGTTTAGATGATGATGGATATCTGAGAAGAGAACTCAGTGCAATATCTGATGATCTTGCATTTTCATCCGGTATGGATTGTTCTGAACAGGAGCTTGAAAAAGTATTAGCTGAATTGCAATCGCTTGATCCACCCGGTATAGGAGCACGGTCTCTGGAGGAGTGTCTCCTCATTCAGTTGCGACGTAAGGAGCATCCGACAAACTATACTCAGCTTGCTATCAGAATGGTCATGAAATACTTTGATCATTTTGCAAACAAGAGATATGAAAAACTAGTTGCTGCGCTGGGAATAGATCAGGACAGCCTGAAGCAGGTAATGGAAGAAGTGGTGCATTTGAATCCAAAACCTGCAAGCGCGTATTCCGGTCATTCTGAAGCAGAGCAGTACGTCATTCCCGACTTTATTTTGAGCAACAATAACAACGAACTGATATTGAGTCTCAACAGCAAGAATGCGCCGGAGCTTCGCGTTTCTGAGTCATTCAGGGAAATGCTGGATACCTACAAAAAGGCGAGAATCAAGTCAAAGGAGCAAAAGGAAGCAGTAATGTTTATCAAGCAGAAAATTGATGCAGCCAAATGGTTCATTGATGCGATCCGGCAGCGTCAGAATACACTTCTTCTCACCATGCATTCCATCATGGAGCGGCAAAGGGAGTTTCTGCTCACAGGAGACGAAACAGCCATTCGCCCGATGATCCTCAAAGATGTTGCAGATGATACAGGTCTGGATATTTCAACCGTTTCCAGGGTGGCAAATTCTAAATTCATTCAGACAGAGTTTGGAACATTGTCTCTGAAGTCTTTTTTCTCAGAATCTATGCAAACAGATTCCGGAGAGGAGGTCTCAACCCGGGAAGTAAAAAAAATACTTGAAGACATTATTTCGGCAGAAGACAAGAGCGACCCGGTTTCTGATATCCGGCTTGCGGAGATACTCGCTGAAAAAGGTTACAATATTGCAAGAAGAACTGTTGCAAAATATCGGGAGCAACTTAATATACCTGTGGCAAGATTAAGAAAGGAAATATGAATCAAACAATGAGTCAATCTTCGACTTCAGGCAGTATCGGCAGTGCTGCCAGATGGAGTGCGTATGTCTTTCATCCCTTGCTGTTTCCGGCATACGGCACTTTCTTTCTGATTTTATCCCATCCCCATTTGTTTATGGGTAGCGGATTCAAAGTTCCCATTTTGTGGAATGTGGTTGTATTCATTCTCACCTTTATTTTTCCGGCAGTTTGGCTGGGTATGATGAAAGCTCTGGGACTGATTCCGGACTTACATCTCCGAAATAAAAAAGAGCGAATCATTCCTTACATAGCGACCGCAACGTTCTATTTATGGACGTATCGAATGTTCAGGCCCGGTGCGGGGAATCTTCTGTTTCAGAGCCAGTTGATTTCTTCTATGATGCTGGGGGCAAGCGTTTCTATCTCGCTGGCTTTTATTGCCAATATCTTTATGAAAGTCAGTCTTCATTCAGTGGGTGTAGGCAGTTTTATCGGGCTGTTGATGTCGGTGATGGCATACTCGGAGTATGACCTGAGGATTTTGCTGGTTTTGGCGTTATTTCTAGCAGGTTGGATAGGCAGTTCACGCCTGTTACTGGGTGAGCATGAACAAAGAGAAGTTTACTACGGATATCTCGCAGGATTTGCCGGTCAGTTTGTATCTTTCAAAATTATACCCACCATAACAAACTATTTCTGATGTACCAGACCATACTTTATAACGTACAGCAAGGTGTTGCCACCATTTGTTTAAACAGACCTGAAGTTTACAATGCATTCAATGAGCAGATGTCTTCTGAGCTGATTGATGCCGTGAAAAAAGCCGGAAAAGATGAAGAAGTAAGATGTGTTGTGCTTACAGGGGCGGGCAAAGCCTTTTGTTCAGGGCAAGATTTGAAAGATGCTGCAGGACAAGGCCCGCGCAGTTTGGCAGATTCGGTGATTCGTAGGTACAATCCCCTGATTTTGGGCATTAGAGAACTTCCTAAACCTGTAATTTGCAGGGTGAATGGTGTTGCTGCCGGAGCGGGAGCATCTTTGGTTTTTGCATGCGACATGGTTGTTGCATCCGAAGCGGTTATTTTTGTAGAAGCCTTTATCAACATCGGTCTGGTGCCCGATTCTGGATCATCATTTTTTCTACCCAGAACCATAGGTTATAATAAAGCTTTTGAGCTTTGTGCTTTGGGCAATAAGTTCACGGCAAAAGAGGCCTTTGATTTAGGTTTGGTGAATTACATTGCTTCTGATGAGGAGGCCTTGAATCAGCAGGTCTCAATGCTGTCGGCTCGTTTTGCTTCAGCTCCTACCAAATCTGTCGGCTTGGTTAAAAAAATGCTCAACAAGGCATACACCTCCGATCTGGCATCCATGCTTCAATATGAAGCATATTGTCAGGAAATAGCAGGAAGAAGCGCAGATCACAAAGAAGGCGTGCAGGCGTTTATTGAGAAGCGCAAGCCGGAATTCAGCGGAAAGTAAAATCCTTAACTCATTCTTAATTTCCGGAACTCTAATTTTATCTCTATGGAACGCCGGAAATTAAAGATTGCTGTTATCTCTGATGTACATCTCGGCTTTATCGGCTGCAAGGCCAAAGAACTGAATCGTTACCTGAAATCCATTGATCCGGAGATCTTGATCATCAATGGCGATTTAATTGATATATGGCAATTCAGGAGTTATTACTTTCCCAAGTCGCATACGCGTGTCATTCAACGGATTTTCAAAATGGTTTCAGATGGGGTGAAGGTATATTACCTGACCGGAAATCATGATGAACTGCTCAGAAGGTACAGTGGTTTGAAGCTTGGAAATCTTATGCTTGAAGACAAGCTTGTGTTGAATCTTGACGGTAAAACACATTGGTTTTTTCATGGAGATATTTTTGATGTTTCTATGCGTGGCGGCAAGTGGCTCGCCAAGCTGGGCACAACAGGATATGAGTTATTGATATTGGTCAATAAACTGGCCAACTATTTTTTAGAGTTGATGGGTAGGGAGAAAATCAGTTTGTCAAAAAGGGTGAAGGAAAGCGTAAAGAGTGGTGTGAAAAAGATGGGTGATTATGAAATGACGGCTGTTGAAATTGCTCTGGATAATGACTATCACTGTGTGATCAACGGGCATATTCATGTGCCGGTGATCAAAGATGTGTCAACAGCACGCGGAACAGTTACTTATTTGAATTCAGGCGACTGGGTCGAGAATTTGACAGCTCTTGAATATACTGACGGCGCATGGAAACTGGTTTACTACAAAGAGTTGTTTCCGGAGGGATCCGAGCAGGGAATCATTGATGAGTTTTCCTAATGTTTAAAAAAAACTATATTTAATCCCTAACCTCCTTTTTGAATGAAAAAGTTTTACCTGTTAGCTGTTTTATCGATGGCTTTTTCTGTGATCCACGCGCAAAAAGCGGAGATCACAGGTTTTATCAAGGACAAGGATACCGACGAACCTTTATTTGGCGCATCAGTTGCCGTTAAGGATGGCAGAGGAGCCATTTCTAATGCAGAGGGTTCATTTTTGTTTTCGGTGGATCCGGGCAAGTACACTGTTCGCGTTTCTTACATCGGATATGAAAAATTTAAAGAAGAAATAGAAGTAAGCGCAGGGGAAAAGAAAGTTTTGAATATTAAACTGGTTTCTGCTTCCACCCAGTTGAATCAGGTGATTTCCGTGAGTCAGTACAAGAAGAATGCTGCAAAGGAAACGGTATCTATTGATGTTGTTCAGAAGGACCAGATCAGGAATACCAATTCAAACACCCTTGGTGAGATGATCAGTAAATCTCCCGGTGTGATTGTTCAGGATGACCAGATTTCGATCAGAGGGGGAAGCAGTTATTCCTATGGAGTAGGAACAAGAACAGCAGTTTTGGTTGATAATGTGGGAATGGTAAGTGCAGATCTTGGAACAGCTCAAAATAAACTGGTGCCAACAGAAAATGTGAAGCAAGTTGAGGTAATCAAAGGTGCATCTTCTGTTATATATGGCTCATCGGCATTGAATGGTGTAGTGAATGTGATCACCGACTGGCCCAGCCAGGTTGAACCCCAAACTACCATCGAAACCAATTTTGGATTTTTTGATGCACCGCTTCGTAAAGATCAGAAGTGGTGGGATGCAGATATTCCTGCATTTACGGTGATTAATGCGATCCATCAAAGAAAAATTAAAAATGTGCAGCTTGTGGCCGGCGGCAACTTTACTGCCATGAAAAGCTATTTGGAAAGCAATGATGAAATGCGCGGACGATTTTATTTCAAAACCCGGTATCTGCATCCTAAAATTGAAGGACTCAACTTTGGAGTTAACGGAACTCTGATGTCAGAAAACAGTGAAAGATTTTTTATTAGTGTAGATCACGATTCCAATGCATACAGAATGGCTCAGGGAAGTGATGATAAGTATATCAATACAACCATTGATCCTCACCTTACCTATCAGACTCCAACCGGTCACCGACTTTGGATTCAAAGCCGGTATATGCACAACTTCCGTTTTGGAGGAGGGTCTGATATCAATGCGTCTTCGCACAATTTCAGTCTTAATCCTCAGTACCAATACAAGTATAAAAATCTGGTGATCGTTACAGCCGGTCTTCCTGCTTCTTTTGCCAGTTCAGTAAGTAATTTGTATGATGGTACTCGGATTAATTATAATGCAGCTGCCTATCTTCAGGCAGAAGTGAATTATAAGTTTTTGAGTGCGCAGGCGGGAATCCGCTATGAGTTGACGGGAGTTGATAAATTCAGAGAATTTTCAAAGCCTGTGTTTCGTTCGGGCATCAATATTCAGGCGGCCAAGGGAACCTTTTTCCGGGCATCTTGGGGGCAGAGCTATCGAATCCCTTCTATTGGTGAGCGTTTTATTGCACAAGAATTTACAGCAGGTATCGTGATTGTTCCCAATGATACTCTGCGAACAGAGGAAGGCTGGAGTCTTGAATTGGGGGTGAAGCAGGGATTTCAGGTTAAAAACTGGCGGGGATACATAGACGCATCCTTCTTTTGGCAGGAGTACAAAAACTTTGTAGAATACTCTTTAGGGGCATGGCCAAATTATTGGTCTGACGGAAGGGTGATTTTTCCGGATTCACTGGAGTTTGGTTTTCCGGGATCACGTCAGGTTTTGGGCCTGAAGCCTCAAAATGTGGAGAATGCCCGACTTGGAGGACTTGAATTCACTTTTGCCAGTATGGGCAACATCGGGCCTGTTAGCCTTACTGCGCTTTTGGGATACACCTACAGTTATCCGGTGAATCTCAGTGATTCAACAACAGATCAAAGTGTAGGTACATTCCTTAAAGGGATGTTCAGCAGTTTCCGCCGTTACCAGACCGATTCATGGGAGGCTCAAAAACTTCTGTTGTACAGAATCAGGCATCTTTTCCGTGCAGACTTTGAAGTTGGCTGGAAAAAATATTCTGTGGGAGCGACCATGTATTATGGCTCTTTCCCTGAGAGAGTTCCTGCATTGTTTTATCTCGCTATGAGCCTGATTGACGGCGGTAACGGTTCTTTCCCCAGATACATCAAAGATCACGAGAAAGGAGACTTTATTGTTGACATGCGCATGGGGTATCAGGTTAATCAGAAGTTCAGGATTGGTTTTATTGCCAAAAACCTTACCAACAAATTCTACATGCTTCGTCCGGGCAAACCTGAGCCGACCCGCAACTTTACTCTTCAGTTGAGATATACTTTTTAAGCTTACCAGCTGATGGGATTTCCCGGCCCGTCAAGGTTAATGCTGAAGGTATACCTGCCTTCTGCTGCTGCCTGATTTAATATCCTGTGAGGCTCTCCCGGAGGCTCGTCTGAAAGCGAGAAAGTACCGTAATGCATCGGAATCAGCTTGCGAACGTTTAGTGTTTCTGCTGCTAATAAAGTTTCGAAAGGATTCATGTGAACACTCTCCATCATGAATCTGGGACTGTAAGCTCCACATCCCAGGGCTGCAAGATCGATATCAGTAAAAATTTCAGATATGTTTTTATAATAATCAGACCATGCACTGTCGCCTCCCATATAGATGTTGAAGTCCTTTCCGGAAATCATGATGCTGCCCCAAAGGCTTTGATTGGTATCCCATGGATATCGGTTTGACCAGTGCCTGCAGGGTAGATAAGTGAAGCGCAACTCAGTGAGGATGTCGATGTACTGATACCATCCGGCTTCAATGATTTCTTGTCCTCTAAGCCATGGTCTCACAATTCCGGAGGTGCCAAGACCACATATCAATGTAAAACGGTTGTGTTCAGCCAGATACCTCAGGCTATTTTCATCGCAGTGGTCACGGTGAGCATGTGTAAGTAAAACAAAGTCGATATTTCTTAATGTGTCAGTCCTGAGCGGAAGTACACTCATTCTTGGAATAAAAGGCAGATCATACAAAACGGGATCAATCAGGATATTCCAGCGATTGATTCTCAATAAAAAAGAGGCATGCCCAAGCCATATCAGGCATGAGCTCGGGAGTTCCGTGAGATCAGAAATGAAGGATGTTTTGAGCCTGAATGGGTCTGATTTCTTTTCCTGCCTTTGAGGCTTGGGCCCCAATTGCCACTTAAGAAATTTGGTAAACGAACTACCCAATTTATAATTAGGGTCAAAGAAAACCTTGCCGCTGTGCGGATTTCCATTCCAGTTTTTTACTTCATCCAGAAATGGAAGCCGGGGATTAAACCGATATTCAATATTTTTCATTCCGATGGCGGAAGGCCGGCAAATAGGAGGCGAATACAGCTATGGTCATGGTAACCAGACAACCGATGGCATTCAGCCACAGGAAAGCTGTTGATCCGGTGAAGAAGGAAAACAACACAAAACATTCGCCGGCTATTGCCCCTGTAATAACTGATTTTGAATTCGCTTTGGGTACAAAGAATGCAATGAGAAAAATACCGACAATGGTTCCGTAAAACAAGGAACCAAGCATATTTACCGCTTCAATCAGAGAACCCATTTCTCCTGCAAGTCTTGCAAATAAAATGATGATCAGCCCCCAGAAAAGCGTGAGCCATTTTCCTGCCTTGAGATAGTGCATGTCAGATTTTCCGGGATTGATCAGTCTTTTGTAAATATCATTTACACTTGCTGCGCTCAATGCATTGATTTCTGCTGAGGTAGAGCTCCAGGATGCCGCAAAAATCATGGCAATCAAAAGCCCGATCAGGCCGTGCGGAAGATGTCTGAGCACATAGTCTAGGAAGATGTAGTTGGTGTCGTTAATGTCTTCAGCAGGTAAGTGAGTATGCAAAATTTCCAGATATCGCAGCCGCAGATTGTTGGCTGCCTGTTCGGCAGTTTCCATACGGATACCTGAGATATTCCGGGCTTCACCTTCAGGCAGTTTGAGATAATTCCTGGCCTCTGCACCGATTGCCTGTTTAATGAGGCTGTGGCTGTTTTCAATTTCATGCAGTTCGGAAACAAGCTCAGTGCGCTCAATTTTCTTCACCACTGAAGGATTGAAAAAAACAGGAACTTTTTCGAAATGATACAAGGTGAATAATAGAATTCCGGAGAGCAGAATGAAAAACTGCATCGGAATTTTTACAACTCCCGTCATCAATAGACCCACACGACTCTGATTCAGATTCTTACCTGATAAATACCGTGCTACCTGCGACTGATCTGTTCCAAAGTAAGACAGAGCCAGAAAGAATCCTCCGATCAATCCGCTCCACAGATTGTACTTGTCTTTAAGATTGAAATCAAAACTAAGCGGATTTATCCTTCCAAGTCTCCCCGAGAGTTGCATGGCTTCATGCATGCCGATGCCTTCGGGTAGTGACATATACATGTAGGCAGATGCAACTCCCATTCCGAGCAGTATGATCAGCATCTGGTAAAACTGCGTTTGGGCTACTATATCTGCACCACCTAAAAGGGTGTAGGCAATCACCAGTCCTCCCATCAGAATAATCGAAAACCAAATATCAATCCCGAGCACATAGGTGAGAATAATAGCCGGAGCATAAACCGTAAGGGCAGAAGCAAGACTGCGCTGAACCAAAAAAATAACGGCTGTAAGTATTCTGACTCGGACATCAAATCGTTTTTCCAGATATTCATATGCAGTGAATATGTTCATGGAATGAAATCTTGGAAGGAACCATGCAGAAACAACAATCAGAGCCAGAGGCATGCCGAAATAAAACTGAATGAATCTGAGGCCATCGGTATATGCCTGTCCGGGTGCCGATAAGAAAGTAATGGCGCTGGCCTGTGTGGCAATCACCGAAAACATGAGTTGATACCAGCTCAGATTTTCTGCTCCTACCAGGTAGTTGCGCAGGCTTGTTTGTTGTAATTTACGGTAGCCATATACCGTAATCGCTCCCATGCAGCCGATCAATACAAACCAGTCAATCCAATTCATGATTTGCCGTAATATTTACCAAGAGCAAACAAGGCCATAATCATAAAGGCGAGCCACATGCTCACTGCCAGATACCATTTTGATTCCTTCTTCACCTTAGTTGAATAAATTTTCGAGTTTGTTGACTCTTGATCCTTTGAGCAGAATGGTGAGGCCATGAGGTTTGTTGGTATTCCACCATTGTTTTAATTCGCCTACATCATTGAAGTGAAGAATTCCGGACTGTGTGGACGCAAATGAAAATCCTTTTCCGATCAGTATTTTCAAATCCGCAGAAACATTTTTTAGTCTGTCTGCCAGCAGAGCATGTTCATCGGCAGATTCGCTTCCAAGTTCCATCATTTCCCCAATGATATAGGCTTTCGATGACGTATTCAAAGAGTTGAAATTATTGATTGCTTCATGCATACTGCTGGGATTTGCGTTGTATGCATCCATCAGAAATCTGTTTCCTTCCCAGAGTTTCCATTGAGAGCGATTGTTGGTTGGAGTGTATTCTTCCAAAGCGCTGATGATCTCATCTTCCGGTACTTTGAAAAATCTCCCTGCACATACTGCGGCCATGGCATTCGGAAAGTTATATGACCCGGCCAGTCTTGTGTTAACAGTTCTTCCCTCAGCCGATAATTTAAACCGAAGCACTTCAGTTTCATTTTCCGGGAAGCCCTGATGATCAGCAAGTTTAGATTTGCCGTATGTGAGGCGTTTAATGCTCAGGCTGTGTTGCATCAATAATTCATCGTCTGCATTTACAAAGAGCATTCCTTCTGCACCGGAGATAAATCTGTATAGCTCTGTCTTGCCCTTGATCACGCCTTCGATTCCACCAAATCCCTCGAGATGCGCTTTTCCGCAATTGGTGATTAGGCCGTAATCAGGTAAGGTATAGCGACAATAAGATTCAATTTCATGCTGATGATTGGCGCCCATTTCAATGATGGACATTTCTGCATCGGGAGGCGTATTCAGAATGGT
>CAZUHX010000091.1:0-6088 GCA_964620795.1 uncultured Chitinophagaceae bacterium
GTTTGTCAATATTTATTTGAACTTCAGATTGTCTCTGGGCCCTCTGAAGTTCAAATAAATATTGACAAACCCGCTATCTACACAAAAGCCGTGCAGACCAGGCCAAAATGCAGATTCAATAACATAAAATCGCTTTAAACCCGCAGGGATTTCTTATCATTGCAGCCATTCAATCACCCGGCAAAATGGAAGGAGACCGATCATGGTTACGTACCACCAAAGAAAAAACGGATCGCTTGAGCGGGTTGACAGCCTGCGCAAAGGCTGCTGGGTTAATGTTTACGGACCATTTGCTTCAGATGAAAATCAGCGCCTGAGCGAGGAGCTCAAGGTGGATATCGATTTCATTACCGACTCCCTTGATATTGATGAGCGTTCGCGCTATGAATCTGAAGAGGGTGTGGATCTGATCATTTTAAAGACCCCGGTTCCTAATGAAGGAATATCAGATATTGAAGCTTTATACATTACTATCCCAATTGGGATCATTCGCACACCGGAAAATATCATTACCATCTGTGCCCATCAGAATCCGGTGCTCAATCACTTTTTGAATTCTGCGCCCAAAAATTTTAATCCGGAAGACAAGGAAGGCTTTATACTTCAGGTTCTGGAGAGAAATGTTTCCTGTTTTATAGACTTCCTTCGTCAGCTCAACAACAAGCGCTATGCTTTTGAAAAGGCGCTTTATTATTCTTCACGTAACGACGATCTCACCAATTTGCTGAACATCCAGAAGAGCCTGATTTATTTTGTGACCAACCTTCGTTCCAATGAATTGCTGATGCTCAAGCTTCAGCGAACCAATTACCTGGGTTTGAATGAAGAAAAGCTGGATGCCCTGAACGATATTGTGATTGATAACGGACAGGCTTTGGAAATGAGTGAGATGTATTCCAATATTCTCAACGGCACCATGGATACCTTCGCATCCATCATTTCAAACAACCTGAACTATGTGATGAAAAGGCTTACCTCGGTTACCATTGTATTGATGGTTCCTACCCTGATTGCCAGTTTTTATGGAATGAACCTTCATTTGCCGCTGGGGGATAATCCCTATGCTTTTGTTTTGGTATTTACCTTTTCCCTTGTTCTTGCGGTGGCAATGATCTTATTCTTCGTAAGGAAAAATTGGTTTTGAGCTTTTAGGGGCTAATTGGAATGTCCAAGCTAAAGACAAGTAGCATTTTTCAGAATAATGCTTGTTATTTTTGATAACTTTCTATTTGTTTTTGCTTTAAACTTGCAACAAGCCCGGATTTGTACTTCTGTGCAGCCGGGCGGAAGGGAAACAGTTTAAAGTGCCTGTTGGAAAGGGGATCTTCGGCAGGCATCTGTTTCCCCGCAAATCCCTACATTCGGTCTGAATTTTCAACTCGGATATGGTTATGGTTATCGACAATAAGCAGTCTTTCATGCTGCCTTTCTATTTTCAGGCTTATGCGTAAGCCCTCTCAGCAGCTTAGGAAGTTGATCCGTTCGCTCAGCCCGCAGGAGCTTAAATATGTTCGGCATGAAATTTCATCGAACAAAGAGCTTGATTCTGAGCAGTATCTGCGTATGCTTGATCTGATTTACCAGGCCGCAGCACCTTATGATGAAAATATGGTGCGTAGAAAAATGAAGTCAGGATATTTTGTGACCCATTTTTCGCAGGCCAAAGCCAATTTGTATGCCTTGATATCAGGCAGTTTGAACCGTTTTTACCGGCAAAAAGATATTGCACTTGAGTTTTTTGATCGTCTGGCCTGGGCCGAATTGCTGAGCCAGCGGGACATGTCTTCGCAGCTGGATGAGCAGTTGGGCGGAATGAAGGACATGGCATCCCGCACCGGCCTGCTGTGGATGGATTTTCTGGTACAGCAGTGGCAGTATAAGGCAGCCATCCAATCCGGAAATCCTGAGCGCCTGCAGCAGCAGCTGGATGATTTGGCGGCACAGGGTGCCGTCCGGATCAGGAATCTGAACATAATGCACAGGCTGCAGGAAATCAATTTGCGCATGATGCATTCTTATCACAACAGTGGTCAAATGATCAGTGCGGGATTTTCTCAGGAAATTGAAAAGTTTTATGATGAGCTCATAGATTATGAAAAGCTCGAAAACATAACATTTGAAATTAGAACGCTTATAGCGCACTCTAAGTTTCTTTATTATTGGTTTAAGCATGACAGGCTGATTGTAGATCAGGCGGCGCAACATTTGGAGCTGGAGCGCTCGATGACTGATTTAGGTAAACTCAACTCACTGGATCTGGTGAAGCGTCTAATCAGCCAGATGGGTGTAAACAATCGCTACTGGAACTACGATCTTGTGGAAAGCTCATTTCGCGAAATACAGCTCATTGCTGAACGTGAACAGGCGCCCTGGCTTCAGCGCAGATTAATGCGGGCGCAACTCGGGTATTGGAACATGTGGCTGAGCAGAGGTAAAATTGAAGACACCATTAAGAGCGTTGAACAGGCTTCTGCTCCTGCCTTCTCAGAAGAAGATGATGCTGCCTTTCTTGCCCAATGGTATATCGTTAAGTGTTTTGTCTATTTGACAGGCATGCGCTATAAGCAACTTAAGGACTTGACCCTTAAGATTGAGCAGGAATTAAGCTCCGAACTCTCAGATGCACATTTTGTGATATTGAAACTATCGCAGTTGATCTGTGCATTTAAAGAACGAGACATGGTAGCCTTCAACTCGCTTTATCGCTCCTCGGTAAGGTTTTTTGAAAGGCGGGGGGTCTATGATGAGTCTGTAAAGTGGTTTTGTGCCGCTCTGAATTCCGGACGCAAGGAAGGTGAGCGTGCCAGAAGGCAGATCTGGGTTGAATTCTGTAGCAAGTACAACAGTCATCCCAAGCCGAAGGAGATGCAACTTTATACCATTAATGCTTTTGTGATTTGGGCCTCTGCTGAGTCGAGGGGAATCAGTGTGGAAGCCTGGTATCAGGAGTATAACGTATAAGCAGGAGAGCAAACCGGTCTGTACAAGGCCGGATTGATCTGCTGTAATTCCTTACAAAACATAAACAAGGCCCGTAAAAATGGTTCTGCGATGAAATAGGGCGCCTCCCCGCAGAGCGGGGCCGGGTGTTGCGGGGGTTCCGTGGCGTACCGCCACCCGGCCAAGCCGGCCCCTTCACCCCCTGGCGCGGCTTTCCGCTTCAACAACCTGATTGGTCAAAAGCAGGGACCGGGTGATCCCGATGGGATAGTCTGCATCAATGAACTGCATTTAATTCCTGACAGCTCTCATTCATCTGCGGAGAAAATTGATAAGGAATGGAGTGGTTATGAATTGTCTTGAACAATTCATTCAATTTTATAAATAGCATTTCAATGAATGCTCGCTCGATTTTTTTTTTTGATCAGGCGATTGAACGCTTGCATGTCAGAATTTATAATGTATTTAAGCTTTTACTGCAGTAAAGCGGTTTGGAGCATTTTTGTTGTTTAAAATTATTAAGTGCAGCTAATTTTTATTTTTGTCTGAGGCCGGACATTCCTGCACCGGCCATCAAAGAAATATGCGCAAGCCCTCACAGCAGCTTAGAAAGTTGATCCGTTCGCTCAGCCCGCAGGAGCTGAGATTTGTGCGTCAGGATATTGCATCGAACAAAGAACTTGATTCGGATCAGTATTTACGTATGATTGATCTGATCTTTCAGGCAGGTGAACCCTACGATGAAATGCAAGTGCGCAGGAGGATGAACTCCGGATATTTCCTGACGCATTTTTCTCAGGCCAAGGCCAATCTGTATGCGCTGTTATCAGCAAGTTTGATCCGGTTTTACAGACAGAAGGACATAGCCCTTGATTTTATCGAACGTTTGGGCTGGGTCGAGTTGCTGAGTCAGCGGGATATGTCTTCACAGCTGGATGAGCAGCTGTCTGGCTTGCAGGAGCTGGCCGAACGGAGCGGCTTATTGTGGATGAATTTTTTGGTTCAGCAAGGCCAATTCAAGGCGGCCATACAATCGGGAAATCCTGAGCGATTGAAGCAGCAGATTGACCAAATGGCCGGCAGTGGTTCCAGGCTCATCAGAGATTTGAATCTTTGGCATCGTGTGCAAGAAATTTGCCTCCGAATCGCTCATTTTTATTACACCCAGGGATGGGTGAGTAATCCTGATGATTTGAAGGAGCTCGAAAAACTGTATGAGGAAGCATTGGAACTTGAAAAGGCTGAGAGTACTTCATTTGAAATCAAACGCTACATTGCATTTTTTAAGTCGGCCTATTTTTATTGTCGGGGTGAAAATGAAATTTTAGAACAGGCCAATGTCATACTTGGGCTTGACCGCCGGATGTCTGAATTGGGTAAAGCTACATCTTTAGAATTGGCCATTAGTCTCCAGCGGGTGATCAGTGCAAACAATGATATTGGTTATTGGAATGAGGTGGAGGCACGCTATTTGGAGCTTAAAACGATAACGGAACAAGAGCAGGGATCATGGCTTTACCGCAGGGAATTGCGTTCCCGGCTTTTGGTTTGTCTCAGCTGGCTGCGCACAGGGAAAATTACACGTGCTGTAGCGAGTATGGAGGAATCCGGCGAACCCTCTTTTTCGGATGAGGATGATGCCGATTTCCGGAAGGTTTGGTTTGGAGTGAAGTGTGTCCTTTTGTTATGTGCTATGCGTTATCAGGATCTCAAAGAGACTTGTCTGCAGATGGAGCGGGATGTGACTACCGACTTGTCTAATACGCATTTTATTGTTATCCGACTTTCGCAGCTGATTTGTGCTTTTAAAGAAAGAGACGTTGTTGCTTTCAATTCAATTTATCGTTCTTCGGTCAGGTTTTTTGAAAAGCGGGGCGTTTATGACGATTCGTTGAAGTGGTTTTGCGGAGGATTGAATGCCTGTCGGAGAGAAGGAGATCGCGGAAGAAAGGAGATGTGGAAGGAATTTTGTGATAAGGTCATTAAGCATCCTGATAGGGAAAAGCTTTGTTTAAACAAGCTCATGGCTTTTATGTTTTGGGCAGAAGCCGAATCGAGGGGAGTATCAGTTGAAAAGGTTTTCCAGGAACGTGAATTCCTGAAGCGCTGGCCTATTCAATTTAGTTCTTAAGCCCTTTTTATTGCTTAAATTATTCCCCGAACAGTTGTGTTCAAATTCTTGTTTTGCACAACCCCATATTTAAAAAACGAAATAAATAAATATATTAAATAAATAATTAAATGTTTAAATTAAATAAATAAAAATATACTTAATTTAAGAAATAAATTTCAAAATCAAATTAAATCATAAATTATAATATCTATTGTAATTTGTCGATGTAATAAGGCTATTTTTACCATCCTTTTTGTACCGCAGTCTTTCTGCAAAATATTTTGTCAAAGCCGCAATTGTTCAAAACTTTTCATTTTAGATATGCGTAAGCCTTCCCAGCAATTACGAAAATTGATCAGGTCGCTCAGTCCGCAGGAATTGAAATATGTGCGGCAGGAAATTGCATCGAACAAGGATTTGGATTCAGAGCAGTATTTGCGCATGATGGATCTGATCTATCAGGCCGAAGCGCCCTATGATGAATCTGCAGTGCGCAGGAAGATGCAGTCGGGATATTTTGTCACTCATTTTTCACAGGCCAAGGCCAATTTGTATGCTTTGATCTCGGGAAGTTTAATACGATTTTACCGCCAGAAAGACATTGCTCTTGAATTTATAGACCGCCTGGCCTGGGTCGAACTGCTGAGCCAGCGGGATATGTCTTCACAGCTGGATGAACAGCTGAGCAGCATGCAGGAAATCGCCGGCCGCACTGGCTTGTTGTGGATGGATTTCCTGGTTCAGCAGTGGCAGTTTAAGGCGGCCATTCAGTCGGGGAATCCCGAGCGGCTGCAGCTGGAATTAGATCAGTTACACAAAGAAGGTGCCATCCGGCTTCAGAACCTGAATGTCTGGCACCGGGTGCAGGAGATTGACCTTCGAATGGTCTATTTTTATCATACGCAAGGGTCTATGGTCAGTCAGGAGATGTCTGAGGAGATTGAGAAGCTCATGGAGGAGCTTGAAACTTTTGACAAAATGGAAAACCAATCATTTGAGGTTAAATTATATATAGCCAGTAGTAAGTTTTTCTAT
>CAZUHX010000091.1:6098-6561 GCA_964620795.1 uncultured Chitinophagaceae bacterium
CTCAGTTCGGAGATGACAGAGCAGATACGGACAATCTTCGCAGAACTTGAGGAAATTGATCGGTTAAATGAAAAGTCATTTGAGATCAAACTATATACTTCAATCAGTAAATTTTTGTGCCTCGAGTTCCTAAAAGACCCGAAATCAATACAGCAGGCTGCTTTGGTTGTTGATATTGAGCATTCAATGGCTGAACTAGGCAAAGCAAGTTCTTTGGATTTGGTGAAAAGACTTGGATATTTGGTTGCTTCAAATTACAAGTTTAAACGTTATGAAGAAGCAAAGTACGCATATGATGAAATTTTAAAACTGATCAACAAAGAGCAAGGCCCATGGCTTCTTCGCAGCCAAATGCGTTTGCAGATTAATGTTTGGTTGAAGTTGGTTATGGAAGGACAAATTGAGCGTGCTATTTCCAGCATAGAGGAAAGCGACGGGTATTCTGTTGATCCTGAAGATGATG
>CAZUHX010000091.1:6571-9598 GCA_964620795.1 uncultured Chitinophagaceae bacterium
GCTGGTTTTCTTGCTTTTTGGTACTTGGTTAGGTGTTTCGCATACATGGCAGGCGGACGTTATTCTCAGCTGAAAGAGCTAACTCTGAAAGTGGAGCAGGAAGTAAATTCCGAACTGTCAACAGATCATTTTGTGATTCTGAGACTATGTCAGCTCATCTGCGCGTTTAAGGAAAGAGATGTAGTGGCTTTTAATTCATTATATCGCTCCTCCGTCAGGTCATTTGAAAAGCGGGGAGTTTATGACGATTCACTGAAGATGTTCTGCACAGGTTTGAATGCTTGTCGTAAGGACAATGATCGCAACAGACGGCAAATGTTTGAAGAATTTGTAAACTATTATTCAAATCATACTGAACATCATACTTTACTGTTTCATTCAAAGGATATATTCGTTATTTGGGCAGCAGCAGAATCGAAAGGGATCAGCGTGGAAGAATGGTACAAGAACTACAATAATCAATAATCATTGGCTATTTACCTCTTTGACAAGTTCAGAAAGCTATTCGAACTTTAGTTTTGGGCCATATAGTTCAAGCCATCAATGTTTAAGTAAGAAAATATGCGTAAGCCATCCCAGCAGTTAAGGAAGTTAATCAAATCGCTTAGCCAGCAGGAGCTGAAATATGTACGCCAGGAGATTGCTTCTAATAAGGATTTAGATTCAGAGCAGTATTTGCGCATGATGGATCTTATCTTTCAGGCAGAAGAGCCTTATGATGAAAATTTGGTAAGAAAGAAGATGAAGTCGGGGTACTTCGTGACTCATTTTTCTCAGGCCAAGGCCAATCTGTATGTATTGATCAGTCGTACTTTACAACGCTATTATAAAAACAAGGACAAGGGGCTTGATTTTATGGATCAACTGGCCTGGGTCGATTTGCTGAGCCAGCGCGATTTGACTGCGCAGTTTGAATATTACTTAGATGCGTTGGCAGAGCACGCGAATGCCTGCAATTCGTTGTGGATGAACTATGCGGTTCAGCAATGGAGGGTAAATGAAGTTCTGCAATCCCGTGATTTGGAACGGCTGGATAACTTTATCCTCAGATTTTCAGCTGACAGGCAGATGATGTTAGAAAACATATCGCGCCTGATGTATCTGCAGGAATCTTATCTCAGATTGCGTCGCTATTACATGAGTCGTGGCGATGTAACCGACTTCAAACCAGATGATTCGATCCGGAAGATGTTTGAGGAAGTTTCTGCAATGAAATTGGATGAAACTTCGCCCCGGGAGTTGAGGCGTTACAGGATCTTATTCAGGTTGCTGTACTACAACTGTTTCCCGGTGCATGAAGAGGTAGTACAAGAGGCCAGAGATTTGGTAGAGTTTGAGCGACTTGAATTTGAAATGGGTAAGTCCAGTAGCTCGGATTTGGTAGTCAGTTTAGTTCGGCTCATGTATATCAGCAATAGCGTTGGCTGCTGGGACGAGGTAGAAGCTGCTTACCATGAATTGCGGAAACTTGTAAGAGCGGAACAAAGTCCATGGCTGCGAAGATGGGAAATACATGCAGGTTGTATTATCTGGTTGTTGTGGCTGCGATTGGGGAAAGTGGAACAGACGCTTAAGCACATGGAAGAAAATGCATCTGAAGGTGCTGCAGAGGGACTTGATCTTTCTGTAAAACGAATCTGGTATTCCTCACATATGGTGGCTTATTTGTGGGGGGCACGATACGATTTGCTGGAGAGAGTTGCACTGCAAATGGAGCAATTGTTAAGCTCTTCACTTACAGATCAGAAGTTTATTGAATTAAGACTGATTCTGATGATTTGCGCCTATAAGTCCAATGATGTAGTTTTATTCAACTCCCTGTATCGTTCTTCTGTCCGCGCCTTCCGGAAACTGGGATTTGAGGATCTTTCGCTGAAATGGTTTTGTGATGCCTTAAATGCCGGCAGAAAAGAAGGCAATGCCGTTCGAAAAGAAATACTTCGCAGTTTTTACGATAAAGTTTACCAGCATCCGGAACCTCAAAGTTTGTTCATTTACCGCGAAAAATCGATTTTCTTCTGGATTGAAGCAGAGTGGAAAGGCGTAAAGGTGGAAGCACTTTTTAAGGATGCCGATTTTTTGAAACGCTGGCCTATTTGAGCTTAGGTTTGCCGGTATTCAATAATGAGGTCAAAAAATTTGTTTTTTGTGATTATTTATTTTTGATATTGAGCAGCTTGATAGTTTTGGATTCCAGATAGATTTATGCGTAAGCCCTCTCAGCAGTTAAGAAAATTAATCCGCTCTCTCAGTCCACAGGAGTTGAAGTATGTTCGGCAGGATATTTCATCCAACAAAGACCTTGATTCTGAGCAGTATTTGCGCATGATAGATCTGATTTTTCAGGCAGAAGAGCCCTACGACGAAACTCTGGTGCGCAGGAAAATGAAGTCAGGGTATTTTGTCACCCATTTTTCTCAGGCCAAGGCCAATCTGTATGCTTTGATATCCGGCAGTTTGATTCGCTTTTACAGGCAGAAGGATAATGCTCTTGAATTTGTTGAACGTTTGGGATGGGTTGAGTTACTTAGCCAGAGAGATATGTCGTCTCAGCTGGATGAGCAGCTTTCCGGCATGAAAGAGATCGCAGGGCGCAGCGGATTACTTTGGATGGATTTTCTGCTTCAGCAATGGCAGTTTAAGGCAGCCATCCAATCCGGGAATCCCGAGCGCTTGCAGCAGCAAATGGATCAAATGGCGTCTGAAGGGGCTGTTTTGATCCGCAATTTAAACCTGTTGCAAGCTTTGCAGAGCCGGTATTTGAAGCTCTTGTATTTTTACCTGACGCATGGACATGTTGGTCCTTCAGCCGCACTTGTAGAAATCGATCGATTTTATGAAGAGGTTTTGGACATGGAACGACAGGAAGACCTTTCTTTTGAACTTAAAAGGGGTATTGCCTCCTTCAAATTGATTTATTTCTACTGCCGCTCCGATGAGCGTGTTTTGGAGCAGTCTATCCGGATACTTGATCTTGACCGATTGATGAATGGCCTCGGGAAAGCCACTTCTTTGGATTTGGTAGAC
>CAZUHX010000092.1:0-5526 GCA_964620795.1 uncultured Chitinophagaceae bacterium
ATCGGCTTGGCAATTCCATTCCCGGTTTCTACCGCATCCATGCCGGGAATTTTCTCCAGCATTACCCCCAGGCTGCTTCCTTTCATGCGGTCAAGTTCTCTTCCGGACAGCACCACCGAGGGCAGGCCGGCAGCCTGATCGCTGCGGTGATCGGTGATGCTGATTTCCTGAATGCGTATCTCCTCATGTGCCATGACCAGCTGCAAAGAAGTATCAGCCTTCAAGCTCAGCGGAATAAGCAGACTGTCGCAGCCGGCATGCAGAATCTCCAGCCGGTAAGCAGCCGCACAAAGGGCATTGAATTGAAATCGGCCTTGCTGGTCTGTAAAAGTTACTTGTCCGCCTGGCTCCAGACGCAGTAAGGCATCCGGAAGGGGAGCCGAAACACGATCCTCGCACAGCTTACCGCTAAGGCGCAATGTGCAAGTGTCGTTTGCGGCATACGTACCCGTGAGCAACAAACCCAGCAATGCCGCCTGAAAAAGCAACATGCTGTTTGAAAATTAAATCAGAAAAAAAGGAATGTGTCAGGAGAGAAACATCCCTGGGGGCGGACCACGGCTGCGCAGTTCACAGGCAAAAGAACTTAAATGGTCTTCAAATTGCTGTTGCGCTTGCTCCCTGAAGTCAAAGGACTTGGTTTCCTCCATGGCCTGCGGACAAAGCGCCGGACTCAGACTCAAATCCCATTTACAAATCTCGCAAGACTGTTTCTCGGCCGGATGCAGGTGATTGCTGCAGTGTTCATTGCGATGGGCCTCATGGTGCGAGAAAAAAAGAAAATGAAATTCCCTGAGGTGTGCCGACCAGAGAAACAGGCCTGCCAAACAGAGATATAAACTTCTTTTCATCGCCTTGCGAAAATACAGTATAGGAACTGTAGGTTTGTTAAAGAATCATGAAAAACCAAAATCTTCAGCTGGCGGTACTCCGGCATATCAAGTCCGACTGGGAAGACGGGCACCGCACAGACTTCGAGCGCACCGTTCGCGAATCCCGCCGTGCGGAAGCGCTTGCTTCGGCCCGCTGGCTGAAATCAAAAGGTTTTGTGCCCGATCTGCTGCTCTGCAGTCCGGCCTTTCGAACCCTGCAAACCATGATTGAGATTTTGCCGGTTTGGGAGCTGGAGTTGCGCAACAGCCGCACCGATATGCGTTTATATGAATCGGGCGCCTCGGCCTATCTGCAGGTGCTGGCTGAAATAGATCCTGCAATAAACAGGCTGTTGCTCATCGGTCACAACCCCTCGCTCACCGCTCTCATCAACCGGCTGCAGCCAAAAATGATTGCCAATCTTTCGACCTCGGGAGCCGCCCTGATTCGTTTCGAAAATGCGAGCTGGCAAACGCTGGAGACATCGCAGTCTAAGCTGCTGGGGCTTCATATGCCGGGAAAAGACTAATAAGATATTTTTTAATATTAGGGCGTGCCCCCTGCAGCGCATCGAAGATGCAGCAGGCTGCATCTCCTAATGCGCCGCAGGGGTCGGGCCATGCATGGCTGCGCTTCGCTCCGGCCGGCAAGCCGGCGCCCTTCGGGCCCATTACTGTCCCTCACGCGCTCAAATATCAAGACTGATTTTATTCCTTCTGGCGCGGATGTACTTCTGTTCCTTTACTTTAAATGGCCACGGGCTTCAGCCCGCGGATAAAAGAAACATTGAATGGCCACGGGCTAAAGCCCGTGGAAAATTCAAAAAACCAAAAACCAGGAACTCAGTCTAGTGGCTAATCCTGCCTGAATTTGTTTCAGCAAAAACCAATTGAAATGAATCCTGCGAGATCTGATGAGAGACAATACATCCTTTTAAAATTCCGTTAATCTTCTCTTTCTGTGCAATACAGCTCAAAAAGCCTAAACTTCTTTTTTTACCTTTAAACCGTGGAGATAAAAGTCATAGCCTATATACTTTTCGGACTGGCCTACTGGTACCTCAAAAACCGGAAGGAAAAATCTCCGGATGTTCCGGCACCTCAGTCCCCTCCGTCTCAAAATCAACCGAATTCTCAGCGAGGAAAATCCATAGAAGAAATTCTGCGCGATATAGAAAAGGAAGCGCGCAAGGCATTCCGTGAAAACCGGTCTTTAGAATCTTCTTCTCCCGAAAAAAAAACGGTTTCGAAGCCCGCGCAATCTATCGATAACGCTCTTCGTCCCGATCAGGAAGGCTCAGTGGCTTATGTGTCTTCAACACTCCAAACCTCTGCTTCAGAAGGAACATCATCGCTTCCTGAAGGCATCAGCTCCATCAGCGAGATCATGAAGCAGGAAGACGAAGGACGTGAACCCATGCAAATAGATCTGCGGCAAGCTTTCATCCATCAGCTTATTCTTGAGCGCAAAACACTCTGATTCTGATGGGCAGGAGTAAAGCAGACCGCAATGCGCTGGAGTTGCTTCGAAACTACATGAGCGGTTCCAACACGCCGGCAGATGATTTTAAATTTGACCGCCACAGCGGGCTCACAGATCTGCATTGGGACGACAGAAGAAATCCTGCTCCCGGTAAATCAAAACTCGAAGAACAGCTGAGCCTGGCAGAACAGGCCATAGACCGGGCATTACTGGCCAATCTGCATGAAGTCAGACTGATTCATGGCCTCGGCAGTGGAAAGCTCAAAGAAGCCATTCACCGCATGCTGCGGGAGCATCCGCATGTGCGCTCATTTACCGATGTCTGGCACCCCAATTATGGAAACGGAAGTACCCTGGTAAAACTGAGATAATCAGGACTTCCGGTAAGAATGAAACAGGCTGTACCAGCGGATCTGCAATACACCCAGTATGCCTTCCTTGATGATATTCTTGCTCATTTTGGAGACTCCTTCCACACGTTCAGTGAAGATGATCGGAACCTCCTTCAGACGGCCGCCGATCTGTTTGCAGGCAAATTTCATTTCGATCTGAAAAGCATATCCCACAAATCTGATTTTTTGTAAATCAAGCTTTTCGAGCATGCTTCTTCTGTAGCATACAAAACCGGCCGTGGTACCGCGTATGCCCATCCAGAGTACCAGATTGGCATAAATACTCGCCACCATCGAAATCATGATGCGATCCTTGGGCCAGTTTACAAAACCTCCGCCTTTCACATACCTGCTGCCAATGACCAGATCTGCCCCTGCTGCTGCTTCGCGGTGAAGTCTGAGCAAATCGTCGGGATGATGACTAAAATCGCAATCCATTTCAAAAATATAGGAGTAGTTGCGCTCCAGCGCCCATCGGAAGCCCGCAATGTAGGCCGTTCCCAGTCCCAGCTTACCCTTCCGCTCCATCAGATGAAGTCTTCCTTCAAATTCATTTTGAAGCCCTTTCACAATGTCTGCAGTGCCGTCGGGCGAACCGTCATCAATCACCAGCAGATCAAACGGAAGCGGGAGCGAAAATACTTTTCGCACCATCTTTTCCATGTTGCCCGCCTCGTTGTAAGTGGGTATGATGACCAGACAATCGTTCATGACTCAGCGCTGTTTAAACTGATTGCGCAGCTCAGTGAGTTTTTGTTTGGTATGCAATGCAAAATCGGCATTCATCATCCAGTTATAGTATCCCGGATCAGACTGAAGCACTTCATCTACAAAACGTCCTTTGTACTTTCCGAAATTAAAAGCCGGCCTGCCATTCAGGTACACCATTCTTCTTCCCGAATCTATGAAGCGCTCCTGATTGCTGATTTCATGCAGGGAGGCAGCATCTTTTTTCAGGCTGTCATAGCGCTTGAGCTGAGCCAGCAAAACTTCGTAAGTGGCTTCCACATCTGCAGAAGCGGAATGTGCATTGACCAGGGTCTTATTGCAGTAAAACTGATAGGCAGCCTCCAGGTTTCGCTTTTCAAATGCGGCAAAAATCGCGTGTACATCAATCAGATTTCTGTTGTCGATTTGAAAGTTAAGGCCAACGCGCAGAAATTCTTCCAGCAATAGCGGTATATCGAAGCGGTTGGAGTTGAAACCCGCAAGATCACAAGGTTGCATAAGTTCGTAAACTTCCTGAGCCTTGTCTGCAAAGGAGGGCTCTGTAATCACATCTTCATCATAAATTCCGTGCACGGCCGAGGCCTCCGCTGGAATAGGTATGCCGGGATTAAACCTCCATGTCTTTCTGTTTTCTTTTCCTGCAGGATCTACTACAATCACGCTGAGTTCGATGATACGATCCTTGACGTAGTCAATTCCGGTTGATTCAATATCAAAAAACGCTACCGGTCTGCTGATCTGCAGCAGGGGAGCGGAGAAGAGGTCCTGACTCATTCTGTTTCAGTTTTGTGGGATAAATTCATTCAGGTTGATTCCGCCGAATTGCCCTGAGCTCATCAGCAGTAGTACGTCTGTTTGGGGTAAAGAGGCTAAGATAAAATTCTTGAGCTCCTGAGCATTGGTAAAAATTGATAAATCATGTTTTTCAAAGGCTTTTCTGATTTCTTCGGGATCCGGCGCAGACATCCTTTTGAGCTTGAGCGTCTCTGCGTCATACATAACTACGCCTGCGGCATGTCCCATACTGCCTTTATAAGTTTCCAGAAAATCAGGATTCAGCGAGCTAAACGTATGGAGCTCAAACACATTCAATATTCTCTTCCCTTCAAACTGTTCGGCAACGGCTTTAACGGTTGCGCTTACTTTAGAAGGGCTGTGGGCAAAGTCGCGTATCACCACTTTTTCGTTATTGCGAAACAACAGCTGCAGTCTGCGATCAGCGCCGGTAAATGAACGCAGTGCATTCCAGCAGAATTCCTTTTCTACGCCAAGCGCTTCGCAAACCTGTACGGCTCCCGCCATGTTTTGCATATTGTGAGCCCCAAAGACTTCCATTTGATATCTGGCTGCTTCACTCCTGACCCAGGTCTTGCCGTCTTCAATGGAGTATGCCGGTGTTGAGTAGGGGAGAAGCCCTGCTTTCAAGGCCGAGGCGTTCAGTGCTCTGAGTACTTCGGGATCTTCTGCGCAATATACCAGTTTGCCGCCCTCCTGAATGCTCTCCATAAACTTGCTGAACTGCCGCACATATCCCTCATATTCCGGGAATACATTGATGTGATCCCAGGCGATACCGCTCACGAGTCCGATATGTGCCTTGTAAAACAAAAACTTGCTCTCCCGGTGAATCGGACTGGCCAGATATTCATCACCTTCCAGAACAATAATAGGAGCATCTGCACTGAGTTTTACGGCTGTATCGAAACCCGGAACTTTTGCCCCCACCAGATAGTCGAAATCCTTCCCGGCTGCTTTCAGAATGTGCATTACCATGGCGGTAATACTCGTTTTTCCATGGCTTCCGCCAATCACCACCCTGGTCTTTTCGCGGCTGAGTTCGTAAACAAATGAAGGGAATGAAAAAACAGGAATCCCCATGGCTTGCGCTGTGAGAAGCTCCGGATTGTCTTCCCGGGCATGCATTCCCAGGATGACTGCATCTATATCCGCCGAAATCTTTTCGGGGAAAAAACCCTCTGCATCCGGAAGAATGCCTTCATTAAGCAGATTGGTCCTTGCCGGGTCTGCGATCTTATCGTCAGAACCTGTA
>CAZUHX010000092.1:5578-8113 GCA_964620795.1 uncultured Chitinophagaceae bacterium
CCTCCGGTGGCAATAAGATGGATTCTCTTCATGTGGGCTGTTCAGACTTTTTTCAAAATACTTTGGCTACATTTGCGTTCAAAGATGAATAAGAATATCGCAATGAAAAACCTCATCCGAAATATTGTTGTGCTGGCCGCTGTGGTCATGGTTTTGGGTCTTACGCTGGTATCCTGCCACAGGCAAACCTGCCCCACCTATATGCAGCTTCCGCAGCTGGAACAAAACAACAGGGTATGATCCCTTGGATCCCTCTTCAGACTGCTGAAGATCTGGAAGCGGCCTGGCTTAGATCATTTCAGCATCCGGTGGCTTTTTTCAAACACAGCACCCGCTGTTCAGTAAGCCGAATGGTAAAGCAACAGCTCGAAAAACAATGGAGTCCCGATCCCGACGCGTGGTCTGTTTATTATTTAGATTTATTGCAGTACCGTTCTCTGAGCAATTCACTGACTGAGCGCAGCGGGCAGCAACATGAAAGTCCTCAGCTACTCGTCATTAGAAACGGCAAGCTGATTTATGCTGCATCACATGAACAAATTGAAGTTCCGGAAATGGTTAAGGGCTGATTTTCCGGCATTTTTATTTTTCCTTCTTTTATGCGCAGAAGCAACTTCTGCTCCCGTGTTTTTTCGCTTGCAGTTGGCTGGTTTCAAAGACAGCAGCATTTTTATTACTCCCGCATTGGCATTTCCTGACCAAACATCAGTTATCAAAGGAAGGGAAGGAAGGTTTGAAGCAGAAGTTTCTGTGGAACGCCCGGGCTATTACGAGTGCAGGGCGGGAAAAAATAGTTGGCTTTTGTATTTGCTTCCGGGATCAAGTTTGACGCTGCAGGCAGAATACGATCATGCGATGGAAAGCAGCATATTCAGCGGTATGCTTGCCGATGAAAACAGATATCTGCATCACTCTCTTCTGGAATCCCGCAGAAGCGGTTTTGAGTCTCAGGCTTCTTTTACCTGGTATCAGCTAGATGCCCCGGCATTCAGAGACACCCTTAGAGCTGTTCAGGAAAAAGAAATGGAATTTTTCAACGATTTCCGACGCGCAAATCCACGGGCCGACAGCCTTTTTCTTCAGCTGGAGCGGGAAAAGATCAAGTGCAGGTTCAAAACAGCTCTCTATCGCTATCCCGTTTATCACAGAGTATTGAGCACTTCTGATAATATCCAGGGACCGGATCTTTCTTTTTTTCCAAGTCCTCCTACAGACTTATTGGAAAAATATGCAGTCTTACCTGATGCATATCCCCTGATTCATGAATATTTATTTTTCCAGACTTTTGAAAAATGGCCGGTCATTCAATGGCCCTTGCAATGGTTGAAACAATCAGACCGACTGGGGCTGAGGGGAGAGACCCTCGCAGCTTACCTTAAGATATATGGAGCTTTTTTGCTGGGCCTCAGAAATCCCATGCCGGTTCAGATGGCCGACAGCCTTCGTGTTCGCCTGCAGGGAGATAGCATCTGTTTGCGCTGGATAGACGCTCATTTGAGAAGTCTGAGTTCATTATTGCCTGGAAATGAGGCAATTGATTTTACGGCTACAGATCTTGAGGGGAAGTCTCACAAACTTTCTGAACTCAAAGGCAAACCCGTTCTGATCGACTTTTGGGCCAGCTGGTGCGGACCTTGCATTAAAGAAATGCCGAAACTCAAAGCGATCAGGGAAAAGTTTGGTCCTGAATATTTGCATATTCTAGGCGTTTCTCTGGATCAAGCCTCTAACAAGACCGCATGGGAAAAACTGCTCATCTCAAACCAAACAACCGGTTTCCAGTGGCTTGCTGGAGATAGTCAGTCAAAATTTGTTTCAGCAGATTGGAGAATCAGCGGTATACCTCGTCTTGTTTTGATTGATGCGGAGGGAAAAATAGTGCTGTCTGATGCACCCATTCCTTCAGAGGCTTCTCTTCAGGCTTACCTCTCTCAGCTTTGTGATATTCGTTGAAGCCTTGTTAAATCAAAGTTCGGTCACAGATATACCGGCATCGTTTTGTTAAATTTGCAACATGAGTAAAAAAGGCAAAGTCCTGGTAGCCATGAGTGGTGGAATAGACTCAACGGTTACGGCTGTGATGCTGCACGAGGAAGGTTATGAGGTGATCGGCCTCACCATGAAAACATGGGATTATGCAAGCTCCGGCGGAAGCAAGAAGGAAACAGGATGCTGCAGTCTTGACTCCATCAATGATGCCCGCGCCATTGCCGTTGATCTGGGTTTCAATCACATGATTCTTGACATTCGGGAAGAATTCGGCGATCACGTGATCGACAATTTTGTGGATGAATATCTTGCCGGCCGAACTCCAAATCCATGTGTTCTTTGCAATACGCACATCAAATGGGAGGCTCTGCTCAAACGGGCAGATGCGCTTGATTGTGAATTTATAGCCACCGGTCATTATGCATCGGTCAACACTTCAGATACAGGCCGCAGATTTGTATCAAAAGGTCTCGATGATTCTAAGGATCAGTCTTATGTGCTTTGGGGGCTGAGTCAGGATTGCTTAGGCCGTACCATTTTCCCTAT
>CAZUHX010000092.1:8123-9506 GCA_964620795.1 uncultured Chitinophagaceae bacterium
CCGCAAAGCAGACATCAAAAATATGGCCCGCGAAATGGGCTATCACGAACTGGCCAACAAAAGCGAGAGTTATGAAATCTGTTTTATCCCTGACAACGACTATCGCGGATTTTTGAAACGCCGTGTTCCCGGTCTGGAGGAACGATTGAGCGGCGGTAAGTTTGTAGATCCTTCCGGGAAAGTGCTTGGCGAACACCAGGGCTATCCTTTTTTTACCATAGGGCAGCGCAAGGGGCTGGGAATAGCATTGGGTAAGCCCGTATTTGTAACGGCTATCGATCCGGAAACCAATACTGTTGTGCTTGGCGATGAGCAAGATCTGGAGCGCAATGGTATGAAAGTGGGAAAGGTAAACTGGCAGAAATATGACCGGCCCGCTGAAGGAACCCCCGCCATCGTCAAAATCAGGTACAAGCACGAAGGTTCATCTGCCGTGCTGGCTCCCGCACAAGACCAAACCACTGAAGTTCGGTTCATGGAACCCGTAAGTGCCATCGCCCCCGGACAGTCGGCCGTATTTTATGAAGGCCGCGACCTCATTGGCGGAGGACGAATTATCACTAATTTTATTTATCATTGAACCCCGATGCGAGGCATTTTCATATTGTTGTTTGCTGCATTTTTCCTTCAAGGATGCAAAAAAGTAAATTCAGATCCCGAACTGGATTACAAATATGATTACGTGCCCCTTCGTGTTGGTCATGAAATTGTTTATCAGGTAGATTCCATCATCTACAATTATGTTGCCCCTGTTCAACGTATTGATACCATTAGTTACGAATGGAAGGAAGTCATCACCGACACTTTTATTGATTATCAGGGTGAGGTAAATTACCGCCTGGAGTATTTCAGACGAGATAATCAGTCAGATAATTGGTCTCCTGACCGTGTCTGGTTTTGCACCAAAAATGATGAAAATTTCCAGCGTGTTGAAGATGATGTGCGCTACATTAAATTGATTTTCCCCCCGGCATTGGCAGAAACATGGAATGGGAATGCCTACGCTCCGCCTGATACCGGTGCATTCAGCTTCCTGAGTGGCTTCAACTACAAATACATTGATGTGGGTAATCCCGCGTCCATAAGCGGTTATAATTTTGAAGAAACAGTTGTGATGCAGTTCGTGAATGAAGAAAATCTGATCAGCAAAAGATTGGGTCGCGAGACTTACGCATACGGGGTAGGCATGGTGGCCAAAGAGTGGGAAGTCCTCAGCAAACAGCGCACCACCGACAACGACTGGCAAAGGCCCGAAAACGGCTTCAGAATCAGAATGCGGGTGAAAAGCTACACCCCATGAAAATCCTGCTCACCGCATAACTCTGCGGGGGAACATTTATTTTATCTGCTCAGGTTTCAGCTTTCTGGAGGGTTACTTTCAAG
>CAZUHX010000093.1:0-2919 GCA_964620795.1 uncultured Chitinophagaceae bacterium
CGCTACCTCTCTTGCCCAAAGCCAGGCCACCCTGGTGTTCGGGCAGATGAACGAGCCCCCCGGATCGCGCGCCCGCGTGGCCCTGAGCGGACTCACCATCGCCGAGTATTTCCGCGACGGAGACAAAAATGACGCCAAAGGCGGTCGCGATATCCTCTTCTTTATCGACAATATCTTCCGCTTCACTCAGGCGGGATCAGAAGTATCGGCTCTTCTTGGACGTATGCCTTCAGCCGTGGGTTATCAGCCTACTCTGGCTACCGAAATGGGTCTGATGCAAGAGCGTATCACTTCCACCAAGCGCGGCTCTATCACCTCCGTTCAGCCGCTATATGTACCGGCCGATGACTTGACCGATCCCGCTCCGGCAACCACCTTCGCTCACCTTGATGCTACCACCGTATTGAGCCGTCAGATCGCCGCCCTCGGTATCTACCCCGCGGTTGATCCGCTCGACTCTACCTCACGTCTCCTCTCTGAAGATGTGCTGGGTGAAGAACACTACCGCTGTGCCATGCGCGTGAAAGAAATCCTGCAGCGCTACAAAGAACTTCAGGACATCATTGCCATCCTTGGTATGGACGAATTGAGCGAAGACGACAAACTTGTGGTATTCCGCGCCCGTAAGGTTCAACGCTTCCTTTCTCAGCCATTCCACGTGGCAGAACAGTTTACCGGTATCCCCGGCGTATTCGTTCCCATCGAAGAAACCATCCGCGGCTTCAACATGATCCTCAACGGAGAAATGGATGCTTACCCTGAGGCTGCATTTAACCTGAAAGGAAGTATTGATGAAGTTATTGAAGCCGGCAAGAAATTGATGGCTGAAACCGCTAAATAACCGGGAGACAAGCAGTATGATTCTTGAAATGCTCACCCCCGAAAAAAAGCTCTTCAGCGGAGAAGCCAGAAGTGTTCAGCTGCCCGGCACCGAAGGTCTTTTTGAAATCCTCGATAACCACGCACCCATCATTGCAGCCCTGGGAAAAGGCGCAGTTAAAGTGCTTTCTGCCGAAGGAGAAAAGAAATTCGACATCAGCGGCGGATTCGTAGAGTGCCTTAATAACAAAGTCATTCTCTGCGTAGAAGCTTAAAAACCTTTTTTGTCCCATTGAAAAACCGGCCCAAGTGCCGGTTTTTTTTATTCCCACAAAAATGAAAATGCATAAGTAAAAGAGATAGTAAAACTACCTCCTCTACTCATGCCTGATCATTTCAATCCGGAATCTTATTCTACCCTGAATCCATCTTTCACCGAAGGAATCTCAATTGCATAATTGTTTCTTCCCACTTAAGCCCGGTAAAATCTGTTTATTGCTTTACAAATCTCAATGTTTTGTGATGCTTACTTCCGCTGAGAACCAGGAAGTAAACTCCTTCACTCAGATCAGCTGCATTGATTTGCTTTTCTGAAGTTGAGGCGCTGATTGAAGTCTCATACAGTAACTTTCCTGTGGCATCAGTAAGTTGAATATGGTTATAACTATGTCCATTTCCGAAATTCACAGAAAGCGCTCTGCTTGTCGGGTTCGGATAAATATTTACACTTCCTTCACCCCCACTTAAATCAATGATACCGGTAGTAATTGAAGGATTGTTGTCGTCTTCATCATTCCCCAGTGTACTTCCGATATAGCCGGGTGGCAGGCTGCTTCCACTGCATACATTTTGTATTGAACCAACCGTAAAGCTATCGGAATCGGCATCTATATATCCGGGGATCAACTGCCATGTATTTCCATTGGTAGGGGTGCAGTCGGTATTATTCGTACTGTAGCCGGCCGGAGCCGTGCTGCTGTTTACTGCACAAACACCACTGATTAAATTGCCTGAACCAAAACCGTCACCATCGGTATCGGCATAAAAACTGAAAGCTACATTTCTATTCGCATCTGTATCATCGCAATCGCTTCCCAGCGTAGTCGCCTTGTATCCCGCAGGTATGTTCGTTCCATAACATACCGTTGCTGTACCGGCATCATAGCCATCATTATCCGCATCAACATACAGACCGGCGCTTTGCCATTGGCTGTTGTCGGCATCATTGCAATCGGTATTATTGGATACATAATTAGCCGGCTGAATACAATCACTAATGGTTACCTGAGCATTCCCATAACCGTCTCCATCCAGATCCTCATACCACAGTGAAGGTAATGCTACGTTAACTGATGCAGAGGCTGTCGCAGAGCAATTATTGGAATCAGTAACAGTTACCGTATAAATATTACTAATTGAAAAAGTATTGACAGGCAGGTTGCTGCTGCTTCCGCCGCTCCAGGCATAGACATTACCACCTGTAGCTGTTAAGCTTACACTGCCGCAGCCGGTAGTAGCACCGCTGATATTGGCTGTAGGCAAAGCATTTACTGTAAATGAACTACTACTTACAGCCAAACCAAATGGAGTTACAACTTCTATTAAGCCCGTAGTGCCATTGCCAATAGTGGTGGTAATTTGCGTGTCAGAATTGACCACAAAGGAACTAACATTTGTACCTCCTATGGTTACAGCCGTAGCCCCTGTAAAGTTTACACCAGTAATAGTAATTGTCGATGTCCCCACACAACCGGAAGCGGGAGTAAATGATGCAATCGACGGTAAGGGCTGCGTTTTGAAAAATATGTAAGCTGACCCAACATCACCGGCTGTTCCACCTGAAATACTTTCATCGTTATAAGGAGCTCCTATGATTGCATAATCACCACTGATTGCTACGCTGCTGCCAAATTTGTCAACATTTGATCTGTCGGAGGCTACTATTTTTTGCTGCTGTGCCCAGACATTTCCTGTACGCTCAAAAATATAAGCCGATCCTGCTGCATTGAGCGTTGCATTCCCTAATGCATTATGACTTTCATTTGAAGCTCCAACGACAACATAGTTGCCATGGATGGCTACAGAAGAACCAAAACGATC
>CAZUHX010000093.1:2929-4791 GCA_964620795.1 uncultured Chitinophagaceae bacterium
CAGAGATATCCCGATCAGCAGCTACTATTTTTTGCTGTTGGGACCAGGTATTGCCTGAGCGCAGGAAGATGTAGGCAGATCCGGCATCGGTATTAAGCGCACCTCCTGAAACATCGTGATCCTCTCTATATGCTCCAATAATTACATAGTCACCACTAATGGCTACACAATTCCCAAATTCATCAGCTGCTGAGAAATCAGAAGCCAAAATCTTCTGCTGCTGAGTCCAGGTACTTCCAGAGCGATTAAAGATATAGGCTGAGCCAACATCACCAGAACCGGTTTCATCATTAAATGGTGCCCCGACAACAACATAATCACCACTTATGGCAACCGTAAAACCAAACTCGTCAAATGAACCTCTGTCCGAAGCAACTATTTTCTGTTGTTGTGTCCATGTACTGCCGGAGCGAACAAAAATGTATGCCGAACCTGCATAAGAAATCGGTAATGATCCAAATTCATTTAAATCATCCTGTGAAGCTCCTATGACAGCATAGTTGTCATTGATAGCTACACTCAATCCAAATTGGGCAGCTGTTGAACGATCGGAAGCTACTATCTTTTGCAGCTGTGACCATGTGTTTCCATTTCTCTGAAAAATATATGCTGAGCCTGCACTTACCAATGTGGCAGATCCCGAAATATTTTCATCTTCTCGATATGCCCCTACAATTACATAGTCTCCACTAATGTCTACGCTGTATCCAAAGTTGTCGTTTGCTGCGCGATCTGAAGCTACTACTTTCTGCTGTTGTATCCATGTACTACCAGAGCGAACAAAAATATATGCCGAACCGGCATCTGTTAAGGTGCCTCCACCTGCGGCATCCTCATCTTCAAGCGGAGCTCCAACGACAGCATAGTCACCACTAACGGCTACACTATATCCAAATTGATCATTTGCTGAGCGATCAGATGCGCTAGCTTTTATGATTTCATTCCAACTTTGCGCCTTAAGAATGCTGCCACAAAACCACAAGGCCAGAGATAAAACCAATTTAGTCTTCATGTTAAGTTTGCTTTTCATGTTGTTTTGAAATTTTATTGTTTAACTATTCTGAAAGCCTGATTGTAATTAACACCCAGCAGTTTAAGTATATAAACACCATTGCTAATATGTTCAATATTCAACTGGTTTAGAGTTGTTTCAGAATGAATACTAAACTGCTGCAAAACTTTACCTGCCATATCCGTAAGCTGTATGCAATGGTAAGCATGTGCATTGGCTAAGGATATTGTCAAACTGTTGCTAGCCGGGTTGGGATAAATCATCACACCTTCATCATCCCAACTTAAATCAATGATACCGGTAGTAATTGAAGGATTACTGTCGTCTGTATCATTTCCCAGTGTACTTCCGATATAGCCCGGTGGCAGGCTGTTTCCACTGCATACATTTTGTATTGAACCAACCGTAAAGCTATCGGAATCAGCATCTATATATCCGGGGATCAACTGCCATGTGTTTCCATCGGTCGGGGCGCAATCGGTGTTATTGGTGCTGTAGCCGGCGGGAGCCATGCTGCTGCTCACTGCACAAACACCGCTGATTAAATTGCCTGCTCCAAATCCATCTCCATCGGTATCGGCATAAAAACTGAAGCTTACATTTCTATTCGCATCCGTATCATCACAATCAACTCCTAAGGTAGTCGCCTTGTATCCCGCAGGTATGCTTGCTCCATAGCAAACCGTTGAGGTTCCTGCATCATAGCCATCATTATCCGCATCAACATACAGGCCGGAGCTCTGCCATTGACTATTATCGGCATCATTGCAATCGGTGTTGTTCGTGCTGTAGCCACTTGGTGCTGTAGTGCTGTTGACTGCACAGATGCCACTTACCAAACTGCCTGAGC
>CAZUHX010000093.1:4891-9237 GCA_964620795.1 uncultured Chitinophagaceae bacterium
ACTGGCGCCGCTGCACACATTTTGAACAGCACCTATCGTATATCCGTCGCCATCCGCATCTGTATATGCACTTATTAACTGCCACTTGCTTGCATCGCTAGGAGCGCAGTCGGTATTGTTGATTGAATAGCCTGAGGGGATGGTGCTGCCTGCACAAAAGTTAACTGCACTGCCTGCGCCAAAGCCATCTCCGTCGGCATCCAGATACCTCTGAACGCTCAGCCAGACGGCATTGTTATTGTCATCACAGTCGCCGCTGCCTCCTGCAGGCAATGTACTGATCCAGCCGGCACCCGGACTGCTCGAAGCATTTTGCGTAGAAGTGTACCAGCCGTCATTATCGGCGTCCAGATACCAAACTGTCTGACTCAGATCACGGATGGCGAGGAGATCTCCCCTTTCGAACGTGCCAGAAATAGTTGTGTTTATTATACCTCCAGCATACAGGGTATTTCCTGAAGAAGCAAGACCTTTAATACTACCTGAAAAATTTGTTATGAACCATGTTGCCGCATTTCCTGCTGAAGTATCCAATGCGGCAATCTGAGGACGAAAATTACCTCCTATGGTATTAAAATCACCACAGGCATATAATCTGTCTCCAATAAAAGCAAAACCTCTCACGGTATTATTTGCATTTGGGTTCCAGGAAGTCAATGTTCCCGTGAGCAGATTGAATGCAGCAATGCGATTGCGGGTCTGGGCAGAAATTGTGGTAAAGCTGCCACCTGCATAAATTGTATTACCTCTTGCCGCCAAGTTCACAACTTCCCCATTGGCATTAGGATTCCATGCCGTAACATTTCCGCTGCTGAGATCAAAAGCAGCGATACGATTCCGGGTTTGACCGCCAATAGATGTAAATGACCCTCCTACGTACAAGTTGTTTCCACTGATCAGAAGAGTATTCACACCAGAACTTGAAGATGGATTCCAGCTCGTTGCATTTCCGGTAACGGCATCGATGGCTGCAATCCTGGAGCGGCTTTGACCTCCGATGGTGCTAAACCAGCCTCCGGCATAAACAACACCTGAATTTACGGCCAGGGCTTGCACGGTAGAATTGGCGCCGGGATTCCAGGCACTAACATTCCCTGAGGTTTTATCGAAAGCTGCAATGTTTAAGCGCCCCACCGTTCCGGCGGAATCAAAAAAACCTCCTGCATAAACAGTTTGACCATCAATGGCGATGGCCGAAACTGAGCCATAAAAATTAGCATATGCATTGATGCCCGGATTCCATACTGTTGGTTTTCCTGTTAAGGTATTCATGGCTGCGATTCGGTGGCGGGTTACGCCCCCGATACTGCTAAACTTTCCTCCGGCATACAATGTATTCCCATTGATGGCCAGACCGTTGATTCCTCCGGTCCCCCCGACCAAATCTCCGACATTTGGATTCCAATTGGTCAGATTTCCTGTGGTGAGATCAAATGAAGCAAGACGATTGCGCTCTTGGTTGCCTATGCGGGTAAAAGTCCCCCCGGCATACAATGTGTTTCCGCTTAGAAGCAGCACACTCAACCAGTTATCTGCATTCGGATTCCAGGCGGTGGCCTGCCCGCTGCCTGCATCGAGTGCAGCGAGACGGTTGCGGGTCTGTCCGCCAATGCTCGTGAAGCCGCCGCCGGCAAATACTGTGCTTCCCTGGGGCAAGATACATGTAACTACATCATTGGCGGCCGGATTCCATGAGGTAGCAAGTCCGGTTGTAGCATCAATGGCCGCAATGTAATTTCGGGTCTGACCACCAATGCTGCTGAAGTTGCCGCCGGCATAAACTATATTGCCATTGATGGCAATCGCACCAACACCTCCATTAGCGCCGGGATTCCATGAAGTAGGATTTCCGGTTGATGTATTAATGGCAGCCAAACGATTGCGAGTTTCTACTCCAACACTTGAAAACCGACCGCCGATATAAAGATTGCTGCCGCTGCTTGCTAAGGTCGAATGACTTTCCCCATTCCAGGATCCATCCAGTACATTTCCGCCGGTATTTGCCCAGGGCGAAACAACAGCGGTAGAAGTATTGATGGAAATACCATTATAAGAGCTGCCTCCCACTCCAAAGCCGCCAACGGCATACAGATTGCTTCCGTTGACAACGATACTGCGGGCTTGGCCACCATTGCTCATTGCCGGATTCCATGAGGTGATATTTCCTGTTGCATCAATGGCTGCAATACCACTTCGATTCTGCCCGCCAATCGAACCAAAGTTTCCACCGGCATATATGAGGCCTCCGCTAAGTGCCAGAGAAAAAACTTGATTATTGGCATTGGGATTCCATGCAGTGGCATTTCCACTTGCATCAAAAGCAGCCAGATAATTACGCAATGCGAGGCCGTTGTTCACTAAGGTAAATCTTCCACCGGCATATACGGTGCTGCCGCTCACAGCTATAGTATTTACTTCAAAATTAGGAGACGGGTTCCAGCTGTTAGCATTGCCTGTGGTTGCATCCAAAGCGGCGAGGTAAGCCCTGGCCTGTCCACCAATTCTTGTGAAAGAACCGGCCGCATAAATGGTGCTACCACTAACGGCAAGCGCATTTACAATTTTTCCTTCAGCGGTGGCACTTTGGTAATCTGTAGCACCGGGATTCCAGGCATTGAGATTGCCTGTTGTGGGATCCAGAGAAGCAATGCTTCTGCGCACCTGTCCGCCAATCCTTGAAATCAAACCTCCCACATAAACGCTGCTGCCGGTTGTTGCGATGGCAAACACTGTTCCGGAAGTTCCATAATCAAATTTAAACACATTGGGTTTCCAGGCACTAAGGGTTCCTGTTGTAACATCTACAGCGGCCAGGCCCATTCTCTCCAGCCCGGCAAACAATCTAAAACGCCCGCCAATGTAGAGCGTATTGCCTGTCAGACTCAGGGCGTAAACCACTCCATTATCAGGATTTGAAATGGTGGGGACACCTGCACTCAACAAGGCTGAAGGTTCCCATGAAGTGGCTAAACCGGTAGAACTGTTAAGTGCAGCGATACCGATTCGTGACTGGCCACCGATACTGTTAAAAAATCCTCCTGCATATACTGTACTTCCATTAACAACAATAGAAGAAACCGCACCGCTTGCCGATGGGTTCCATGCCGTGGCCAAACCACTGATGGCATCAAGGGCGGCTATGTTATTTCTGGACTGACCTCCGACAGAGGTAAAAGAACCGCCTACATATAACAATCCCCCACTGAAGAAAAGGCATTGAATTTCCGCAAATCCCGAAGGGTTAGGATTCCATGGCAGAAGAACAGATGTAGAGACATCTACAGCCGCAAGACCATTTCGGCTCACACCTCCCACATCGTTGAATCGCCCACCAATGTAAAGGGTACTTCCATTCAGCGCCATAGTATTAATCACGCATCCGGCATCATTAATGTCCATTGCAGGATTGAATGGCAGGAGCATTCCTGTATTTGTATTAAAAGCCGCAATATGTATGCGGGCCTGGCCGGCAACTTGTTTAAAATAACCTCCTACATACAGCGTTCCGCCGCTAAGCACCAAGCTGCGAATCGAGCTTCCACGCAATAAAGACGGATTCCAGGAATTCAGGCTACCATCGGCATTGATGCGCGCAAGGCCTATTCTTTCCTGATCTCCCACCATGGTAAATGTGCCGCCAATGTACCAGCCTCCGGCGCCATCAGGAATCACAGAATACACATAACCATCGGTTGAAGGGTTTATATAATTTGTGTTAGGGCTTCCGTCGGTATTGTTCAATGCCGTACCGCTGCCGGTAACCACGGTTCCGTACCCGTTAAAAAGGCCGCCGGCATAAAGGGTACCTGATCCAAGGGCCAGACTATAAACACTTCCCGCAAAACCCTGGTTTGAAGCAAAAGTGGTGAGTTGGCCGGAGCTGTTTAATCGGGCAATACCATGTCGGGTCTGCCCACCTACCTGGGTAAAATCGCCGCCGATATACCAGCCCCCTGCTCCATCCGGAATAGCAGCCCTTACCATTCCATTAGGGTTCAGAAAGTTGTAATCGGGAACTCCGGCAGTAGAAACCGCGGTGCCACATGGTTCAATTAGTCCGGTAGAAGTAAAGCTCCCCGCAATGTAAGCATTTGAATTGTTGACTTTTAAACTTCTGATATCTGCATTTACCGAAGGTGCCCAGGAGGTAAGATTCCCGCTGGCAATATCGAAGGCGGCCACATTGTTTCTGACTCCTCCGGCAAAACGGGTAAATAAACCGCCTACGTATAAAGTACCTCCTGAAACATCTAATGTGTAAACCGCACCTCCCGCATCGGAAGGATAACCGGGATTCCATGGATGAAGACTGCAGGTATGACCTGGCCCGTATCAATGCCGATGGC
>CAZUHX010000094.1:0-5816 GCA_964620795.1 uncultured Chitinophagaceae bacterium
TGGATGAGCCTGAGTGAAGCCGTCTCCGTGCTTAAAGTGATGAATGCTGGCTGAAAGGCTTTGACTTATACAGCTACATCATGAGTAATGAAAGGCACGGTCTAGCGCATCGTGTTTTCTAAATTGAAAATGGCGTAAAGCGGAATATTGGTCAGCCAAGATTCTTGTCTGTAATCAGACAAAGATGTTCGGAAGCAGCGAATCTCAGGATGTTTGCTGTAGAAGGTTTTTAGTGATTTGGATTGCAGATTTTCTGAGGCTTTTACTTCTAGAGGTATGATGACATTTTCGGCATCAAAAAGCAAATCAACTTCCGCCGCTCCGGTATCATTGATCCAATAATGCAGATTGTCGAAATGGTTTGGGCAAAGTTGCTGGATAACGTATTGCTCGGTAAGTGAGCCTTTAAACTCTTGAAAAAACGCGTCGGTCTCCAGTATTGTTTTTTCAGATAAACCTGCCATAGCGCCCAGCAAGCCTACATCTAAATGATATAGTTTAAAAGAACTCAAATCTCTGTATGACTTCAATGGTTTAGCTGCCTTCTTTGTACAATAAATTTTATTGATTAAGCCATAATTTTGAAGCCAATCGATTGCAGCTTCAAATTCGCGGGCCCGGGCTCCTGTTCTTAATGTGCTGTAAACAAACTTTTTATTCTCTTTTGAAAGCTGGCTCACAAGATTGTTCCAGACCATTCGTATTCTTGGAATAATTTCTCCGGGAGCATGCTTAGCAAAATCGTTTTCATACGATTGCAGTATGGCATTCTGAATTTTCCTGGTCTCGGCATAGCTTTCATTTTCAACGAAACCGGATACCGCCTCGGGCATGCCTCCCACAAAATAATATTGTTTCAATTCATGTATGTAGTCGTCTTTTAAAAAGGAAACGGATGGCCAATCGCCTGTAGTGATGAGCTCAACCAAATCGTTTCTCTTTTTGGCGCTTAAAAATTCATCGAAGGTAAGCGGGTATAAATATTGGAAATCAACTTTACCAACGGGAAATGATGTTTTTTGATTGGTTGAAATGCCCAGCAATGAGCCCGCTCCGATGATATGCAATTCGGACATTTCTTCGTTAAAGTACTTCAATGAAGTTAAGCCTCCTTGGGCTTCTTGTATTTCATCTAAAATCAAAAGCGTTCTTCCGGCTTCAATTTTTTGCCGTGTATGAATTTCAATGAGTTTGAGGATCCTTTCAAGATGGTAATCTCCTTCAAAAAGCTTTCTAATCTTTGACTCTTTTTCGAAATTCAGGTAAACAAAATTTTCAAAATACCGGCTTCCAAATGACTTCATAAGCCATGTTTTTCCAACTTGTCTGGCTCCCAGCAACAACAAAGGCTTTCTCCGCTTGCTGTCTTTCCAGCTCACTAAATTTTCTATGGCTTTACGTTCCATGTTTAAAATATTGACTCTAAAAATACATAAAATCGTACGACTTTATGTCAAATAAGCCAATTTAACATAGGACTTTATGGTGTTAATGCCATTTTTATGTACGTCTATTTCGCAAAGGGACAATTCTCTTGAACAAGAGCGGAAGATCTTCCGCCCCTGCCGCCACTTCCTGTTGCAGCTTTTCGTTTTGGCGGATAGAACAGAATTGATCAGCCCAACGGAATGAGCCGGTTGGCTTTAATGTTGATTTGCTATGATCTTTTCCGCTTGCCGGATTTTTGATCATGCTTCAAAAGCCTGCGCCCCGGATGGGAAGGGCCGGCCCAAGGCCGGGTGGCGTATTTTTGGGGCGCAAAATCTTGCGCCTCAAAAATACGCCACGGAACCCCTGAACAGCCGGAAAAGGCGCCCAAAAAATCAGCGTTTTGCACAACAAATGCCGTTTTTGCAGGAGCAGCGCAAAAGAAAAAGGGAAGCCCGCATTTAAGCCGGCTTCCCTCCGAAGTACCGCGGGCGGGAATCGAACCCGCACGGCCTTTTAGGGCCACAGGATTTTAAGTCCTGCGTGTCTACCTGTTCCACCACCACGGCAACCGCAGGGCGCAAAGATGTAAAATCTGTTTGAATATTAATGCTCAAACGAGCAGTAGTCGCCCTTAAAATTTGATGCTCTCCAGGCCCTCGCCTGCAGCCAGAAGTTCGGCGATGTCAAACACTTTAACATGATCCTGTTTGTTGGCTGTTTTTACGCCGTCGGTGAGCATGGTGTTGCAGAACGGACAGGCCGCCGCCACAATCTGGGCGCCGGTTTCCAAAGCTTCTTCCGTGCGGGCAATGTTGATCCGGCGTGTTCCGTGCTCTTCTTCTTTAAACATCTGAGCACCTCCTGCACCGCAACACAATCCTTTGGTTTTGCAGCTTTTCATTTCCACCAGTTCTGCATCCAGGGCCTCGAGCAGCTGACGGGGCGCTTCGTAGATATCGTTGGCACGACCCAGATAACAGCTGTCGTGGTAGGTGATCTTTTTGCCTTTGAAACTACCGCCTTCCTTGAGCTTGATGCGGCCCTCCGAAATGAGCTGCTGCAAATAGCTGGCGTGGTGAATCACCTGGTATTTTCCGCCCAGGGCCGGATATTCGTTTTTCAGGATGTTGAAGCAATGCGGACAGGCGGTAACCACTTTTTTGATACCATATCCGTTCATCACTTCGATGTTCTGCAGGGCGAGCATCTGAAACAAAAACTCGTTGCCGGCGCGCTTGGCGGGGTCTCCGGTGCAGCTCTCTTCGGTGCCCAGCACGGCAAAGCGAATGCCGATGTGCTGAAGGATTTTTACGAAAGAGCGGGTCACTTTCTGTGCGCGCTGGTCGAAACTGCCGGCACAGCCCACCCAGAAAAGGACTTCGGGGGTTTCTCCGCTGGCGGCCATATCGGCCATGGTTGGTACTTGAAGGCTCATAGCTTGATGTCTTGGGTGGCTTAATGTTTTATTCTTTGGTCCAGTTCAGGCGATCCTGCTGTGAAAACTGCCAGGGAGCACCGTTGTTTTCCATGTTGCTGAACATGCCCGTCCATTCGGTAGGGGCATTCGATTCTTCCATGATCAGGTTTCTGCGAAGCTGCAAAATGATGTCGAGCGGACTGATCATGACGGGACATTCTTCTACACAGGCATTACAAGTAGTGCAGGCACGCAGCTCTTCGATATTGATGGCGTTTTCTCCGATCAGCGATTTTCCGTCATCCACAAATTTTCCGCCGTTGGCATCTATATTCAGACTCACGGCTTCCAGACGGTCGCGGGTGTCCATCATGATTTTCCGCGGACTGAGCAGTTTCCCGGTCTGGTTGGCCGGGCAGGCTGAGGTGCAGCGGCCACATTCGGTACAACTGTATGCATCGAGCAGGCTTTTCCAGCTCAGATCAAAGACGTCTTTAGCTCCGAACTTTACGGGGGCTTGTTCGGCTCCTTCTGTGGGCGCAGCAAAGGCGGCGTTGGGATCCATCATCAGCTTCACTTCTTTGGTAATCTCAGGCATGTTGTTCATGTAGCCTTTGGGTTCCAGACGCGCAAAATAGGTGTTGGGGAAAGCGAGGAATATATGCAGGTGCTTTGACTTGGGCAGGTAAAGGATGAAGGCAAATACGCCCAGTGCATGACCCCACCAGCCGATGCGCTCGATGAGGTGCAGCGCGCCTTCGCTCATGCCGCTGAGCATAGGCCAGAGAAGCCCGCTCACGGCAAAGCCGTACTTGCCCTGATGCATGGCCTGATCGGCCGTGTTCATCATGAAGATGCAGCTGATGAGGTAGATTTCGAATGCGAGGATGATGTTGGCGTCCATGGCGGGCCAGCCTTTCAGTTCGGGCTTGGTAAAGCGAGGCAGCTTGAGCAGATTGCGGCGGCTCAGGAATGCCAGAGTCGCGATGAATGCGAGCACGGAAAGAATTTCTATGCTGCTGATGGTGAAAACGTAAATGCCTTTCAGAAAACCAATTTCTTCGATGGCATGGTAAATCATGCGGTGTTGCGACAAGGCGCCGTCGAGCATGATTTCCAGCAATTCGATCTGGGTGATCACAAAAGCCACATAGATGAAAAGGTGCAGAACGGCAGGAATCATGTTTTTGAACATCTTCTTCTGTCCGAAAGCCACCAGCAACATATTGCGGAGGCGCACATCCGACTGATCAGACAAATCTTCCTTTCTCCCCAGATGCACATTTCTGTAAATGGTTTTCAGGGAACGGAAGAACTGATAAAAAACGAAACCGCTGATCAGCAAGAATACAATGGAGGATACCAACGCCATACTAATGTAATTTGAGCCGAAAAATAGCCTAATTTCACATTTGCAAATCCCTTCTTGTCCGTGCATGTGTATAAATTGTTGCGGGTCAATACTTCCGGGGAGATAACAAAAGACTGTCATGCAGAAAAATACGGTTCATTTGAAGTGGTGGGGAATGCTGTTATTCCTTCTTTCCGGCATTCAGATTTATGCGGGAAACCAATTGCCTCTGATGCTGAGGCAGGAAGCCGGATTGCGCAAGCCGGAACAGGATGCTCATCTGTTGTTGAAGGCAGAATCGTCTGCGCTCAGCAATTGGTTATCGCAAAACGGTGGACGTATCAAATTCAGCAAGGGAGATCTGCACTCGGTGGTGCTGCCCTGGGGCAGGGTGAAAGGTCTGGAAGGACTTCCGTTTGTTTTTCAGATTGAAAACACCGCTGCAAAAGGTGTTCTCCTGATGGATACCGCTCTGCTCAGAAACCGGGTTGATTCAGTTCATGCCGGTTTTCCGCCTTTGGCAGGCCCGCTGAGCGGAAAGCAGGTGGTCATTGGTATCATTGATGGCGGAATTTTCTTTGATCATCCCGATTTTAAACGTGCCGACGGTTCCAGCAGAATTCGTTTTATCTGGGATCAGGCGGTGAGTAATCCCACCAATCCGCCTGTGCCTTATTTGTATGGTCAGCAATGGTCCTGGATCGACATTGACGCAGGCAATTGCGGGCATGTTCCTCCTGCAAGTGATTTCGGGCATGGAACCAATGTGGCGGGGATTGCAGCCTCCAATGGACTCGCTCCCGGAAATCAGAGGGGAGTGGCTCCCGATGCAGAGATTATTGCAGTGCGTATCGATTACAACAGCGCAGACTTTCTCGCCCATGTGGCAGATGCAGTGGATTATATCTTTAAAAAAGCAGATGCCATGGGTAAGGCTTGTGTGATCAATACCAGCCTCGGACCTTATTATGGAAGCCGTGATGGCAAAGACATTACTTCACGCATGATCGAGCAACTGCTGGATGAGCGGAATGGCAGGAGTCTGGTGGCCGCAGCCGGCAATGCCGGAAATATTCCCTACCATCTGGGTTATAACCTCAGCGGCGATACGGTGTTTACCTGGTTTACTTACAACACTTCTCTCACCAACGTCTATTTTGATCTCTGGGCCGATACGGCTGATTTTAATCGGGCCTGGTTCAGCGTAGGAGCTGATGATACGCTCGGGAATTTTTTCGGAAGGCTTCCTTTTTTTAACCTGCCCAGCCAGTTTTCTCCGTCCCAGCTATCTGCAGGAGTCAGCCTGAGCAGAAATCTTTTCAGTTCGGGCAATCAATTGCTGGGAACCATCAATTTGTATTTCGAAGAACGGGAAGGCACTTACCATTGCGAATTTCAGATACTTCCCGTTGACAGAAGTCATCGCTGGAGACTGGAAACTTACGGCAGCGGTCGTTTTGACCTATGGGCCAGCAGCAGCCTGATCGGCACTTCTAATATGGTTACAGATGTTCCCGGACTGGCTTTTGATCCTCGTTACCGCATGCCCGACACACTGAAGACGCTGGTATCTTCCTGGCAATGCTCAGACCATGTGATCACGGTGGGGAATTACCA
>CAZUHX010000094.1:5826-9088 GCA_964620795.1 uncultured Chitinophagaceae bacterium
CAGAAGCAATTATCTGAGTGCCGATAGTGTTTTTGTTACACTTACGGATAGTCCGTACTACGAAATTCCCGGAGCCCTTTCTGCAACCTCCAGCAGAGGCAATACCCGCGATGGAAGAATCAAGCCGGATGTGGCGGCCACGGGATCAACCGTTATTTCCAGCGGAGATCTTACGCATATCAACGGTTTATTGAACGGCAACAGTCAGAGCAGAAGTAAGGTGTATATTTCCCGTTATCACAACCGAAACGGAGGCACCAGCATGGCTTCTCCCATGGTGGCCGGTGTTGCCGCGCTTTATCTTGAAAAAAGACCCGGTGCGGGATGGAAAGAGGTGAAAGAGGCCATTCGCCGGGCATCATTCGGCGATGAATTTACAGGAGTCTTGCCCAATAGCGGTTACGGCTACGGAAAACTCTCCGGTTTCGGCGCACTGACATACAATGGCTTTGTGTTTGGATGTACCGATCCTTCTGCTTTCAATTACAATGCCCTGGCCGATATCGACAGCGGAAGCTGCATTCCTGTCGTGAGCGGCTGCATGGATACTTTGGCCATCAATTACAATGCCTCTGCCAACACTCCCGATTCATCCTGCATTTATCTTTCCTCTTCACGTAATCCGGAAAAGGATCCGGTGCTTTTGTTTTATCCGCAACCGGCAAAAGATGCATTGAGCTGGACGTCTTCAGCGCCTCTCAGTGCCTTGATGGAATGGACGGACGCGCAAGGAAGGAAAGTAGCAGAATGGGTTTTGGAAGGAAACAAGGGAATGCTGGACATACGTTCTTTTGCCCCCGGATTCTATTTTTATCGCCTCAGCAGCCGGACCGGAATCCGCTCGGGAAAAATTGTAATTCAGCCATAATGGAAAAGGTTTCCCTGATCGCAGGAAGAGAGAAAGTCCTGCAAATGACCGATCGCATCGCTTACCAGATTGCCGAAGAAAATCATCTGGCAACATCACTGGTCATGATCGGTATTTATCCGGCAGGGCATCAGCTGGCTCTACATTTGGCGAAAAAACTGGAGAAGATTCTGAAGATAGAAATCACCGTTTCGGCTTTGCATATACAAAAGAGTTCCCCCGAGCAGGACCGGCCCTTTCTGGAACCTGGAATCGGAACCCTTGAAGGACGAGCTGCCATTTTGGTAGATGATGTGGGCAATACCGGCAAAACACTTTTTTACGCACTCAGGCCGCTGCTTTCCCTTCATCCCGCCAAGTTGCAGGTGGCGGTGTTGGTGGATCGCAGGCACAAACAATTTCCTGTAAGCGCAGATTTTGTAGGCTTGAGTCTCAATACCACTCTGCAGGAGCACATCGAGGTAAATCTGAAAGAAAAGGAAGAGTCCATTTCTCTCTTCTAAAGACGCTTGGCGGCAATTCTTGTATCTTCGCCCGCCAAAACCAAGGGGTATGAGCGAGCAGGCTGCCGAAACCGCCAAAAGAAGAACCTTTGCCATCATCAGTCACCCGGATGCGGGTAAAACCACATTAACGGAAAAACTGCTGCTTTTCGGAGGCGCCATTCAGACCGCAGGTGCAGTAAAGAGCAATAAAATCAAGAAGAGCGCCACTTCCGATTTCATGGAAATCGAGAAGCAAAGAGGAATTTCCGTGGCCACTTCGGTGATGAGTTTTGAATACGGTGGCAAGTTGATCAATATCCTGGATACGCCCGGACACAAGGATTTTGCCGAAGATACTTACCGCACGCTCACCGCGGTCGATTCGGTGATCATGGTCATTGATTCCGTGAAAGGCGTAGAAGAGCAAACCCGCAGACTCATGGAAGTTTGCGCCATGCGAAAAACACCCGTCATTGCCTTCATCAACAAAATGGATCGCGAAGGCCGTGATCCTTTTGATCTGCTGGATGAAATAGAAAAAGAACTGAAGATCAGGGTAAGGCCTTTGTCCTGGCCCATCAACCGCGGCTCCAGATTCAAAGGAGTTTACAATCTGCTTCGCAAAAATCTGAATTTGTTCAGGCCAAGCACTACACGTATTGCAGATGAAATTATTCAAATTTCCGATATACATGATCCGCAACTCGATGCTTTGGTGGGCGAGGCTGATGCACTTTCATTGCGCGAGGATGCAGAAACAGTAGAGGCTGTGTACGATACATTCGAAAGAGATGCATACCTGCGCGGTGATCTTGCGCCGGTATTCTTTGGTTCGGCTGTCAACAATTTCGGCGTACAGGAGCTGCTGGAAACCTTTGTGGAGTTTGCTCCCGAACCCCGCGGCAGAGAAACAGATACCAGACGTATTGAGCCCGGAGAAAGCAAAATGACCGGATTTGTATTCAAGATTCACGCCAATCTGGATCCCAAACACCGCGACCGTATTGCGTTTCTGCGCATTGTAAGCGGCGTGTTTGAAAGACATAAGTATTACCATCATGTGCGTCTCAACAAAAACATCCGCTTCAGCACGCCGGTTACATTCATGGCACAGGAGAAAAACATTGTAGAGAAAGCTTTTCCCGGAGATGTGGTGGGCTTGTATGATACCGGAAATTTCAAAATCGGAGATGTACTCACCGAAGGGGAAGACTTTCAGATCCGGGGTATTCCGAGCTTTTCGCCCGAACTTTTCAAAGAGCTGGTCAATACCGACCCTATGAAATCCAAGCAGCTTGAAAAGGGCATTGCGCAGCTCACAGACGAAGGTGTGGCGCAACTCTTCACCCAACAGCCCGGCAACCGGAAGTTTGTGGGCACCGTGGGCGAACTGCAGTTTGAAGTGATACAGTATCGCTTGCTGCACGAATACGGAGCGAGTTGTCGTTTTCAGCCTGTAAAGCTCACCCGCGCCTGCTGGATCACCTCCGAAAATCCGGAGAAACTGGAGGAATTCATCCGCTTCAAGAGTTCAACCATAGTGCGTGATAAAGACGATAACCTGGTCTATCTGGCGCCCTCAGAATGGTTTTTGAAAATGGAGATGGAAAACAATCCCGAGATTCAGTTTCATATGAATTCGGAGTTTAAAACAGCAGCCTCGGGCATATAGACATTCATCAGATGATCTCGATGAATCCATAATCAGATCAGTGAAAATCTGCGGGAGATTAATACTTCCGCCAATCGGTTTGCGCATTAGATGCTGCTGGCTTGATAGCGCGAGAAACATTGAATGGCAGAGGGCTTTAGCCCCGGGAAAATTGACTGTTTATGAGAGCAAGAAACCTTGCAGGGCCTCAGGCTTCAGTCCGCGGGAAATTCAAAAAACCACCGGAACTCAACTTAA
>CAZUHX010000095.1:0-9053 GCA_964620795.1 uncultured Chitinophagaceae bacterium
GCTGATGCGTTGGGCTGTTCTTCCGCTCAGCTTCTTTGCCATCCTGATGTTTTTCCCTCCTGATTCTTCTGCCAGTATGCTTAACCTCCGCTGGATTTTTTTCACTCAGCTGGGTTATTACTTTTTCTTCGCCATGTATGTGATTCCATACAATGCGCTTTTGGCTGAACTCGGTCATTATCCGGGCGGTAAGATGCATCTCTCTACTGCCCAGTCGGTGGGATTTATTTTAGGAGTGGTCTGTGCTTCCATGGTTCCATTGCTGGCTGACCTCTTACTTTCTCTTGCTCCTGCACTTTCGCGTTTGCAGGCCATGCAAGGCGGAGTAGTCATTTTGAATATTCTGGGCGGGGTATTTATGGCAGTGGCTGCCTTTGGCGTAGATGAAAGAAAATATTGCCTCCCTGCCCGTTCATCTGAACCTGTTTTGGCGTCTCTGAAGTCGGCCTGGGCTATTCCCAACTTCCGTTTGTTTGCGATGGCAGATGCGGCATTTTTCTTTGCGGTTGCGCTCATCACGGCCGGACTGCTGTATTATGTCAAAGTCCTTCTCCTTTTACCGGAGGCCTACGGAACACCCCTGATGGGTGTGATGGTTGCAGTTACGCTCTGCTGCTATCCTTTGGTAAACTATTTGGAAAAAAAATATAGCAAAAAAAAGATGATGATTGCCGCATTTCTGGCTTTGGGATTTGTTTTTGCCGGAATCTGGCATCTCGGAAGATATCCTGTTTCTCCTGTTGTTCAGGTCATTGTTCTGATGGTCTCCTTCGGCCTCTTTGATTCCTTTCTTGGAATCCTGCCCAATACGGTAGTGGCCGATATTGCTGAGGAAGACAGCAAACGCAGCGGTCAGAACAGAGAGGGAATGTTTTTTGGAATGCGTGCGCTCTTTCAGAAAATCGGGCAAACCTTGGGTGTGATGATTTTTGCCATGCTCACCTTGTGGGGCAAAGATCCGGGCAACGATCTCGGTTTGCGAATGAGTGGCGCAGCCGGCGCTGTTCTGTGTTTCTTTGCCGCTTGGGTGTATGGCAGATACCGCGAGTAAATCATTAAAATTTCATTCAGATCATGAACGTACAAGCATTTGACCGACAGGACTTTGATCTTTTTTCTTTTGATGAAGTCAAACCCCGCTTTGATGATATGCTGTGCAGAGAAATAAAAGATGGGAATGGATTTCGTGAACTTCTGGCCGATTACAACCGGCTGCTTAAATGGATTCATGAGTGCGGCGGCAGACTTCGCCTCGCGGCAGACCGTGAAATGACCACAGAGAATACAGAAAAATCTCTTGCATTTACGAGGAATGTGATCACCGCTATGGCTTCAACCGATAATCAATTGAAGAACCGGATTTTTGAGTTGGGGAAAGAATACGATCCGGGTATACCCGGTTACGCAGCATACCGGAATCGCCTGTCTCTGCAGCTTAAACTCTTCAGGCAGGAAAATGTGGAGCTGCAAAAGCAAATCACAGAAGCAACTTCCAGATTTTTTAAAGGCATGTCTGCCATCAGCAGATCATTCAAAGGCGAGCAGCTTTCTTATTCCATGCTCAGCGATCGCTTGAAGCAATCAAACAGCGCAGACAGAGAGTTGATTTATAGTTTACTTGCCGATGCTGATGATGAAATGGCTGAGGTTTCCGATGGCGTTCTTGATCAGATTCTAGAACTTCGTCAACAACAGGCCCGTCACGCAGGTTATACTCATTGTCTTGAATATTTGTGTCATGTGATTGGCCGTTCAGATTACAGTCTCACCGAAGTAAAGGCCATGCACCTTTCTGTGCGTGAAAAACTCGCTCCGCTTTATGCAGCCTTGCTTGATTACAAGGCAAAAAAAGACGGCAGGACCGAGACCAGACCATGGGACATGGCTTCAGAATTTTTCAACTGGTCTGAAGAAGGTTTGCTTACGGATAAGGATTTTCACAAAGTGGTTACAGAGATCCTCGAAGAGGTAGCTCATCAACCGCTCAATGAATATTATCAGTGGATGAAAACCGAAGATTTGCTTGATCTCGATTCAAGAATGGGTAAGCGTTCCGGAGCCTATTGCATGTCTATGCATCATTCGGGAAAGCCTTTCATTCTGAGTAATATCGGGCATCCCATCGACCGTTACACTACATTTTTCCATGAACTCGGTCATGCCTGGCATTTCGGAAGATCAAGACACCTTGGCTTCATGGAGGTGTCTTACGCGCCTATGGAAGTGAATGAACTGGCCTCTCAGGCTCTCGAACTCATTTGTCTTGGAAAATTCAGCAAAGCACTTACCGGTTCAAATGAAGCAGAAAACAAATTCAAAATGCTTATATATGTAAATACCCTTAAAACGGTTATTTACAGTTCGCTTATGGATGAGTTTTGCCATTGGTTGTATGAAAATCCCGGCCACACGCATTCCGAACGTTCGGCACAGTGGACATATTTAAACTCCTTATATTATCCTTCTGTAAATTATAACATTGAAGGAAAGCTTAGAAATTCATATCGTGCGGTAGGTCATTTTTATTTCGACAGCCGTCCTCTGTATCACATTGAATATGGTATTTCGCAATTGGGCGCACTTCAGGTTTATCAGGAATATCAAAAATATCCTGCAAAAGCATTGCAGGCATACGATCATGCTTTGAGTTTGGGATATACCGCCACCATTCCCGAAATATACCGGGCTGCGGGAGCAGAGTTTGATTTTTCCGAAAACGGTATCGCAAAAACCGCCACCATAGCACAGCAGGCCATTGATTCGTTAATTCATTGAGTTGAGCATCCTGTTGTTTAAGCAGAACTAAGATTGGGCGCATCCCCGGCCTGCAGATTACACTTTATCAAATAAAACCCGAGTGACCGCAGCCCGGGGCCACGTGCTTCGGGGGTTCCGTGCTGCCTTCGGCAACACCGGCCTGCGGCCGCCCCTCCGCCCGTTTGCGCGGCTTTCTGCTCTTATGGTAAAACATACCTGAGCCCCAGACCAAATCCGCCCCAGGAAACCCAGCCGTTCAGAATGTCAAAAGCGGGTTTGTAATCAAAACTCAGATTCACAGGCGCAAATGGAAAGCTGTATTCAATGCCGCCGATGGCATGCAATGAAATCTCTGCCCGGCTTCCGCTTCCGTATTGACGGGTATCCGCCCAGTATGGCCTTTGAGCCCTCGAACTGTAAAATCCCAGTCCGGCTCCTGCTCCGGCATACCAGCGCAGAGCTTCAATATTTCTGAAGCTGCGGTGATATTCATACAATACCGGAATACTTACACCCCGGTATCTGAATTCCAGCAAGGCTTCCATGTGATGGTTTTCGCTGAAGCCATGCTTGAAACTGATCAGACCAAAAGGATATCCCAGCCTGATTCCTATGGCATTGGTATAAGGCTGAGCCTGAACGCTGTTTAATGTCAGCGATAAGCAGATGACAAACGTATATAAAAACTTCATATTTATTACTTCTTTATAAAACGTGTCCGAAACCATTGATTCCGGTATTCTGTTTCGATTACATAAATTCCCGGCATCAGTGAAGATATATCGGTTTGATTGTTTAGAACTGCCGATTCGGTATAAGATCCCTTCATATCATAAATTCTGCATTTATTGGCAGTAAGGCCTGTTTCCGGAAGACTCAGATAAAGAGTACTTTCTGCCGGATTGGGAAATACCATGAAATCGTTTTCACTTGTCTGCGGTTCAATTCCAACCGTGACTTGTGTACTCGCTTGTGAGATACATCCCAGACTACTCCTTGCATACACGGTATAGGTTCCCGGCAGATTGACAACAAAAATACCTGAGGCCTGAAAATCGGTTCCGTTGAGAGAGAATTCCAGTTCTTCATTTCCCGCATTGGCAGATACCACAAGACGGGGCGTTTGTCCGGGATTGTTTATGGCAGAAATACTGTTGATCACCACCGAATCTGCCCTCAGCACTTTAATCACCGAGCTGTTGCTGCATCCGCCGGAACTTACACTAATGGAGTATAATCCGGGAGCACTGTAAATATGAGATGGGAGCGAATTGCTTGTTCCGTCACCCCAGTTTACTGTGTAAGCCGGTGGCGGCGTGCCATGAAAGCGGAGACTTGCCGCAAAGGATTGCGACGGGCAGCCGAAATGCGGGGCCTCCACATCAAATTTAAAACTGCAGGTGTTGCAATAAGCAGCTGCTGCCATGTCTGCCGCATCTGCAAGATTAAGTCGCCCGGAAGAAGAGGTTCGCAGATGCAGCGAGCTGTTGAAGTCTGCCGATTTTAAAATGACTTTTTTTATCTCCAGCGACAAAGAATCCGGATGCGCGAGGTAGTCCTGAAAAAAAGGAAGACAGGTTCTGGAATACACATGCGCAATGGCGCCGCTGATGTGCGCAGTGGAGAAGGAGGTTCCACTATTAAAGCCGTAAGCAGAGGGAGGAAAAGTAGAATTGATTTGTGTGCCCGGTGCTCCGATATCTACACCTCTAACACCATATCCCGAATTGGGACTGCGCAAATCCATTCTGCTTGTATTGGTGGCCATGATCAGATAGTTGCTCGGGCAGTCGGATGGGATATCTCCTCCATCATCTACGTCGATATTGCTGTTGGCCGTTGCCCCGGCAGACAGAATACCCGCCTTGCCCATCGAATCGTACATGGCACACCAGATCGGTACATCTGTAGCACGGGCAAAATCAATTCCGAAGGAAGAGTTTTCTGTCACCACCAGTGCCCCTCTGCTGCCAAAACTGCTGTTCCACAATACGCGCATCTGCAACACATAATCGTATGCGGCTACCACATTGCTCTCCACATTGGCTCCATATCTCACGGGCAATATCTGTACTCCAGGACAAACACCTGCTATGCCGATGGTGTTTTGAAACATTGCGCCGGCTACACCTGCCAGATGAGTCGAATGATTGGCATCCGGACCGGTGCTGTTCAGTTCTGCGTCATTCTCAAATAGATCATATCCGCAAACGTCATCTATAAATCCGTTTCCATCATCATCCACTCCGTTGCCCGGAATTTCTGCACGGTTGATAAAGTAATTCAGATCCGGATGATTCAGATCAAAGGTGTTGTCAACAATGGCAATGACCAGGCTGTCGCCCGCCGGACTTACAGGCCCTGTGTAACGATCATATGCTTCTGTTGCGCTGATGTCTGCGCCCGGCACACCTCCATTCTGACCGGTATTCAGCAGATTCCACTGACTTGTAAACAAGGAATCATTCGGAATCAGATTCCTGGGACTTAGCAGGTGATTATACTGTGCCAGCCTTACATATCGGTTACTTCTGATGTTTTCCAGTAAAGGCTCTGAATTGGGGCCGGCTTGATAAAGCCAGATTTGAAGGGAGGGCGAAAGACACTTAATCGGTTGCAGCTCTGCGAAATCCTGCCGGAGTCTGTCTGCTGATATACCGGGCTGCAGCTGAACGATAAACTCTCCCGGAACCCGGGCAGCTGTATTGGCGGCTCCGATATAGGGTGCAAGCAAAGCTGCAGATAACCAAATCAGGAAACGGATCATTACTTAAAGATGAATCATTCCGGGATAAAGTGGTATGAGCTCAGTTGTTATTGACAAAATTTAATGCCGCGCAAAGCCCGAAACAAAGGCCCCAAAGGAAGCCCGATTGCTGAATTGTGCTAATTTGGCGGGTTAAATTTTAAAGGCATGAAACCATCCGCGGCCGACAAGGTAAGAATCATTACCGCAGCATCTCTTTTCGACGGACATGATGCGGCGATCAACATCATGCGCAGAATCATGCAGGCCAGGGGCGCTGAGGTAATTCATCTCGGTCACAACCGGTCTGCCCGCGAAATCGTTGAGGCCGCCGTACAAGAGGATGTGCAGGCCATTGCGATTACTTCCTACCAGGGCGGACATATCGAGTTTTTTAAATACATGTATGATCTGCTCAGGGAAATGGGCTGCGGCCATATCCTGATTTTCGGCGGCGGCGGCGGAACCATTCTGCCTTCCGAAATTGATGAACTTCATGCTTACGGTATTGCCAGAATATACAGTCCGGACGACGGCCGCAGAATGGGTCTTGAAGGAATGATTGATGATCTGATTCAGAAAGCCGCAGCAGTTCATCAGCCCGATTTGCCTCCTGATTTTGCAGACCGCCTGAATACGGGCAGCTGGGCAGAAATCGCCCGCGGCATCAGTATGGCAGAGCGCATGATTCCGCTTCGGTTGAAAACGCCTGATCATAAAATTCCGGTTCTTGGCATTACCGGCACAGGCGGCGCAGGTAAGTCTTCGGTAACTGACGAAATCGTAAGGCGCTTTCTTCGCTTTGAAGAAGGAAGAAAAATTGCCGTGGTTTCAGTAGATCCTTCCCGCAAAAAGACAGGAGGGGCGCTTCTGGGCGACAGAATACGCATGAATGCCATCCATCATCAAAACGCATATATGCGTTCGCTGGCCACAAGAGAGGACGATAAGGCACTCAGCGCCCATGTGCGTGAAGCTTTGGATGTTTGCCGTTCGGCCGGATTTGACCTGATCATACTCGAAAGCGCAGGCGTGGGTCAGAGTGATGCCAGTATCCTCGAATTCTGCGATCTGTCTTTATATGTGATGACGCCTGAATACGGCGCAGCTTCACAATTGGAAAAAATAAATATGCTTGATTATGCAGATGTGATTGCCATCAACAAGTTTGATAAAGCAGGAGCACTCGACTCCTATCAGGATGTATGCAAACAGTACAAGCGCAATCATCATTTGTTTCAGGAGAAAAACGAATCGCTTCCGGTAGTGGGAACCATTGCAGCGCAGTTTAATGATTCAGGAGTAAATCGACTGTACCGTATCCTGACGCAAAAGCTGGAAGAAAAAACAGGATGTGTTTTTTCCGGCAGTAAATCACGGGAGCAGCGTGACGAGCCCGCAAGCCGCATCATCCCGCCTGCCAGAGTTCGCTATCTGGCAGAAATTGCCGAAACAATTGATGAATACGATCGTTGGGCAGATCAGCAGGCTGAAACCGCAAGTAAACTTTACCGTCTGAAAGGCGCAATGGAAATTTTATCGGAGAACGAGCATAAAACACATCAATCATGAAGGCCGCAACAGATTCAGGAACCGCTAAACACAACAGCATGACGGCTGTATCTCTTCAGGAAAAATTTGAACATCTTCAGCTCCAGCTGCATCCCGATTGCCGGCGATTGTTAGATCAGTGGAAGACATTGAAAGAACGCTATTCCGCCGAGACTCTTGCCTTTCAGGTGCGAGACAAAACCGTTCAGCTGCCTTTTACTTACCGCTCTCTGAGCGGAACGGCCATACGCAAAGTTTATCTTCCCCGATACACCGACTGGGGCGATATTCTGCGCTGGCAGCTTCAGGAAAATGTACCCGGAGAATTTCCTTATACCGCCGGTGTATTCCCTCTCAAGCGTGAAGGCGAAGATCCTACCCGCATGTTTGCCGGAGAAGGCGGACCGGAAAGAACAAATAAGCGATTTCACTATGTGTCTTTGGGACAACCGGCCATCAGGCTTTCAACCGCATTTGACAGTGTTACTTTATATGGCGAAGATCCCGATCACCGGCCCGATATATATGGAAAAATCGGAAACAGCGGTGTGAGCATTGCCACGGTTGATGATGCCAAAAAATTATACAGCGGCTTTGATCTCTGCGATCCCAAAACTTCGGTGAGCATGACCATCAATGGTCCGGCGCCGGTATTGCTCGCCTTCTTTATGAATGCGGCCATCGATCAGGAATGTGAAAAATACATCCGTGAAAACGGCCTGGAAGCAGAGGTAAAAAGGAAACTCGCCGAATTGGGATCACTTCCTCATTACCATGGCGAACTGCCTGAAGGCAATCACGGCCTCGGTCTCATGCTCCTGGGCCTGAGCGGTGAAGAAGTATTGCCTTCCGATGTTTATGCCAGGCTTCGTGCCAAAGCCCTTCAGTCGGTGACAGGAACTGTTCAGGCCGATATCCTGAAAGAAGATCAGGCACAGAATACCTGTATTTTTTCCACGGAGTTTTCATTGAAACTCATGGGAGATGTTCAGGAATATTTTATTCAAAATCAGGTCAGGAATTTCTATTCTGTTTCCATCAGCGGTTACCATATTGCTGAGGCAGGTGCCAATCCCATCACACAGCTCGCATTTACCCTGGCCAACGGATTTACCTATGTGGAGTATTATCTGAGCCGCGGCATGAAGATCGATGATTTTGCACCCAATCTCTCTTTCTTCTTCAGCAATGGAATGGATCCCGAATATTCTGTCATTGGACGTGTGGCCAGAAGAATTTGGGCCAAGGCCATGAAGTATAAATACAAGGGAAATGAGCGGTCTCAAAAGCTCAAGTACCACATTCAGACCAGCGGAAGAAGTCTGCATGCCCAGGAGATTGACTTTAACGATATCCGCACTACACTGCAGGCATTGTATGCGATTTATGACAATTGCAATTCCTTGCATACCAATGCATACGATGAGGCCATTACGACCCCTACCGAAGAAAGTGTAAGGCGTGCCATGGCCATTCAGCTTATCATCAACCGCGAACTGGGTACTGCGAAAAATGAAAATCCCAATCAGGGATCGTTTTTGATCGAAGAACTCACTGATCTGGTAGAGCAGGCCGTATTGACTGAGTTCAGAAGAATTTCAGACAGAGGCGGAGTGCTTGGCGCAATGGAGCGCATGTATCAGCGAAATAAAATTCAGGAAGAAAGTCTGCATTACGAGCATTTGAAACATACCGGGGAATATCCTATTGTGGGAGTGAATACCTTTCTGAGTAAAGAGGGTTCACCCACCATTATTCCGGGAGAAGTGATCCGCTCAACAACAGAAGAAAAAGAGTTTCAGACCAGCGCACTGAAAGCCTTTCAAGTGCGGCATTCAGACAAGAGTAAAGCGGCGCTGCATAAGCTGCAGGAAACAGGCACAGGCAACGGAAATCTTTTTGCCGAGCTGATGAATACCGTTCGTTACTGCTCTCTGGGTCAGATTACGCATGCGCTGTTTGAAGTAGGCGGACAGTACCGGAGAAACATGTAATTTTT
>CAZUHX010000096.1:0-8941 GCA_964620795.1 uncultured Chitinophagaceae bacterium
GCGGAAGATTTTCCGCCACTACAATACGCCACGGAACCCCCGCAACACCCGGCCCTGCACAGCAGGGAGGCGCCCCATTTCGTCGGAAAATTGATTTCTAATGGGTAACACGAATGAAAATTTGCAGTTGTGAAACAGCGAATGTAAAAAGCAATACCGCTGCATGTTGGCAAAAGCCATATAATCAGACCGAATCAACTTCTCTTTTGGTCGAACGTCAAAGCAATCATTAAATCGAAAGAGAAAGCAAAACTTTCTGATGTCATGAGGAATTAAAAATGTTTAGACATTCGTTCACAAAGGAACATCCTGCTCCAGCCTCCTTTGCATATCGGCCACTAAAGCCTTGCGCCATTCGGTACTGCCAACTGCTCCGGGAAAACCTGCCCTGTATGAAGCGATGTCCTCCAGTTGCACATTCATCCGAATTGTTTTGAATAAATGTATTCTTCCTTCACCGGGAATATTGACATGGTGCAGTCCGCCGCTGAGTGCTAGAATCATTTTGCCATGGCTTAATTCCTCTAAAACATCAGCAATGCCTCCTCTCACCGTCATCTTGTTTCCATCGAGATCAAGTCCGTTAGCTCTCTTCATTCGGCCTTCAGCTGCAATGCCGATAACTGAATCGGGAAAGATGGTTTTCATAAACTGTTTCCATGAGTCGTCGCGCTTGCGCGTAATGGAAACAATGCCGGGGCTGAATAATTTGTAAACCATGCCCACCAGGGGGCGGTTCAATGTTTTGTCGGCAGCCGGAGCCACCAGCTTTTTGCTCAGGATTCGCAAAAAGTGGTTGGGAAGAATACCCAGGAATAATGGTTCAAGCAATGAAGTGTGATTCAGAAACACGATCAGCCGGATATCTTTCCAGGGCAGTTCGGGATTGTTGCCGGGCCATTGAATCCTAAACCTGAAGAAAATTCTGGCAAAGAGTTTGATTCCCAATAATGTTATGAAACTGATCACTGAACGCATAAAACTCTCCTTTAAAAGTCCATCATTTTTTAAAAAGACGATTCAACAGAAATTTTGTTGTATTAAACTTATTCAAATTACTCTTAATCTATATAAATTGAACAATAAATTTTAATATAAGTTTGTTTTGTGGTCTAACCGGCGCGGAAGTTACTTCCGTGCCGCTTGATTCAATTAGAATAGATTGCAGCGCGAATGATTTCGATGAATGCGAAACAGAACAAAACAAATTATACAAATGTGATCCTTCCTAACGCTCTTACTAAAAAAACATTTAAATAATTGATAATATATATAAATTAGACCAATGAATTTAAATACAAAGCTTGTTTTATGGTTCAGTGCTATTCGTCCGCCGCTCAAACCGGAACAGGGAGTTGATATTGCTTCTTTTCGAAAAAGATCTGTTCAGGCAGCAAATCTTGGATCACGGCTATTCGATCGAAAACTGCCGGTAGCTTCCATTGAAGACATGATGGCAGAACAGCTTGCGCTGAGGATTTATCGGCCGCACAAGCCTTCTACCGAAAAAATCATGGTCTATTATCATGGTGGAGGGTTTGTATTGTATGGACTGGAATCACATGATCGTGTATGCAGGAGGCTTTGTAACATGAATGGATGTACTGTGATATCGGTAGACTACAGACTTGCGCCCGAGCATACTTATCCTGCAGCACATCAGGATGCATGGACCGCATTGGAGTGGGTGAGGCAGAATGCGAAGCAACTCGGAGGCAAACAAGAGGCTATTATTGTTGCAGGAGATAGTGCAGGCGGCGATCTGGCTGCTTGTATGGCACATCGCAGCAGGAAGGAAAACATTCCTTTAAAGGGTCAGGTGTTGATTTATCCGTGGATAGACGGAAGATTAAGCAATCCCTCTATCCGGCGCAACGGAAAGGGATACTTGCTGGAAGAGAGCACGATATTCTGGTTTCAGAAACAATATACACCCAGGATAGAAGATCGCTGTGCACCCGGCGTTTCACCTTGTTTTGAAAACGAGTTCAGCGGACTGGCTCCTGCTTTGGTGCTCACCGCTTCACTGGATCCATTGCTCGACGACGGATTCAATTATCATATACAAATGCAGCAGGCAGGCATTTCATCCTCCTACAAAATGTATCCCGATCTGTTTCATGGTTTTTTCAATTTACCTTTGCTTTCTCCCATGGCTATGCGCGCCTATGAGGATATTGAAGCATTTGTGAAAAAAATATAGATCAAATATGAATTTGTTGAGTGATCCGCTTCGGCTGGGTCCAAAAATTCTGCGCAACAGATCGCTGCGTGCTGCGGCATTTGAAGGAATGTGTCCGAATAACAAAGTCAGTAAACGGCTGATAGATTATCATGTTTCAGTTGCTGCGGGTGGCATTGGAATGACCACTTTGGCGTATGCTGCCGTGAACAAGGCCGGTCTGTCCTTTGATCATCAATTGCTGCTCAATGAGTCTGCTTTACCCGATCTGCAGCGGCTTGCAGAAGATGTGCATCAACAAGGCGCCATGATATCGGCACAGATCGGTCATTGCGGTAATATGGCCATGCGGGCAACTGCCGGTCAGCGACCGCTGGCGCCTTCAGCCATACCTAATTTGTATGCTCCCTGCTGGCCGCGGGCCATGAACAGGAAAGACATAGCTGAAACGGTTCGCGATTTTGGCAAGGCTGCAAAGCTTTTGCGCAGAGCGGGCTTTGATGCAGTAGAAGTACATGCCGGTCACGGCTATCTCATCAGCCAGTTTTTGTGTGCTTCCACCAATCGCAGAGGAGATGAATACGGAGGCTCACCATTCAACAGGCAGCGTTTTATGCGGCAGGTCATAGAAGAAGTGAAACAACAAACAGCAGGAGAAATGGCCTTGCTGGTCAAATGCAATATGTACGATGGTTTCGATGGTGGTGCAGATGCGGCTGAATGTCTGGAAAACACCTTACTGCTGGAATCGCTCGGAGCAGATGCATTGATACTTTCGGCGGGATTTGTGAGTCGTTCACCCATGACGGTGTTGCATGGAAGCATGCCCATACAAACATTGGCAGAGGGCATGCCCGGATTCTGGATGAAATGGTTCAGCAGATGGTTTGGTAAAATATTGATTCCTGAGGTGCCATTTCGGGAGAACTATTTTTTAGAAGAAGCCCGGCAGTTTCGAAAATCATTGCAGCTTCCTTTGATCTATGTAGGCGGTGTGCGCAATGCAGTTAACGTGAAGGAGGTATTGGATGCCGGTTTTGAGGGAGTGGCCATGGCACGCATACTCATCGAACATCCTGATGCAGTGCGTGCGCTTATGGGTGCGGCAGAACCCAAAATTCAATGTGATACCTGTAATCATTGCGTGGCGGTGATGTACAACAGGCCCTTTGAATGCAACAAGAATGGATATTGATGGCTAAATGGGCTTTGATCACAGGAGGTTCTTCGGGAATAGGCAAAGCCATTGCCGAAGAATTGGGAAAGCGGGGCTGGGCGCTGCTACTGGTTAGTAAAGATGCCGGAGATCTGGAGCTTTGTGCCGGGCAATTTCAGGAGAAAGGTATTTTGTGCAGAATACATTGTATGGACCTTGCGCGCACAGAGGCTGCTTCTGAATTGTATCGTTGGTGTAATGAGCAACAGATATCGCCCGACATGCTGGTCAATAATGCAGGCTTGCTGGTATTCGGACGAGTAGCTGAGGTTTCCGATAAAGCATTTCATACCATTTCCATACTTCATCAGTACACTCCCGCAGCGCTTTGCCGGCTTTTCGGCAGAGATATGATGAATAAAAAGCATGGTTATATTTTAAATATATCCTCCATTTCAGCGGTCATGCCTTATCCGGGAATTTCACTTTACGGACCCGGCAAGACCTTTATTCGTGCTTTCAGCAAAGCTTTGCGCTATGAAATGCAGCCTGAAGGAGTTCATGTGTGCTGTGTACTTCCGGGAGCCACAGAGACGGCCCTGTATGATCCGGAACGGGTCAATCTGCCATTGGCCCGAAGACTGGGGGTGATGCATAGACCTGAATTTGTGGCCCGTAAGGCGGTTGAGGCTGCTTTGGCGGGAAGGGCAGAGTGTATTCCCGGCTTATTGAATAAGATAACGGTAGTGATCCTGCCGTGGATTCCGGCTTTTGTAATCAGGCTGATATACAGAAATACGTCATGGGTTGCGAAAGGTAAGTCGGTGGTGGGCTGATTCAGTTTGTGTTTTCCTGCGCTTTTGAGCCTGATATTAGGATTGTTGTTTTGCGCCTTGCCACAGGTTTCCGGCAGGTTTGAATTATTTGAACATTTTACATATATGAATTCAATATGATGTTTTGTTGATATGAGTATTAACGCTTAGTTTTGGAAAAATTTCACCCCCGATGAAGAAATTTTTCTCTTTTTTATTTCTAATTTTTGTTTTAAGGGCTTGGGCAGTAGTTGATGTTAACTATTGCCCCAATGTTTTTAAGAGGAATAATGGAAACGGACAGGCCTCTTCAGCAGCAGGTAACTTTGCCCCCTACGCGCAAAATAATCCGGTAGCTGCAAATGTGGTGGGTACTACCTACCAGAATGTTCCTTTTAATCCGACAACCAAGACAGGAAACTGGAATCTTTATTGGGATTCACAGACACCGATTGTCAATTTGCCGGTGATTACCAGATGCTGGTATGCTCCCAACAATTCTACAGCCTCGGTATTGTCTCCAATTGTTTTTGGACCGCCTCCTCCTCCAACAGTTGTGGGAAACCGATACTATGCCAACTATTGCTATTACGTTCAAAATATGCCCAATATCGGTATCGTTACTTTTGAGTTTACGGATCCCAATTTTGGTTCTCCAGTGTTTTATTGCAGTTTTGATCTTTCCAGTAACGCAAGTACAGTAAAACAAGTTCCCTGCGCGCCTACCATCAGTGCACATCCGGTGAGTCAGAATCTTTGTGTTGCCTCAGGAACGGCTTCATTTTCTGTTACTGCTTCAGGCTACAATAGCGTGCTTTGGCAAGAGAGCCTGAATGGCAGCAGCTGGACCAATCTGAGCAACGGAGGAAATTACAGCGGAGTAAACTCTACTACCCTTGTGCTTTCTAACCCTGCGTCGTTGAGCGGCAGATACTATCGCGCAAGACTTACCGCCACAGGTACCAGTACCTATTGCAGCAGCACAGAAACGTTCTCAAATCCTGCGCTTCTCACTGCCAACCCGGCTCCCACAGCCGTATTTACCGGTTCATCTACTCTTTGCGGACTGGGAAGCAGAAACCTGACCGTAGATTTTACCGGAACGGGCCCCTGGACTTTCAAATACACCGTAAATGGTGGCTCTGAGGTGACTGTAAGCAATGTGCTCACAGATCCTTATTCGTTTTCAGTTTCTCCGGCTGCTTCTACCACCTACACTCTTACTTATGTGAGCGACCGAAACTGTGTTCAGAGTTCTCCGACAGGACAAGTTACTGTTTCGGTTGCGCCGGTGCCAACCATCACTCCCGGCTCGCCCTCGATTTGTCAGGGTGCTACTTCAATGAGTCTCACATATAGCAGTACAGGATCTCCCAACCAATACACATTGTCGGCAGGAACGCGCATTTTGGATGGATTCACTGGCACCTCCGGTTCTTTGACTGCCTCACCGCTCAGTATCAGCATTCCGGGAACCGAGACTGATGCGGGGCAATATGACTTTTCTATAGTTGCTACCAATTCAAGCACAGGCTGTTCATCGGCTGCAGCAGCTTTCATTCTCAATCTGTCGGCAAAGCCCACGCTCTATCTGAGCGGTGGTGAGAATACCATTTGTGCCAATGATTCCGTAAGACTTCTGGTGGCTCCTTCCAATCTTTCTACCTACGTTTGGAGCTCAAGCCCTTCTTCTTCAGTTGCTTCGATTTATAATCCGTGGGTAAGACCCAGCCAGACAACTACCTACACCCTTACTGCAACCAACTCCACCGGCTGCTCTGCCACTGCTTCTAAAACGGTTACGGTTGCGGCCAGTCCCACTATCACGGTTACTCCTGCCTCAGCTACCATTTGTGCAGGCAATGCCGTTTCACTTGTTGCATCAGGCTCAAATACTTACAGCTGGACACCCTCTACCGGTCTTTCCGCTACTTCAGGTGCTAACGTGGTTGCTACCCCTGCAAGCACCACAACCTATACGGTTTCTGCGCAAAATGTGAGCGGCTGTTCTTCTTCCGCTACAGTAACTGTTGCCGTCAATACGGCCAATATAACCGCCACAGCTAATGGAACTATATGTTCAGGTGCAGTGCGAACACTTACCGCTTCCGGAGGATCAACTTATGTTTGGTATCCCGTCACAGATTTATTCACCAATTCAGGAGCTACAACGGCCTACACCGGAACATCCCTGGCGACGGTTTACGCAAAGCCTGCCGCAACTACCACCTATTATGTAGAAGGAACCACAGCCGCAGGATGCAAGGGTATTGCTTCTTCTACGGTCACCGTTTCAGGAGCTCCAATCAACTCTAATGTGGATTCAACTACTGCGCAGAATCTGGTTTTCTGTACTCAGGGTATCACCTCCTTTCCTTTAAATGTAAAAACCACATCGGCCCTGGATTCCGCCCGCTGGTTTTATTCTTTGGACGGAGTTACTTATACCGCCGTTTTCGGAGCTACATCGCCTTCCGGAGTCACATTGACACCGAGCACATCAGGTACTTCACCCAATGTAAAATACACCTTAACGCTTTCTGCGTATAGTACGGGAGGTTATGGCGGGCCCCGTTATTTCAGATTGGCAATGTACAGCAGCAGTACATGTAACTCAAACTATAATATATTTATTACAGATACGAAAGCATCCGGCGCTGGTCCTGCACCTTCTGCTTCTCAGTACACCATTTGCAACGGAAACTCTATTGCCCTAAGCATTGGTACATTACAAAGCGGCTCTACCGTTCAATGGCAATCTTCAACCGATAGCTCTTCCTGGGGTAATATTTCCTCGGCTACCGCAGCTACCTATGTTGCCAGTCCGGGAGCCACTACATTTTACAGAGTGGTTTACAATGGAGGAAACGGTAACTGTGGCAATGCCAGTGCAGGAAGGAAAATTACAGTAGTCAGCGCCTTGGCGTCCAATACAGTAACACCTTCTACCTCTTGTACCAATGGAAGCTCCAATATTTCTTTAACCGGTTCGGCTATTACTTCGGGCCAGTACCAGTGGATGAGTTCAACCACTTCCTCAACTTCAGGATTTTCTGATATTCTGGGAGCTACCTCTCAAAACTATACTTTGCCGGTCAATATTGTTTCCAGCAATACCTGGTATCGCAGGATAGCCACCAACGGAACCTGCTTCCGTGATACCAGTGTTGCAGTAGTGGTTTATCCGCCGATCAACACCAATACCATTTCTGCAGCCACACTTAGTTATTGCGGAACAACAGCCTCCGCTACACTTATAACCGGCTCAACTCCGTCAGGAGGCTCCGGTACTTTTACCTATCAATGGATGCAGTCAACCAATGGCACGAGCTTTACCAATGTTTCCTCGGGAGGAACTTCTAAAGACTACACCACCTCCTCGCAAAACCAATCTTACTGGTATAAGCGGGTGGTCACTTCGGGCGGATGTAACAACGATACCAGTGGTGCGGTCAAAATCTCTCTGAATCCGCTTCCTGTGGCAGGGGTTACGGCCAGCGCAACTGACTGTTATGAACATCCTCATGTCCTAACCGCAAGCGGCGGTGTTTCATATAGCTGGAGTCCTGCCACCTTTTTAAGTGCCACAACCGGAGAAACGGTGATTTCTACTCCTCAAAGCACAACAACTTATACGGTTACGGTAACCAGTGCATACGGTTGTACCGCCTCCGCCTCCACCACCGTAACCGTCATCAGTCTTCCGCCTACTCCTACTCTTAGTTCTTCGGCAGTGACGGTCTGCAGCGGATCCATTGATCTGAATTCTTTTATCACTTCCGGAGGAACCAATAACTGGTATCTTGTTCCCGATCATGATGCTGCATACGCTGTAAGCACACCTTCAAGTGTTTCTGCTGCCAGAATATATTATGTCTTTGCCGTAGTCAGCGGTTGTAAGAGTGACAATTATGCTTCTCTCACGCTTTCAAGACACGACACCACTGCTCCGGTTCCAAGCGCTAATTCACTGACTTACTGTGCGCCGGCTACTGTTAACCTCAGTTTGCTGCAACCCCTTGCCATTTCAGGTGCCCAGTACCGCTGGAGTACTTCAAACAGCAGTCCGGCAAGCAATTTGGTTGCCGATGCCACCCAAGTCACTGTTTCCGGTACATATTATCTTTATTCATATAGCACAGCAGGCAATTGCTACGGAAATCCGTCTTCCTCGGTTTCTCTCAATATATACAGCAGAGGCTCTGTAAGTACGAGTACTTCTTCTGTATCTGTCTGTGCTCCGGGAAGTGTGAATCTGAATAGTTATTATACTTCTTCCGGAGGAAACACCTATGACTGGTATTCCAGCGCATCTGCGACTTTAGCCTCTCGCATTGCAGACCCAACAACAGTGACTACAGCAGGAAAATATTATGTGTTCGCTACCAGTGCCCAGGGTTGTACCGGATCTCCCGATAGTGTTCAGATCGTGGTTAATCCAGTGATTACTGATTCAATAAGCAGCCCGTCGGTGTCTTGTAATAATGGTGCATTGACCTTAGATGCGTTTACCAGCGGCAATACTTACAGCTGGCAATTGAGCACCGATGGAGGAGCTACATTCAGCAACGTACCGGCTTCTTCGCCATACAGCGGAGTAAGCACTTCACAGCTAAGTATTTCTTCAACTTCCGGTTTGGGCGGCAATTTTTACAGATGTTATCTTACCAATAGCAGCACGGGTTGTTTTGCTTACACAGATCAGGTGGCAGTATTAACTGAAAACACTCCTTCTGTTACCAATCCGGTCAATGCGCAGATTCCAAGCTATGGCGACACCAGTTTCTC
>CAZUHX010000097.1:0-2624 GCA_964620795.1 uncultured Chitinophagaceae bacterium
AGGTTGTGAATGCGAACCCACTCTACCGGCTTTTGCTTGGCGCGGGCATAGGTCTGGGTTGCCGGATTGTAGCCTACTGCTGCGTATATCTTGGCAATTTCTTCTGTTCCGTACTTGGGGCCTTTCTGCACATTTTTGTGGCAGTTCATACACGTATTAAGCGACGGAATATTGGAGTGTTTGCCTTTGGCAGCAGAAGAATGGCAATACTGACAATCAATTTTGTGTTTGCCTGCGTGCAGTGCATGAGAAAACTTAATGGGCTGTTCAGGCTGATATCCCTGTTCTCTGCCGAGAGAAATCGCGCTGTCGGCGGTGACATAACCCATGTAAAGAACACCAATCAAAATAAGGAAAGCTGCAAGGCGCTTGCTTTTCCAGAAAGGAACTTCGGGCGCGAGTTCTTCACCTTTACTTTCAGCCACCATGCGGTCGAGGCGATTGGTAACGTTCACGAGGATGGCTACTAATGCAAGAAGGAATGCGAGAAATAACCACAAAGTCATATTTCCACCCTCCTCTGCACCTGCACCTTCTGAACCTGTGCCTGTTCCTGCAGCGGGTGTAGCGGCAGCGGCTGTGGGTGCAGCTCCTTTGTCGGAATTATCTACATAAAGTAAGATCTTGTCGATGTCTTCATCCTTGAGCGTAGGGAAGAGGTTCATCTGACTGGCGCTCCAGTTGGACATTTCAACGGCATAAGGATACTTTGCGTTGACGGGGTCGTTCCAGTTTTTGATCCAGGAGTGAAGCCATTCTTTACCTGACTTACCATTGTAATCTCCGGCGGCTTCCCAGCGGCTGAGTGCGCCTTTAAGTGCAGGACCGGTACCGTCCTGAAGAGGATTGTGGCAACTTGCACAATTGGATTTGAACAAGGATTTTCCTTCCTGCAGTGCAGCTTTGTCAATATCCTGAGCCGAAAGGCCGGAAGACAATAAAAGCCATAAAAAAAGATGGAATATCCTCGGAATCAAGGTTGTACGGTGGAATGGTTTGGGTGCCATTGCGTCGATTAATGTCATAAAATTGTTAAAAGGCGCAGCAAATATAGGTAAGCGGGATTCAATTCGGGAAAAAAAAATGAACAAAAAATGGTCTTAAAAACATTTTGATCCATGACAGCATACACTCCACAAAGCAAATGTTACAATTAATTGATTTACAACATTTTAGATATGTGTCATATTATGTATTTAGATTAAATCTAAATGAAGTTTTCCACCCATTGGTTTCATATTGAGGTGAATAGGAATCTTTGAGTTGGAAAATGCAGCCCGCCAAAGCAAAAACCCGATATAGCGATGAGCAGGTTTAAGAAAAGTACGCCGGCGGATTTTAAAACACACTGCGCCAGCGGGCGGAGCGGCGCCGAAGGCGGTGTGTCCGGATCCGGCGGGAGCAGAAAAATGGATGATCAGGCAAAGTTTTGCAGCCGGTGCGGACACACGGAACCCGCGCAGCACGCGATGCCCGCCCCGGTAACAGTTTGTTTTTACCCTTAAGTAATCTGGCGGGCAGGCGCCCAAATATTTAAATTTATCGCATAAAAAAAGGCCGGATGTGATATCCGACCTTCTTCTGACTGTTGTTCTTGCTTATGCGGTGATCTGGCGGCGGATGATATTGAGCGCCCCTCCGGCCTTGAACCATTCAATTTGCTGGGCATTGTAAGTATGCGCCACTTCAAATTCCTCGGCAGTGCCGTCGGTGTGTGATAGACGAATGCTCAGGTTTTTGCCCGGAGCAAATGAGGTGAGGCCGAGAATGGCGATGGTGTCGTCTTCGCGTACCTTATTGTAGTCGTCTTTGTTCACAAAAGTGAGTGCGAGCATTCCCTGCTTTTTGAGATTGGTTTCGTGGATACGCGCAAAGGACTTCACGAGGATGGCTCTGACGCCGAGGTGACGGGGTTCCATGGCAGCATGTTCGCGGCTGGAGCCTTCGCCGTAGTTCTCGTCGCCCACCACGATGCTTCCGATGCCTGCGGCTTTGTAGGCGCGCTGAACACGGGGCACTTCACCATATTCGCCGGTGAGTACATTTTTGACCTGATTGGTCTTTTCATTGAAGAAGTTGACCGCTCCGATCAGAAGGTTATTGGAGATATTGTCGAGGTGGCCGCGGTATTTGAGCCATGGACCGGCCATGGAGATGTGGTCTGTGGTACACTTTCCTTTGGCTTTGATGAGGAGACGAAGGCCGTTGAGGTCTGTTCCTTCCCAGGCAGCAAAAGGCGCGAGGAGTTGCAGGCGATCTGATTCGGGATTCACTTTCACATCAACAGAGGATCCGTCGGCAGCGGGTGCGATAAAGCCGGCGTCTTCCACGGCAAATCCTCTGGCGGGAAGTTCATCTCCTGAAGGAGGATCGAGTTTTACTTGTTCGCCTTTCTCGTTGAGCAGGGTATCGGTAAGCGGATTGAAGCCCAGATCTCCGGCGATGGCGAGTGCGGTTGTGATTTCAGGAGAGGCCACAAATGCGTAGGTATTGGGGTTGCCGTCCTGACGGGCAGCGAAGTTTCTGTTGAAAGAGTGGATGATGGTGTTTTTCTCTTTCTTTTCTGCGCCTGTTCTTGCCCACATGCCGATGCAGGGTCCGCAGGCATTGGCAAACACTTTGGC
>CAZUHX010000097.1:2724-8929 GCA_964620795.1 uncultured Chitinophagaceae bacterium
CTGTTCTTGCCCACATGCCGATGCAGGGTCCGCAGGCATTGGCAAACACTTTGGCGCCAATTTTATTGAAGGTTTCGATAAAGCCGTCGCGCTCGATGGTGAAGCGGATTTGTTCTGAACCGGGCGTAATAGAAAATTCGGCTTTGGCGCTCAGGTTTTTATCGGCTACCTGTTGGGCAAGCGATACAGCGCGTGAGATGTCTTCGTAGGAAGAGTTGGTGCAGGAACCGATCAGTCCGGCTTCTACTTTAAGCGGCCAGCCGTTGGCTGCAGCTACTTCTTTCATCTTAGAAATCGGCGTTGCGAGATCAGGAGTGAAAGGACCGTTGATGTGGGGTTCAAGTTCGCTGAGGTTGATTTCGATGACTTGATCGAAATACTTTTCGGGATTGGCATACACTTCGGGATCGCCGGTGAGGTGTTCGCGGATGCCATTGGCGAGTTCAGCCACATCGGCTCTACCGGTAGAGCGGAGGTATCTCTCCATGCTGTCGTCGTAGCCGAAAGTAGAAGTGGTGGCGCCGATTTCGGCACCCATGTTGCAGATGGTGCCTTTTCCGGTGCAACTCATGGCCACGGCACCTTCGCCGAAGTATTCCACAATGGCTCCGGTTCCGCCTTTTACGGTGAGGATTCCAGCCACTTTGAGGATGACATCTTTGGGAGAAGCCCAGCCGCTGAGCTTACCGGTTAATTTAACCCCGATCAGTTTGGGCCATTTGAGTTCCCATGGAAGGCCGGCCATCACGTCGCAGGCATCGGCACCACCCACGCCGATGGCGATCATACCAAGTCCACCGGCATTGACCGTGTGGGAATCGGTTCCGATCATCATTCCTCCGGGGAAGGCGTAATTTTCGAGAACAATCTGGTGGATGATACCGGCTCCGGGTTTCCAGAAGCCGATTCCATATTTATTGGAAACTGAAGCGAGGAAGTCATACACTTCGCGGTTGCCGCTCACGGCCTGGTTGAGATCTGTTTTGGAGCCGTCTTTGGCGGTGATCAGGTGATCGCAATGTACGGTTGAAGGCACGGCCACTTTAGGGCGACCCGCCTGCATGAACTGAAGAAGAGCCATCTGGGCAGTGGCATCCTGCATGGCTACGCGATCGGGGGCGAAGTCAACGTAATGGGTAGCGCGCTGGAAGTTTTCGAAGGCTTGGTCGGGATGCAGGTGAGCGAAAAGGATCTTTTCAGACAGAGTGAGGGGGCGGTTGAGTTGGTTGCGGGCATCATTGACGCGGGTACCAAACCGGGCATACACCTGTTTGATCATTTCGATATCGAAGGCCATGGAAAAGGGTTTAGGTTATTAAATTGGGAGTCAAAAATAGGGTTTGTGGCGGGAAGGTGAAGGGTTTTTGCGAATTTTCGCCTGAAGAGTATTGAAAAAGTGTTGAAGCTGAATGCTGCAGCAGAGTTGGCAGGGAGGCATTTGCTTTGAACCAAGGCCTAGAGAGCCAGCGTGGCGCTATGCTATCACATGAAGTAATAAGCAAAAAGAATAACAGGAAGCCACAAAACAGGAGCAAAGGATTTTGCGCCATTGCGGTGTGTCTGTTTGGGTTAAATGAACAAAAATCCTGAAAGAACGGATCATGTAGTTACAAATCCTAATCGCTCAATCTATTTTCAATATCCATCCGCTGATGTAAAACCCTAATGATTTCCAATGCATTTTCTTTCGTGTTCAATTTGTAAAAAATTAAATGTGATTTAACTTTTGAGCAATAATAACCATTTCGAATGTGGGCGTAGCTTTTGCCGGAATAAGGATTCGCAGCGAGATATTCAATTTCATCTAAAATCAAATTGTAATATCTGTCTGCTTGTTCGATTGACCAGGTTTGAAATGTATAGAGCCAAATATTTTCAATGTCATTTTCAGCTTCTACACTGATTTTAATTCTCATTTTTCAGACACGTGCTTTTGATGCATTCGATGGAGAAATGTCTCTCTGCTGAAGTTTTTTTCAAAACCTGATTTCTCCCCTCTCTTGAGCTCTTGAATGAGTTCCACTTTTTTTGTCTCCTCTTGCTCAAACATTCTCAAAGCGGCTCTAACAACTTCACTTGCCGATGAAAACTTTCCGGATTGGACTTGTTGATTGATGAATTTGTCAAAATAGTCGCCAAGCAATATGGATGTGTTTTTTGCCATCTGTTTAAACTTTAGCCGAATATACCAATTCCTGGTATAATGTTTGGATGATGGTTTGTTAAATTGAGTAGAACCGGTGGTGCGTTGATTTGCAAGCATTTGAATCTGCTCATGATTTTTCTCAGGAGGTCTGCGGGCCAAGCCGAAGAAGCCGGCAGAGGCCATGCTTAAGCGAAGTCCGGCGGGACTTGATGAACCTAAGGCCGCGCCAGGGGGTGGAGGGGCCGGCCGAAAGGCCGGGTGGCGAATGCCACGGAACCCCCGCAACACCCGGCCCCGCGCAGCGGGGAGGCGCCATCATCCATTGTAATATCTTATCCGGGCCCCAACAGCCGGAAACAGACGTTAAAAAAGGTTTTCGAACGGGCAATCTTCCAAATGAGGCCAACGGAATGGGCAGGAGCATTTACTTTTGGCCCGATGAATGTCATGATCCGGGAAAATGTGAAGCTGGCGTTTCGCTCGATCAGAGCCAATATTTTGCGCACGGCTCTCACCCTGATGATCATCATGGTGGGCATCATGGCGCTGGTAGGAATCCTCACCTCTACCGAAAGCATCAAAACAAGCATGGTGGAAAACTTCCGGGTGATGGGCTCCAATACTTTTGTGTTGCGCAATGAAGGTGGTGTGAGGCAGCGCGGCGGGCCCAGAAAGAGGAAAGCAGAAAATCCGGTGATCACATTGAACCAGAGCCGGACATTCAAAGAGCGCTATCGCTTTCCCTCGGTGGTTTCTATTGCCAGCAGGGCAGATGATGCTGCGGTGATCAGATACAGAAACAAAAAGACCAATCCGAATGTGCGGGTTTTCGGAATTGATGAGCATTACCTGGCGGTGTCGGGTCAAACGATTGCGGAGGGAAGAAACATCAGCCGAATTGAAGCCGAGCAAGGTACAGATGTCATATTGCTGGGCAAGGATGTGCGCAACCGGATTTTTGGAAGGTATGACAGCGTGATCAATCAGTCGGTGGCCATTGGCAGCAAAAAATTCAGGGTCATCGGTATTTTAGGATCAAAGGGGGCCAGTCAGGTGAGTACCGACAACCAGGTGATGATTCCGCTGATGAGTGCCCGGAGAAATCTGCCCGAGCCTGATCAGAACCATACGATCAATGTCATGGTGAGCGATCCGGAGGAAATCAATCTGGCTGTGGAAGAAGCCACAGGCATTTTCAGGGGAGTGAGAGGACTGCGGAGCAGCCAGGAAATCAACTTTGACATCTCAAAAAGTGACCGGCTCAGCGAGCAGATCATTGAGCAACTGAGTTATGTAAAATATGCAACGATAGTGATCGGGCTTCTCACTCTGCTGGGGGCGGGAATTGGTCTGATGAATATTATGCTGGTAAGTGTAAATGAGCGCACGCGGGAGATCGGCATCAGCAAGGCGCTGGGCGCGAGCAAACGGGCCATCAGAATGCAGTTCCTCACGGAGTCGATTACCATTTGCATGCTGGGTGGCATCCTGGGAATTGTTCTTGGTGTATTGATGGGAAATTTGGTGGGCATGTTTCTGAATGCAGGTTTTATTATGCCATGGGGCTGGGTGATCGGCGGACTGGTCTTTACCTTCATTGTAGGATTGGGAGCAGGTCTTTATCCGGCCATCATGGCTTCTGAGCTTGATCCTGTGGAAGCCCTGCGGTATGAATAACAGATGGGCATGAGAATAGGCCTGATCTCTGATACGCACGGACATTTTGATGAAAGTCTGAAGAACCATTTCAGCCATTGCGATGAAATATGGCATGGCGGAGACATAGGCGATATACGAGTTATGCATTCCCTTTCAGCCATAGCGCCGCTGATTGGTGTTCACGGAAATATCGACGGACGAGAAGTGAGATGGGAGTATCCGGAAGAGGTGCTGATTGAACGCGAGGGCTTCAGGATTCTGCTCCTTCACATTGGCGGCTATCCGGGACACTATGCCCCGGGCTGCAGGGCTGCACTGAAGAGACACAATCCGGATATGCTGATCTGCGGGCATTCGCACATTTTGCGGGTAATGCGCGATCCAGCACACGGCAATATGTGGGTTTTAAATCCGGGTGCTGCAGGCATTCATGGTTTTCACCCCATGAGAACTGTTTTGCGTTTCTGTATTCAGAGCGGCAAGCTCACAGAGATGGAGGTCATCGAACTCGGGAAGCGATCTGCGGGAATTGTTTGAGGGATATTCCGGTGCTTTTGGCCCGGCATGTAAAATGTGTAAATGGATCATGAGAGCCTTCATTTTACAAAGGATTGGGGCGCCTCCCCGCGAAGCGGGGCCGGGTGTTTCGGGGGTACCGTGGCATGCTGCGCAGGCGGCGTTAAGGCAGAAGATTTTCTGCCCTTACCTCGCCCCTACAGCATGCCACCCGGCTGCGCCGGCCCCTTCACCCCCTGGCGCGGCTTTACATTTAAACATGTACCGCTCGCGGTCAACAGAAAGAAATCGGAGAGCCCGTCGAGACGCTATGGGTTAACTAGAAAAGTTCGCCCGGCTTAGCCGCTTTTACCGCTGCCTTCTTATCTGCATCAGAAGAGGGTGCTTCAGGCGGCGGGGGTGGATTGAGCAGAAGGATTTTTCCTGTAACAGGATAAGGCGACAATCTGTTTCCCAAAGATTTCCATCCTTTCACTTCCACCATCTGATCGAGCACAGCCTCTTCTCTGTTTTTGTCTTTTGTTTTGCCCTTCAGTGTATGAAACTCGATGTGCGGAGAATCGGCAGAGGTCATCATCAGCAAACGGGAGTCGCGATGGTCGGTCACTATCGAAGATCTGAAACGCTCTGTTTTCATTTCGACCCTGAATCTCTTCACATAATGCTGTTTGGACTTGCCATCATAATAAACCGCGGAATATGATCCTTCGGGATTGAATCTGGCGATGAATACAATATCATCCATCTCATAACGATTGGTAAGCTCAAAAGAAGTAAGCTCCAGTTCGCCATTGCGGTATGCTACAAGTATCTGATTTCCGGTATCGAATTCGCCGAGATAACGAGACTTGGGTTTGGCTTCAGCCGATAGTCTTCCAAACTCATCATCTATCCAGAGATGAATACCTCCGATAGAGGATGCGCCTTTCTCCTTGAGATCAATTTTTCTTACCGGAAACTTGGTGAGAATATTGCCCATAGAGTTTCTGTTCTTGATGGCGATGGTGCCAAAGTCGAACTCAAACTCTTTGACCCTTGCGGTCGTATTGGGATGAAGCTGCACGCGCACTATTTCGGCTTCTGCATTGGGGTTTGCAGAGAAATAAAGCAAGCGAGATCCGCTGCTTCCCTGGCTCAGATCATAATCTTTGTCGCGGGTGAGTGAAGTGGCATGGAATCGTTTGGCGAAGGATCGCTTGGAAGCACCATCGTAGTAAACCACATTGTATGCTGTTCTTTCATCATTTTTCTTCCATACGGCCAGATGGATAATATCCTTTCCAACAAACTTCTTCTCCCCTACCTTGGTAATCATCATTTTGCCCTGACGGGTGAACACGATGATGTCATCAAGATCAGAACATTCGAAGGCAAATTCATCCTTGCGGAGAGAGGTGCCTACAAATCCTTCTTCCCTGTTTACATAAAGTCTTGCGTTATTGGCGGCCACCTGATGTACTTCGATCTGTTCAAACCCCTTCAATTCGGTGCGGCGTTCGCGGCCTTTTCCAAATTTTTTGAGCAAAGACTCAAACCATGCGATGGTATAGTCGGTGAGTTTTTCAAGATGTCCGGCAACTTCAGTTTGTCTGGTTTCGATACCCCGGATAAGTTCTTCGGCGCGGAATGAATCGTATTTAGAAATCCTCTTGATTTTGATTTCTGTGAGACGGGTAATGTCATCGCGGGTAATCTCGCGGTAGAATAATTTCTTGTAGGGTTTCAGTCCCTTATCGATGGCTGCAATCACTTCTTCCCAGGATTCGCAGTTTTCGATGTCTCGATATATTCTCTTTTCTATAAATATTTTTTCTAAAGATGCGAAGTGCCAGTTTTCTGCCAGCTTGGCCTGTTCAATTTCCAGTTCGCGGCGCAGCAGTGCCA
>CAZUHX010000098.1:0-8423 GCA_964620795.1 uncultured Chitinophagaceae bacterium
CGGGCGGTACACCCGGCTATACTTATCAGTGGTCTAATTTGAGTTCAGGAACCAATATCAACAATATTCCGTCTGGAAATGTGTCGGTGCTTGTTACCGATCAGAATGGCTGCGTTACTCTTGCCACAGGTACTGTTGGTGCCTTGTCGCCCCTCACGCTCAATTTCAGCCCTACCGCACCTTTGTGCGCCTCAGGAAGTGGTGCCGACGGACAACCCAATCCTACCGTAACAGGCGGAAGCGGCAACTATACATACAACTGGAGTGGCCCCGGAGGATTCACTTCAAGCGATCCCAATCCTTTTGTGGGTGGCGGAACTTACTCAGTAACTGTTAATGACGGAGGTTGCAGTATATCAGGCGCAGTGAGTATCAGTGCACCTGAGCCACTCAGACTGGAAATTGTTACAGCCAATCCACAATGTAAGGACGACTCAACCGGTGTAGCCATTGCTAATGTAAGCGGAGGAACCTCTCCTTTCAGCTACATCTGGAATACCATTGGAAATGATACTACTCAAGTGCTTGAAGCGCTTCCACGCGGTTCCTACACTGTTTCTGTGACCGACAACAATGGTTGCACTGCAACGGCAAGCACATTCATTACAGATCCGGCACAGAATCCGACCAATTGTGATGTAGAGAAGTTTACAGTATTGGTACCAACGGCCTTCACACCGAATAACGACGGAAGAAACGATCTTTTGGTGGCCATTATGAAAAATGTTCAGCGACTTGAGTTTCGCGTATTTAATCGCTGGGGTCAAGAAGTTTACTCCAACGATAATATGCAGCAGGGCGACGGATGGGACGGAAACTATCAGAACAAACCACAACCCATCGGTACTTATGTATATGTATTTACCGTTCAGTACCTGAATGGAGTGAGAGACACGGAGCGAGGCACAACAACCTTGATCAGATAATCAAGTTTCATATGCGCTGGAAAAGCCGCCCGGAAGGGCGGCTTTTTTTGTGTTATGTACGTTCTTAGCCGTAATTACCGGCCAGGGATTGCAGCCGACTAGCCCGCAGGGGCGCCGCAAACTTTGTAAAAAAAACCTGCTGATCGTTGCCCCGAGGACTAGTGGCGTAAAGCCCGGCCCGCCAAAGGCGGGGGCCGCCTTAACAATCCTTTCAGAAGTTCACCAAGACCTATTCGTATCTTTGTATGATTCATGAAAAAAGAATTTCAGACCGATAATGGTCCGCTGGCTCCTGAAAAGGCTGTACTTGTGGGACTGATTACTCAGGGACAGAGCGAGGCGCAGCTGCATGAATATCTTGATGAGCTGGAGTTTCTGGCGAGTACTGCCGGAGCGGTGACCATCAAGCGGTTCTGGCAAAAACTGCCGCATCCCGATTCCCGCTCCTATGTAGGCAAGGGCAGACTGGAAGAGATCGCGGCCTATGTGGAGGCAAGCGGTGCAGATCTGGTGATTGTTGACGACGAAATTTCTCCTTCACAGCAGCGCAATATTGAGCAGGCGGTAAAGAAAAAAGTGCTTGACCGCAGCATGTTGATCCTGGATATTTTTGCGAGAAGAGCGAGGACCGTTCAGGCGCGAACACAGGTTGAGCTGGCGCAACTGCAATACTTGTTGCCGAGACTGAAAGGAATGTGGAGTCACCACGACCGGATCAAGGGTGGTATCGGGATGAAAGGAGCCGGTGAGAAAGAAATTGAGACCGACCGCAGGATTGCAGAGCGAAAGATTTCGCTGCTCAAGGAGAAACTGGCAGATATTGACAAGCAGAACAAGGTGCGCAGAAAATCTCGTTCGGAAATGATCCGTGTGGCGCTGGTGGGTTACACCAATGTGGGTAAAAGCACGCTGATGAATCTGCTGGCCAAAGAGAACGTATTTGCAGAAAACAAATTGTTTGCCACTGTAGATACTACCGTTCGGAAAGTGGTTTTCAACGGAATTCCGTTTTTGCTTTCAGACACGGTTGGTTTTATCAGAAAGCTGCCGCATCATCTGATTGAGAGTTTTAAATCTACGCTGGACGAGGCCATGGAAGCAGATGTACTGCTGCATGTGGTTGATATTTCGCATCCCGGATTTGAGGAACAGATGCAGGTTGTTTCAGAGATACTGAAGGAACTGGGAGCAGACGGGAAGCCGGTGATTGTGGTCTTCAATAAAATGGACAAATATGAAGAAATCACCTTTGATCCATTTCTGCCACCGGCCATCAAACAGACGCTGCTCAGCGATTTGCGGGAGAGCTGGATGAACAAGACTCAGGAACAGTGCATATTTATTTCTGCAACCCAAAACAGAAATACTTCAGGGCTGCGGGAGATGTTGTTCACTAAAGTCCGGGAATTGTATCTGGCGCGTTATCCGCACCGGGCAGGATACTGGCATGAATACCTGGAGGGAGGATCTGAGGTAACAGAAGGTCCAGAGGAAAAATAGATATATTTATTTAATATTTGATTCATTTGTATTTGTATCGATACCGGTCATACGAGGTATAGAACTAAGTTGAGCGCAGGTAACGGCAGTCCATTTTGGCAACTGAATACAAATGCATTAGCTTTCGGAAGCGAACCAAGACATGCAAGCAAACTACACGCAGATCAGAAGGTTTTACAAGCAACTTCTGCCCGAACTCGAAGAAGATGCATGGCAATTCATGGAATCTCTGCTGACCGTCAGGACAATGAAAAAGGGAGAGGTTCTTTTTCATTCAGGGGATTATTGCAGGAATGTAAGTTTTATGAATTTCGGTCTTTGCAGACTCTATTATCTGGCAGAAGGCAAAGAGGTTGCCGCGGCATTCTTTCGGGAGAACGAATATTTATCGGAATATACCTCCTTCCTTCTTCAAACACCGGCGCTCATGAGTGCAGATATGCTGGAGGATTCGGAATTGATTGAACTTTCATATGATTCCGTTCAAATGTGCTATGCAAAAATTCCAGCCTTCCAGAAGTTTGGTAGACTGATGGCAGAAGGCTTGTTTGTTTCCATTTCGGAGCGCACACATGCATTACTTGTAAAAACACCGGAACAGCGTTATTTGGAATTTATTGCCAATTCTTCCGAGCTGGTACAGCGGGTTCCTCAATATATGATTGCTTCCTACCTTGGAGTAACCCCCGAGGCGCTTTCAAGGATTAGAAAGCGTTTGGCAGGAACAGGATCTTAACCCGAATCAACGGATATAAAAATTGTTTGTGTAAGAGTAAGGTTTATGCTCTGAACTCCGTCTTGCTTATTAACCTGAATCAATGAAACAGCTCTCTTTCGGTTGGTCTTTTGCGTTCTGAAGTCAACAAAGCAAAAAGCAAACTGAATGAAAGCAAGGAATCTATTCTGGCTAATTTTATTTCTGCCCCTCGGTCTGAGCAGTCAGGTCCTTCAGAAGGTAAGAGGCACCGTTATCGATAAGATTTCGGAAGTGCCGCTCATTGGGGCGAATGTGATTCTTTCCGGCAGCAATCCTGTGGTTGGGGGAACGACCGATGCTGAAGGGCGATTTGAACTTGAAGTTCCACTTGGGCGACAGACCTTTCAGTTTAGTTATCTCGGGTACCACCCCATCAGTATTCCCGAAGTTCTCATTCAGGCAGGAAAAGAAACGGAACTCAACATTCGCATGGAAGAGGTGGCGGGGCAAATCAAAGAAATTGAAATCAGGGCGCGTTCGGGTAAAGACCGTCCAAACAATGAGTTCAGTGCCGTGAGCGCCAGAACTTTTTCGATGGACGAAGTGATCCGATACAGCGGCGGACGAAATGATGTAGGGCGCCTGGTCACCAATTTTGCAGGAGTGAGCAGCAGCAATGATGCGCGCAACGACATTGTAGTTCGGGGCAATTCGCCAAGCGGCATTCTCTGGAGACTGGAAGGGATTCCGATTCCCAACCCGAATCACTTCGGGACCCTTGGAACAACGGGGGGGCCTGTGAGTGCACTGAATACCAACTTGCTCAGGAATTCCGACTTCATTACAGGGGCATTCGCTGCCGAGTACGGAAATGCAAACTCGGGAGTATTTGATGTTGGGTTCCGCAGCGGAAACAAAAACAAACACGAATTTTTATTTCAGCTGAACATGTTTAGCGGACTGGAAGCCATGGCTGAGGGACCGATCAACAAAGCCAAGACCGGAAGCTATCTGATGAGCTACCGTTACTCATTTGCGGGAATCGGCTCTGCACTGGGAATTCCCATAGGCACAGCGGCAGCTCCCCAGTACCAGGACCTGAGTTTCAAATTTGATCTGCCCCAGACCAAGAAAGCCGGAAAATTCTCCATCTTCGGAATCGGGGCATACAGTTACATCAATTTCATCGGCAAAGAACTTACAGAAGAAGACCTGTTTGCAGATCCCTACAGCGACCGCTATGCCAAATCCGGATTCGGGGTACTGGGACTAAGACACCATATTCAGGTAGGGAACGACGGCTATGTGCGCACCATCCTCAGTGCGTCTGCAGAGGCATCCCTGTTTGATCAGTTTGATTTTCCCGACAGCATCAACCGAACTCAGGTGGTTAAAGTGCGCGATTACACACATACCTATCGGATCAATTCATTCTACAACAAAAAACTGAATGCAAAGCTCTCTTTCCGAACTGGATTGCTTGGCGAGGTATTTGCGCTCCATTCCAGACTCGACAGCCGCGAGCAGCGGCAGGACTGGCAAGAGGTCCGGAACTTCAGCGGAGCAACTTCTCTGTGGCAGCCATACGGACAAGTACAATACAAACCCATAGACAAAATTACTCTTCAGCTCGGCCTACACGGACAATGGCTTAGCCTCAACAACAGCTGGAGCATGGAACCCCGGGCCTCGGTGGCCTGGCAAATCAAGCCTGCACACGCTCTGAGTCTGGCATACGGCTGGCACTCTCAGATGCAGCCACTACCGGTATATTTTTATCAGGCGCCCAGACAGGAAGGCGGTTATAATCTCGATAACCGATCCCTTGATTTTACCCGATCGCATCATCTGGTTTTGGCTTACGATGCAAGGCTTGGACAAGACTGGAGATTGAAAGCAGAAACCTATGTTCAATTCATCAATGGGGCTCCCGTTGACCGTTTCCCCTCAGACTTCAGTATGCTGAATGCGGGAGCAGACTTTCAATTTCCCGATCGCGGATTTCTTGAAAATTCGGGAACCGGCAGAAACATGGGAGTTGAGCTTACTGTAGAAAAGTTTTTCAGCAGGGGCTATTACGGTTTGCTATCGGCATCCGTCTTTGATTCAAAATACCGCGGAAGCGACAAGGTCTGGCACAACACCACTTTCAACAATCGTTATGTTGTGAATTTTCTTGCCGGAAAAGAGTTTAAGGTTGGAAAAGAGAAAAGGCATGCGCTCACCGCCGATCTGAAATTCACCACAAGTGGCGGGCGATGGTACACTCCTGTTGATCTGGAAGCCTCCAGAGCTGCAGGAAGAGAAGTTCTTCAACAAAACCGGGCATTCAGCCAGCAATATCCTTACTACCTGAGACTTGATGCTAAATTCGGATTCCGTCTGAACAGCAAGAAACGCAAGATCAGCCAGACCTTCTACATTGATTTTCAGAATCTCACATTTCAGGAAAACATATTTGAATCACGCTATAACGTAAGGACAGGGCAGATCAATCAGGTAAATCAAATCGGATTTTTCCCGGATCTCATGTATCGGATTCAGTTTTGAAATTAACCGACACCCTTGTTTGACAGATATTGGAAATACGAGGAAGGGAAAACAAAAACGGGGCATTGCATGCCCCGTTTTTGTTTTCATTGAAAAATACATTTACATATTCAGCGGACGATTGTCGGTTGCCATCAGGCAGGCTTCCTTGAATGCCTCCGTGTAAGTGGGATGTGGATGACTCATGCGGGCCACATCTTCGGCACTGGCGCGGTATTCCATGGCTACAACTCCCTCAATAATAAGGTCTGCGGCTCTGGCTCCTACGATGTGCACACCAAGGATTTCATCGGTATCTGCATGGGCCAGCACTTTCACAAATCCATCCAGATCACCGGAGGCCCTTGCGCGACCCAGTGCCCTGAAAGGAAATTTGCCCGTTTTGTATTTCTGCCCCTGTGCTTTGAGCTCAGATTCAGAATAACCTACCGAAGCCGCCTCCGGCCAGGTATAGGCTACACCCGGAATCAGGTGATAATGGATGTGAGGTTTTTGTCCGGCAATCCATTCGGCCACCATCACTCCTTCCTCTTCTGCCTTGTGTGCGAGCATGGCACCGCGCACCACATCGCCAAGAGCATAGATTCCGGCAACTGCCGTTTCGAGATGATCGTTCACAGGAATGCGTCCGCGCTCATCGGCAGTGATTCCTGCGGCCTGCAGATTGAGACCTTCGGTATAGGGAGATCTGCCTACAGCTACCAGGCAGTAATCGCCTGAAAACTCTACCTTCTCTCCGGATTTGTTTTCGGCGGTTACCGTCACTTTTTTCCCTTTGGCACTCGCTCCGTTTACCTTGTGACTGGTATAAAACTCCATTCCCTGCTTCTTGAGTACACGCTGCATTTCCTTGCTGATGTCCTCATCCATGGAAGCCATGATGCGATCGGCATACTCAATCACCGAAACTTTGGCACCCAGACGGAGGAAAACAGAACCCAGCTCAACACCGATGATACCTCCGCCAATGATCAGCAAATGAGCGGGAACCTCCGGAAGATTTAATGCTTCGGTACTGGTGATGATGCGTTTTTTATCAATGGGAATAAACGGCAGCGCTGTAGGCTTTGAACCTGTGGCAATAATGATTTTTTCTGCCTTCAGTAAAACTTCGGAAGCTGTGTCGGAAGTTACTTTCACAGTCTTTGCATCCACAAAAGAGCCATGACCGTAATACACATCTACTTTATTCTTCTTCATCAAAAAGGCTATGCCGTCGTTGTTGGCTTTCACCACTCCGTTTTTGCGCTCCACCATTTTGCTGAAATCAAAAGCCAGATTCTTGGCTGTGATTCCGTGTTCGGCAAATGCATGAGCAGCATTGTGAAAATGTTCTGAAGAATCAAGAAGGGCCTTGGATGGAATACATCCCACATTGGTACAGGTTCCACCCAGCACAGGATATTTTTCAACGATCGCCACCTTCATGCCGAGCTGTGCAGCGCGTATGGCGGCGATATAGCCTCCGGGGCCTGAGCCGATTACGACCAGCTGATACATTTTATTTTCCATAATATTTTAAAATCAAATGTCTAATAATAACTCTACAGGATCTGCTCCGAGCAGCATCTTGTGCGGATTTTCGAGAAAGTCTTTCACGGTAACCAGGAAGCTCACACTCTCTTTTCCGTCTATGATGCGGTGATCGTAACTCAATGCCAGATACATCATCGGACGAATCACGATCTGACCATTGACCACCACAGGCCTGTCCTGAACTTTGTGCATACCCAAAATTCCGGTCTGGGGAGGATTGATGATGGGGGTTGACATCAGCGAACCGAACACTCCTCCATTGGATATGGTAAAGGTCCCCCCTGTCATTTCGTCCATACTGAGCAGACCATCCCGGCCTTTGATGGCCAGTTCCTTCACTTTCTTCTCGATGCCTGCCAGAGAAAGGCTTTCCGCATTGCGAATCACGGGTACAACCAGTCCCTTAGGCGTAGATACTGCGATGGAAATATCGCAATAATCGTGATATATGATTTCATTCTCTTCGATGGAAGCATTTACTGCCGGAAACTTTTCCAGTGCAAGGCAAACCGCACGGGTAAAGAAGCTCATCATTCCCAGAGAGACCTCATTTTTCTTTTTAAAATGATCTGCATACTTCTCTCTGATGGAATTGATGGCGGTCATGTCCACTTCGTTGAAAGTGGTGAGCATGGCCGTAGAATTCTTGGAATAAACCAATCGTTCGCTGATGGTTTTGCGCAGACGGCTCATTTTCTCTCTGCGCTCATTGCGGCTGAAGGCCTCTTTGCCGGAGGTGCCGGATTTGGCGCGGGCTGCGGCGAGGGCATCTTCTTTGGTGATTCTTCCGCTCACACCACTGCCTTTTACGTTCTTTGGATCTACCCCCGATTCGCGCAGCACTTTGGCAGCGGCAGGAGAAGGCGATCCGGAGGCATAAGTGGTCGCAGACGAAGCGGCAGCTGCTGTAGCAGGCGGCGCCGGGGCGACTGCGGGAGCGGCAGGTTTGAATTCGGCCTTGGGAGCCGGAGCAGCTGCAGCAGGCACCGAGGCAGGCTTCTCAGCCTTCTCATCAATCTTGCAGAGCAAGCCGCCTACGGGCACATCCTCTCCTTCTGAAGCGACCAGGCTCACTTTACCTGCTACCGGTGAAGGCAATTCCTGAGAGGCCTTGTCTGTTTCCATTTCACAAAGGGGCTGGTCAAGCGACACATAATCTCCCTCTTTCACCAGCCATCGGCTGAGGGTTACTTCGCTGATACTTTCCGCCAGTG
>CAZUHX010000098.1:8456-8889 GCA_964620795.1 uncultured Chitinophagaceae bacterium
ATGGCTGATGGTTTTATGCGAAAGCCTGTTCGAGAATGGCTTCCTGTTCTTTATTGTGTTGTTTTTTGTAACCGGTGGCGGGAGAGGCCGAGTTTTTGCGGGCAATTACCTCCATGGGCATGCTTTGGTACAAGCGTCCCAGCAGAAAATTCCATGCGCCCATATTCTGAGGTTCTTCTTGTACCCAGACCACTTGAGCGCCTTTGTGTTTTTTCACCAGCGCCTGCATGGCTTTTTCGGGAATGGGATAAAGCTGCTCGAGGCGGGCAATGACCACATCACTGATGTTTTTCTTCTCTTTCCATTCAAGCAGATCGTAATAGATTTTTCCTGAGCAGAACAATATTTTTCTGGCCTTGCCGGCGACTTCGTCAACCAGCAACTCGCGGAAGCCGCCTTCAAAAATCTGATCGATGGGCGACTGACAGCGCGG
>CAZUHX010000099.1:0-8710 GCA_964620795.1 uncultured Chitinophagaceae bacterium
GGCAAGCCTCAGGACTAACGTTCTTTATTCCCCACCCTCCCGCCCAACCGCCCCGCAGCAACCGGGTGCTCACCGGGTTCCGCCTCGCCTTCGGCTCGGCCCCTCGCTGCGCTCCGGCCGGTCCGCCCCCTGGCGCGTCATACTGCTTCAGCCCTTGCATTCCACCCAAATCAATTAACAATCCTTTTTTCTGTCCTCTCAGCATTCAGCACTATCTTCGAATCAAATCCCTGCCATGAAAACGCCTGCCGCAGTCCTTTTATTCTTCGCTTGTATCTGCAGCTTTAGCTTCACTCCTCCTGCTCCCACCATACGCTGGATGAGCTGGGCTGAAGCAGAAAAAGCCATGGCCAAACAACCACGCAAGATTTTTGTCGACGTCTACACCGACTGGTGCGGCTGGTGCAAAAAGATGGACGCCTCTACCTTTAGCCATCCCTATATCGCAGCCTACATCAACAAAAATTATTACGCAGTAAAATTCAATGCCGAAACAACCGACAACATCAGCTACAGGGGAAAAATCTGGAAAAATACCGGCCGATACAACGAGTTAGCCACTACACTGCTGAGCAATCAAATGAGCTTCCCCACCACCGTTTATCTCGATGAAGAATTCAATGTACTATCGGCTGTTCCCGGATACCTTGATGTGCCTACAGCAGAAAAAGTAACCTATTTCTTCGGAGCGGGACAATACAAAAAAATGAATTGGGAAAGCTTCGAAAAACAATACAAATCCAATCTCTGAAAGGCTCATAAAGCCATACGAACAATCTCCAGATATCCGGGCGCCAGACTGCCTTCCCCGTAATAACCGCGCTCTTTCAGCAAACGGTGCATTTCAGGCAAATGATAGCTGGGCGCACCCATGCACAAATGATGCTCACTGTGATAATTCACATGATGCGGAGCGAACAAGATACGCTCAATGAAACCGGCGTAAGTCGTACGGCTGTTCTTGTGAGGATTACTCCGGTCTGCAACCATAGAATGCTCTGCCATCGAACGCACCCTCAAACAAAAATTGAAAGTGGTGAGCATGGCAGCCGGCCACAACAAATACAATTCCGGCCTGTCCAGTGCAAGAAAAATGAAAAACAAAAACACATTTGACAGCAGAGGGCCACTCAAGCCTTCTACGGCATACATGAATCTGTCTTTCATTGTCTTGCCGCTCCAGTCCATTTTCTTCACCTTCCCATTCAGGGCATACTCAAAAAAACCGGCCTGCATCAGCAACAAACCAAACATAGATTTCATCCCGCTTAAGCCACTGAAGTCCCTTAAAAACTTTCGAAGCAAGCTCCTCTTCCCTGCCGGATATCCATGGGTGAGCGAAAGATCGGGATCTGTATCTAAACCCGTGTGCATGTGATGTCTCACATGATAAGGCCTGTATTTATCCAAATCATGGAAAATGGGATAAGCACCCAACCAATTCCCAAAAAAACGATTCAGCGATTTAGACTGAAACAGCGCATCATGCGAACAATCATGCAAAATAATGGCACATGCCAGCTGCTTTCCGCCCAGAATAAATAAAGAAATGATAAATACATACCAGTAAGGAAAAAAATATGGCAGCGAGAAAGCAAATGCGATCCAGATCCAGGTATGTAAAATCTCAAAAAATGCCAGGCGGTCACTCTTGGCTGTCAACCGCTGTAACTCCTCCGGTTTCAGATACAACCTGAGCGTCTCATTGTACCACTTTAAGTGATTCTCAGCCATGGATTAAAAGTAAAGCGCTTTGGCTGTTTATTGTCCTGAAACCCGCAAAATTCATTTGCCATTGAAAATTCTTTGATGCCTGTCAGCTATCCTCTGAACTCATCAGTTGCAGAATGTTTGCTTATGTTCAAAGCATGAAACGCATTCCAAATCACCGATTCACCAACTGGGCAGGCAATCAGAGCTCAGATTACCGCGAATTGATTTTTCCTGAAACCACTGCTGAACTGGCCGCAACTATTGAAAGCGCTGCCAAGATCAGCATGCTTGGCTCAGGACATTCATGGAGCGGCCTCTCTACAGGCAATGACACTTTGATTTCTCTTAGTCAATTGAGGCTTGAACCGGTACTCGACAGCAGGAATGAGCTGCTCACGGTCTCCGGTGGAATGAAGCTAAGAGACATCAGCCGCTGGCTCGATGAACGCGGATTTGCACTTCCCAATCTTGGATCCATCGACGCTCAATCCGTTGCCGGAGCCATTGCCACGGGTACACATGGAACGGGAATTAATTTCGGCATTCTGGCCGATATGATTGAAGAATTTGAACTTATCAGATCTGATGGTAGCATTCAGCTCATTAACCGAAATCTTCATCCCGATCTATTCAGAATGAGTATCGTAAACCTCGGACTGTTCGGTGTTATCAGCCGGCTTACCATCAAAGTGGTACCTGCTTTCCGTTTGAGAGAAGAAAGCCGTGTTTACGGCAGGCAAGAGGTTTTTGACCGGCTCGATGAATGGCTGGCAAGCACAGATCACCTCAAATTGTGGTGGTTTCCGCATACCGACAAACTGGTGGTGTACCGATACTTCCGGACATCTGATCCCGTGAATGATTCTCGGATTCGACAGTGGTTTATGGACGAATTTCTGAGTGTGGGCGTATTCAGAACACTGGCTGCAGTGGGGAATCTCAGGCCTGCCTTCAGGCCTGCCATCAACCGCTTATTGGCATCTTCCATCACACCACTCAATCGCACTGAAAAAAGTTACAAAGTTTTCAGGGTACCCGAACCGCCCAAACACAGGGAAACGGAATGGGCTTTCCCTTTAGAATCTGCAAAATCACTGCTGCACGACTATTTCAATCTGGTCGGTCAATCTCCGGTTAAACTCAACTTCATACAGGAAATTCGTTTCAGCCGGGAAGATCAATATGCCCTCAGTCCTTGCCACGGAAGAAACAGCATTTGGCTGGGCTTGTATCAGATGGACGATCGCGGCTGGCCTTGGGTCCTGCAAGAATTTGAATCAATGGCCAAAGCCTATGAAGGAAGACCTCACTGGGGCAAAGAATTCAATGTAGACACAGAGTATCTGAAACCACTTTATCCTCAGTGGGAAAATTTCATGAATCTCCGGAAAGAATGGGATCCTGAAAACAAATTTGTAAACCCCTGGACAAAACAAAAATTCCGGATCAGTTGAAACAGCAGAAATTAATTAAAGGAACTTTTCTCTGCACAAACAACGGAACTCATCCGCACAACTCGTGATCGTCAATAAGATCAGACAAATAGGTTCTGTGAGAAAGCAGTTGAACCAGAAACTACCATCTGCAAACAGCATATACCGCATAATGATCAGACAAATCCAGGTGTGCTTTATGCCAGCGCGATTGATAGCGACGCACCTCCCGGTAAGAAGATCTCCATGGATTAACTGCATTGCCTTCAAAGATGTAGTCGATCACCTTTTGAGAACCCGATTTCGTGTAACCCATGTCACAATTCTTATTGTCTGAAGTACATTGCAACTCACCGCGTAGCTCCCTGTCGCTTGCATTCAGAACTTTCAGTAATGTGGGATAAAGCACGGTATCTGTTTTACGGGTGTTAAAATCACCGACATAAAAAATGGGTAAAGAATCTGTACCGTACCTTCCGGCAAGTTCTGCAAGCTCATGATACTGACTTATTTTAAGAGCCTTGTCTCCGCCAGCTTCACAATGCGTTCCCAGAATCCTGAACGCCATTCCATCCTTGTTTACTTCGCTCAGTAAACCACCCTTTAGAGCAAAGCAGTCTTCCTTCTCACAAGTTGCAAAAGCGCGTTCTCCCACCAGCTTCATCGGATACCTTGAAAACATAGATACCCCGCTTGACAGCTTTCCGGATTTTGAATTGGCAGGCCCTGTCTGATAAGGAAAATGCGGACTCAGCTTCTTGCGCAGAATGCGGTTGCATCTGCCGTCGAATGCCTCCTGAAACCAAATTACATCAATGCTATCGCCAAGCAGTAATTCCGGTATCACTCTTGCTCTCCTCACAGGATGATGTTTCAGATGCGCCAGGGCACGAGGAAGCATTTTAATGTTCCAGCTCAGAATCCTCAGCTCGCCCTGAGCTCCTGAAGGAGGAGCTGCAAATACAGTGTCAAGGCACAAGAGTAAGCATATACCGGTAAACCATGTTCTTTTCATTGTGCTTTCAAGTTTAAATGATGATCAAAAATGCTTTGCATGCAATCGTGATAATTGAATACAGTGCGGTATGCAAGTTCCTGCTGTGCTTTAAGCACAGATACTCTGCGATCAGACCCCATGGCCATCACCGCCTTTTTGCTGATGGGAGGAGCTCCGCCCCATAATCCGAATAGCTTTTCCAGTAAACCGGCTGCGGGATAAGCCAGGCGATCCGGCACCGATTTTCTGATCTCCCTGCCTTTGAAATGAAGACAAAGCTCATGGAGGTATTGCTTCCAGCTGATGCCCCAGTCGTCCATCAAATAATAAATCTCACCGGCTGCATGCGGAGCTTCCATCGCCGATTGAATACCTATGGCCAGGTTGCGCGCATCTATCAAACATGCATCGTGTTTACCTTCTTCAATCAACATAAGATTTTTAAACCGCTTCATCGGCTCTGTCACCCAGACCGATCCGGGACCAATCACCACCGAAGGCCGAATAATCACATACTCCATTCCCGCATCACTGCACATTCTGCTCACCATAGATTCTGCTTCAATCTTCACATCATCATATGGAATTCCCTTTTTGAAAACCGGACTTCGCTCATCCGGTAAAGCAGATGATCTCGACAATCCTGCAGCCACACCAAAAGAACTGATATAAACAAAGCGCTTAACACCGGCTGCGATGGCTTCATTTAAGACGTTCCTGCTTGCCTCCACATGTGCTTTGCGAAACTCAGACTCTGTACCAAAGTCAATAACCTTGGCAGCAGAATGTACCACAAGCTCGCAATCTCTGGCGATGCCCCTCAAAGAGTCCGGCAATTCAATATCAGCTTGAACAAGAGAAATCCCAGTTGAAATCAGCTTCGGATCAGGCGCAGATCTCAGGTACTGGCCCCTCAGCCGATATTTAACCGATTCGGCAAGTCTATAGGCCAGATGTTTTCCGATCAATCCGGAAACACCTGTAATGAGCACCATGGGCCCGGTGGAGTTTTGAAGCATGTGCGATAAAGATAAAGCTAAAGCGATTGGATTGGCATTGGGCAATTGCCCCCTGCGGTAATTATTGATAAACTTTGATTCAAAGCTCAATAAAAGTAAATAAACAGACAGATTTAAACCATTTGAAAATATGCATGTTCAGAAATCTTGTAATACTTCTCAAATTCATATTTTTACTGCAAGCCTATGAAGAACATTATTGAAACCATCAGCCGTTATGTTGCGCTCTCTCCTGAAGCGGTGAAAGACCTTTCTGCCGCTCTTGAAAAAATTCAAGTTCCGAAAGGCACCCTTCTGCACAAACAGGGCAACCTGATGAACCACATGTACTTCATCGAGTCGGGCTTGGTACGTAACTTCTACTTCCGCGATGGCAAGGAGGTTACCTCAGATATTGCCATGGAAGGAAGTTTTGCCACCGTTCTATACAGCTACGTAAAACGCAAGCCTTCTATGGGGGGCATGGATACGCTTGAAAACAGCGTTTTGCTGAGGGTGAGCTTCGACGACATGCAAAAATTGATGGACAAACACCATCAGATCGAGAGACTGGTGCGCATACTCATGGAATTGCATTACGCCAAAGCTGAAGAAGAAATGGTGATCAACCGCTTTTTGAGTGCTTATGAACGCTACGAAAAACTGCTTAATGAGCAGCCTGAAATCCTCATGCGCACTCCGCTCAAACATGTCGCCTCTCTTCTTGGAATGAGCCAGGAAACTCTCAGCAGAATCCGCGCATCCGCTTCAAGTGGCGGAAAGTAGAGTGTTAGATACACTTCACAAGCCAACTGTTGACAAATCACTTTAACGCTAAAATCCTTGTGTTTTCAAGCATTTTGAGCACATCTTCGCAATCTAAACCAAATATTTTTTTCTCCCGATTAAAATTTCCTTAGAAAAATTTGGAGATTCTCATTTCAGACATTTATCTTTGACCTATTCATTCACCCAAAAACCAAACGAAATGAAAAAGCTGTTTTTCGCCTTCGCAGTTACTTCTTTCGTAGCTTTCACTGCTTGCAACAGCAAGACTGAAGAGGCTGCTACTGAAGAGACAACCACTGAAGAAACTACACCCGCCGCTGAAGAAGCTGCTCCAGTTGTAGAAGAAGCTGCTCCTGCTGCTGACTCTACTGCCGCTGCTGCTGCTCCTGCTGAGGCTGCAAAGTAATTCTCTGAATTGCTCAAGGAAAAGCCGGCCAATTGGCCGGCTTTTCTGTTTTAATCCTGCCATGATGCAGCCATTCCGTCAAGCCTGATTCTTTCATAAACATAAAAGGCGCCCTGAGGCGCCTTTTACATTGAAATGAAATACAATCAATGCCTGATAACCAATTTCCTGTGCTGAACAGTTTGCCCGGCATACAAATGAATCAGGATGGCTCCCGCCGGCCAGTCGCCCACTGAAACCCGATGCAGCCAGCTGCCCTCCATACGGCCCGAACTGCGATACAACTCGCGACCCGACAAATCTGTAATCCGTACCATCACCTCCCCCTGCAGGCCTCCGCTCAGGTCAAGCGTGATCTGCGAATGCGCCGGATTGGGATAAACTTCAAAAACAGGAAGCCCCGTTTCCTGAACCGAAACAGGAATAACCACCTCAGGAGTTCCCACCGTAAAATGCTGCCTGAGCTTGCTGCCGAAATCATTCTTGAAATTATTGATAAAGGTCCCATTGGCCCGCTGAAAACGCACATATCCCGTACCGGAGGTTTGCGCATTAAAAGCAAAATACAAACCATCTTTCCCGGTATCATAAAATTCAAACTCATAACATCCCGGCTGCAAACTTACCGTATCTCGCACCAGAGCATTCGATGCAAATGCATCACGACGATAAACTACATTACCCAATTCGTTTTTCAAGATCCACGAATTCTCTACAAAATCATTGTTGGGCTTCACCACAATGATAAACGAACTGTCGTAGGCCGGTGCAGCCTGAGCTATGCTTCTGAGCGTATCATTCCATGTATTCTCATCCTGCAGACCGTTGGGAGCCAGGGTGTAAGCTTCAAATTCTGCATTGGGGGTCGTAGGCAGCAATACACCACTCAACTCAAGTGTTTCGCTCTGTTGAGGCCCCAGATAACCCGACCAGTATTTGGTAAACTGGGCCTCGCCCCTGATGCCATATTTAACTATGGCTTCCGTAACAGGCAGCTTTCCATGATTGGTGATGCGCACCGCCGGATTGGCACAAACCGGATTCATGCGGCTATAATCAAAATTGCCGCTGGGTCGCAATATATCAGTCACAGCCAGATCGCGATCGTACAAGGGCGCTTCATAAAAAAACAACTGCGACTCTACCGTATGCACCGGAGTCTTATCACTTGGACCGGTATATACAAATGGTTCCAGATCTATATTCAAATCAAATGTACTGCCCGGACTCACATAAGATCCCAATTCAAAGTCACGGTTCAGTCCGCGATCGCCGGGGCACCAGTTGGCGCGATCAATCAACCAGGTGCCTGCCTGCGGAAAGGTAGGATTCAAACCGCAATCATCGCGCCACATGCTCTGGGTAAAAATCAGCGCATTGTTTACGTTCACATAAAACGAACGCTCGCAAAACTCTGCGCAGTTGTCGGCTGTCCCTCCAAAACTGTGTCCGGTAGGTGTGAATCGCAATTTCAGATCCTTCTCATTTGCAGCCATGGTATATTGCTTCGAAGGATAGTTGTTTTCATAGCCCGGAGTACCGTATGGGAAGTTCCCGTTGTAAACATTCACTACCCTGCTCACTTTACGCTCTGGCTGCCCCTCAATAAACTCAAAATCAAGACTCACACGCCAGCCGTTGCTCCAGCAGGAACAAAAAGCCCGCATCAGCACCGAATCTTTGAGTAAAGGAGCAAAATCAGTCACGTCATAAGTAAATCTGCGCGTCCAGCTGGCCGGCAAATTTCCTCCATAGGGCGTAATTACCCGGCCCAGCTCAAAGGGTTCAAGTACTTCATAGGGATTATAAACTGTGCTCAGATACTGGTTGTAAATCTGTCCGGGCACATAAAGTGAATCATTGACCTGACCCGATGCATCGAAATAATAATTATAATATCCGGCCTCATATAAAAGAATTGAGTCGGTTTGAACATAAGGACGGCTGGTATCTCCGAATATGCGTAGCAGCTCGGCTGTATTTAGTACCGAATCTGTGATCAGATTTACAGAATCATAATAGGTAGTATAGGTCTGAGAAGAAGACAACTCAAGCGAACCGCTGAAAGCATTGCCCGCCAGCCGGTACATGGGTGCATAAGCAATGGCTGTATCAATATCTCCTGTGCGGCGCATCAGAAATATCTGAGTGGTATAATCCCAGTCAGAACATCCCGAAGAAGGGCAACCAAGGGTGTAGTGCATTAAAATCTGCCGGTAGGTACCCGCCGCCGGAAAAGCCCCCACCGCATCATAATTGCCATACCAGGGCATATCCACATTGCGGTGGGCAGTTACCCGAATCGTATCGCCTGTAGCTGCAAACAGATGAATGGAAGACAGCAGAAAAAGCAGGAGCATTGAGTTGCGCATGA
>CAZUHX010000100.1:0-8707 GCA_964620795.1 uncultured Chitinophagaceae bacterium
GTATACATGTGATTCGTTTCTTTGATGAACAAAGGTAATCAAAGCCGGCACAGCCAGGATCTGCTCCATGGATTCAGACGGCAGCGGTTTTTACAGCCTGAGCGAGGGCTCAAACAGCCCCGTCTGGTTCTACAGACTGATCGGGCCAAGTTCATCGCAGACAGAAACAATATCCAACAGCAGTCTGCATGTTTCGCCAAATCCTGCAAAGGATGAGTTTAGAATTCGAATTCCAATGGCTGTCTCCGATAAGTTGTTTGATTTAAAATGGTATGATATGAGCGGCCGTCTGATTCGTTCGGATTCCCGCATAAAGTCAGTTGATGAAACCGAGATCAGTTTGAACAGATCTTCTTTGGATTCCGGTATTTATTTGCTGAAACTGGAGTATTCAAGCGGTTATATTTTAAGCAGACTTACATTTTATTAAAGTGCATTAGAGCTCAATCTGAAACTCATATACAGCACACTCCTTTAGGTGAATGGAAATTTCAATAAAATTCCTTTTTACTTTTTAAAATAATATTATTAATATAAATTAAATATATTCAGGTGTTGCGTTTTTATATATGGCGCTACAATTTGATGTGCCCGGAAATTTTTTTTACAGGAGTTTTATTTTTTTTCAACAAAAGTCCGCGAGAGGGACAGCAGCGGAAAGCCCGCAGCGCAGTGAAACGGAGCGAGGACTTGCAGCGAATGGCCCGACCGCCTCAAGCTCCGAGCACGCGAGGAGCGCAAGGCGGGCTCGCCCAAATAAAAGTTTTATTTTAAAGCTTTATGCTACTTCCGCCGCTTCAGGTAAAGAATCTCCTGCATCCGCGGACGAATGTTTTTGTTGTTCAGCAGCGGATTTAAAACATCCGGAAAAATTCTGTTTGAAAGAAAAATAAATATGATTTTTTTCTCCGGATCTGCCCAGGCTGCCGTGCCCGTGAAGCCGGTGTGACCGAATGCCGAAAGACTCACCTGCGCTGCACATGGATTGACTTTTTTGCTGTCGGGTTCGGGCTTGTCAAATCCCAGTCCGCGGCGCGATATCTCCGACTGTCGCGCAGTGAAGGTGGCTACCGTGAGCGAATCAAGCAAACGCTCGCCATTGTAATAACCATTTTGCAGCAACATCTGCATGATGGCCCCCAGCTCGAATGCATTGGAAAATAAGCCTGCATGGCCTGCCACTCCGCCCATCATGGCCGCGCCGGGATCGTGAACATGCCCCTGCAACTGCTGCTTGCGAAAGCTCTTGTCGTTTTCGGTGGGCGCGATGCGCTCCTTCGGGAATCTGTCCAGCGGCCGATAGACAGTCCGGAACAAGCCCATTTTACTATAGAAATTTTTATATACGTATTCGTCAATCGTCTCAGCGCTGATGCGTTCCACCATTTTCCAGAGCAGATAAAAATCGAGATCGCTGTAAACATATCCCGGCTTGTCTGAAACGCGTGTCTGAAAGATCTGCATCAATACCGAATCGCGGTAGTCTTCGCGCAGGTAGAGTGAATCTGCCACCGGAATATTGAAAGCGCCTTCGGGATTTCGGCGGTAATAACGCGGCAGCGGTCCTTCCCGATGGATCGTACTTTTGTAAAATTCAATGTAAGCCTGTAAGCCGGCCTGATGCAAAAGAATGTTCTTGATGTTCAGCCTGCCCACTGCACTGCCTCCTGCTTCCGGCAGATAATCGGCTACTGTTTTTTCAAGACGAAGTTTGCCCTCTTCATACAATTTCATTACAGCGAGCGTGGTAGAGGCCAGCTTGGTAATGGATGCGATATCATAGAGGGTCTGATGATTTACCGGCAGATTTCCTTTGTAGTTGAGATTGCCGTATGCCTTGTGCCAGATCACTTTCCCGCCGCTCACGGCCAGCAACTGACAGCCCGGAAATGCATTGGCGATGATGCCTTCTCTGGCAATGTCGTCAAGGTCGCGAAGATCGTAGGCTGTGTAGCCCTCCTGACCGGGCAATCCGATTTGCAGCAAACCGCGCGGCTCGAGCATCAGTCCGTCGCCGGCCCTGTATTTTCCTGCAGATACCGGCAAACGGCCGTTGATTTCCGCAGCACCCACCAGGGCATTGGCTGCGGCCATTTGCGCCAGTTCTTGATCCTCATAAGCCAGCATGATATTTTGAACCGAATCGAATCTTGCAAGGCTGTACGGCGAACCGAAAACAAGCAAGCCCACGGGCATGCGCATGGCCAGCCGGTTGATGAAATCTGTTTGCTGCGGATACAGACCGTGATTGCGCGAAGCAAAGCGGCTCATGGTATGCAGACTGATGAGCACCTGCTTGTAAGTACGGCTGATAGAATCGAACAAACGCTCATAATCTGCGGCAGTGGCATAGGCCGGGAATTGCAGCATCGTGGCATCGAGGTAGTTGGAAAGATGATCCTGCAGCGCTGTGCGCTCTCCATTGCCGATAGACAGAATGGCCAGACCTGCATTTGCGCCGGGCCGCAGCGGAAAAAAAGATTGTGCATTGGCGGGAACCGTAATGGCCGCCTGAAAAAGATCAAGGCATAGTCCGCGGGCAGTGTCGCTGTTGAGATCGCTGACCAGCTCATCGCTGTTGATCCATATGGCCTTGCCCCTGTCGGTCAGGAAATATTTATAGGCCAGCACCCGCTTTACCCGCTCCTGCAATTCGCTTTCTGCGAGAAAGCCGCTGTCGAGTGCCGCGCGAATGCGTGCAATTCCGCTGGGCGCATCTTCAGAAAAAACAAGAATATCATTTCCTGCCATAAATGCCAGCGAATCCAGCTGACCTTTGCGGAAGAAATTAGAAACACCTTTCATGTTCAGCGCATCAGAGAAGATGAGTCCTTTGAAGCCGAAACTGTCGCGAAGCAGTTCAGTGACAACCTTTCTTGAAACGGAGCTGGCCGTAAAGTTCAGGCTGTCCAGTGCCGGAACCTGCAGATGTGCCGCCATCACGGCCGGTGCACCTTCTGAAACCATCAGGCGGAAGGGATAAAGCTCCAGCGAATCCAGTCCGGCCCGCGACTTATTGATAACGGGCAGGGTGTGATGCGAATCCTGATCGGTATCACCATGGCCCGGAAAATGTTTGATGCAGGGCAATACACCTCCTTGCAGCAGGCCTTCCTGATAAGCAAAACCTTTGAGCGTAACGCGGAATTTATCTTCTCCGAAAGAGCGGTCGTTGATGACGGGATTGTTGGGATTGTTGTTGATATCGATCACCGGAGAGAAGCTGATCTGGATGCCCATGCGGCGGCATTCACGGCCGATCTGCAGGCCCATTTTCCGAATCAGTTCATTGTTGCGGATGGCGCCCAGCGTGAGCTGATGCGGATAAACGATGCTGGAATCCAGCCGCATGGAAATGCCCCATTCGGCATCCAGGGCGGTGAGCACCGGCAGTTTGCAATTCTGCTGAAAGCGGTTGGTCCACATCTGCTGAACAGAAGGCTGTCCCTTAAAGAAAATCACGCTTCCCGCCTGACCGGCCTGCAACTGTGCCTGCACCTCTTTCACATTATAGCGCTTGTCTTTCGGATCAGCATAGACCGGAAGCATGAAGCACTGACCGATCCGCTCTTCCGGGCTGAGCGATTGATACACAGAATCTACCCAGAGGCGGCAGGCGGCATCATTTTTCCAGCCGATGAAATCGGGCTGAGCGAGGCTTTGAAAAGCCGTAAACAGAAGGCATGAAAGAAGGGCGGATAAGCGCATGTGGCAAATTAAAAGCAAAGCGGGCGCGGGCAGACGATGGCTTGCGAATTGTTATCCCCAGCCGCTGTTGGAATGACCTATCTGCAGACAAGCTTCCCGGATTAGATTTTAGATGAAGAGGATTTGGCGCCTGATCCGGCTGTGCAGGGGTTCGCAGGCTCCGTAGCGCGGCCGGGAAATTCCGGTTTGGGGGGAGGATGGATTTTCGGCCGCGCCACGCCATCGCGCAAGCGCTCGGCCCCTTTCCATCCGGGGCGGGCATACAGTTGTGCGCAGGCATTGAAGGCTCGCGGGCTCCTTCCGGCGCGGATTTCTGTGATGTCGCAGTTGAAAAGTGAGAAAGTAGAAAGATTGAAAGTTTTGTTTTTTCTGATCATGTTGGTGTTATCACCAAGAAGCTTTTGAATCAGCGAGATTTGCGGGAGATTTTTCTGTAGCTCTGCTCAGAATTCTCTTCCAAGTCGTATGTCAACTGATTTCTTTTTCCCGCAGATTAATGCAGAATAACCATCTGCAGGATATAGGTTTTGCGGGGTATGATTATATCAGAATTGAAGCCCTTTGATTTGAAAACTGTATCCACATATTTTTGAAATTCAAGCCCAATAATGCTTTTTTAAAAAGCATTATTAGGGTATATTTGCTTTATATCATAGCAAAATGGAAATCCTGATCGAAAAATCTTTACGTAAGATAAACGCTGTTTCTGTAGCTTTTAAACGCTATTTGTTCTATAAAATCAATTCATCAAACCGCTTAATAGCCATTAAGGGAGCTCGTGGAACCGGAAAGACCACACTACTGCTTCAGATGGCCAAAGCATATCGCTTAGATGAAGTGCTTTATGTTGCTCTGGATGATTTGTTTTTTTCTGAAAACACCCTGTATAGTCTGGCTGAAAAATTTGCCAAAATTGGCGGTAAAATTATCTTGATCGATGAGGTTCATAAATACCCCAATTGGTCGCGTGAACTCAAATTGATTTATGATGATCTTCCTGCTCTTAAAATCATATTTACTTCATCCTCCATTTTGGATATTTATAAAGGGGAATCAGATTTAAGCAGAAGAGTTGTCACCTATCATTTAGCTGAATTATCCTTCAGAGAATATTTGTTGTTGTATCAAAAAATTGAATTGCCGGTTTTGCACCTTCAGGAAATATTAAAAGACCATCAAAACATCAGCCTGGATCTATTGGCACGGTTTACGCCCTTAAAACATTTCAGTAAGTATTTAAAAATTGGCTCTTATCCTTATTTCGAAAACAATGAGGAGGAGTATTATCAAAAACTCAGGAATACGGTCAATCTGATTTTAGAAGTGGATCTGCAAACTACGGAGCATATAGATTATCATACACTGGCAAAATTGAAACGCTTGTTGTTTGTTATATCCTCTAATGTTCCTTTTACTCCCAATATTCAAAAGATGAGTGAAACGCTTCAGTTGAATCGAAATGCACTTGTTCGTGCTTTGCAATTGCTGGACAGAGCGGCTTTGATTCGTATGGTTTATAAACAAACAAGAAGTATCAGCCTTTTAAACAAGCCCGATAAAATATGGATGCATAATACCAATTTGATGTATGCCATCGGTGGGCAGCAAATTGAAAAAGGGACAATGAGGGAAACCTTTTTTATGCAAAATTTAGCACACAATCATTTGTTGTCTTTACCTGAAAAAGGCGATGTTTTGGTAGATCATATTTATTTATTTGAAATTGGAGGAAAGAGTAAGTCTAAAAAGCAAATTTCGCATCTGGAAAATGCTTTTGTTGTAAATGATGATATCGAAATTGGATTTCAAAAAAGTATACCGTTGTGGCTTTTTGGACTCCTGTATTGATAATTGTATTCCAATAGGATCTCTCAGCTTTTGATATTTGTTCGTAAAGAGGACCTGTCGATCCTTCCCGGAGCAGATTTATTTGCCCTTGTTGATCTTGCCAATAAACTTTTGGTCTCAGAGCCATCAGGGCTATGAAACTTTTGCGAAAATCAGCGGTGGATATCACGCTTATTTCTGAACCACAAAGGGCACAAAGACATTTTGTTCAACAGGAATGAACCATATTGCCATTTTCTCTTTGTGTTCTTTGCGCCTGCTTTGTGTTCTTTGTGGTTAAGACAATACTTTAAAAATAAACCACAAAGGGCACAAAGATTTTACACAAAGGGCACAAAGACATTCTGTTGCATTTGCACTTGTTTCTGGAAAGAAAAGGAGAATCAGTCTGCCGCCATCTCTTTGTGTTCTTTGCGCCTGCTTTGTGTTCTTTGTGGTTAATCCTCTATAGTCTCTGTCATGTGATTCACTGCTTGTAGATGATCAAACCAAGCATATATCCATCTGCGAAAATCAGCGAGATCTGCGGGAGATACTTTGTCTTAATTTAGATTGAAGAAGAGTAGTTGGAAAGTGAAATGTAAAAAGTGAAAAGCTAAATGGCGCGGAATTACTCCGTTACTGCCTATGGGTTTTACGAACTACGAAAGAAATTGAGACCAAACAGCTACTTAATTCTACTCTTTGATTGCCCAAACTTTCAAATTTCGGTAGAGAAAATTTGTCCACTTCATTTGTCTGAACCCGATCTTACCACCGGCAAATGGAGCTCCGTGAGAGGCATCATCTTTCCAGTCGATGATCATTCGGCTGTCAACAAACATTTGTATTTCTCCTCTGCGGTAGATCAGACGCAACTTATGAAAGTTTTCAGACTGAAGGGGAATACCGTCTTGTCCGTCCTGCACTTTGTAAAAGCCCGGATTTTTGCGAAGATGGGCCTTTTCGCGTCCGGGTTCATTTCGGGGATTGGCATAGTATGAGATATGGTAATTCCGGATCGCACCATTGGTGTACTGAGTAAAAACACCATTTCTCTCCGGCAGTTGCGGGTCAAATAAGTCTTGTCCCTCTGTTCCCGCTGCGGCAAAAAACACGATGCAGAGTCCCGCACTGGGGTCCAGGTTTTTTGCTTCCCATTCGGCGATAAAAGCATCGGGAAATGATTGCGGGCACCAAAGCACATGATGTTCCTTGCGGGCCGGGGAAAACATCTGCATGCCGCTGTCGCTGAAAAGGAGAGCGCCATTACCCTCCATGCGCCAGCCGGAGGTGTCTGAAGGGTGTTGAAGATTATTGGAATAGATGAGTTCGCCCTTGACGAAAGATTGTGCTCTTAGCAGGATGGGACTTAGCAGAATGAATAAGAAAAGGATGCGCATAGGGCGAAGGTACGCTTTGAAAAGCAGAGTGCCGCCTGAGCGGGCGGAAGGGCGGCCGCAGGCCGGCAGCGGTGCGGGTTTCAGGAAATGAGAAAGGCAGGCTTTGCAGCCTGCCTTTTATCCTTTTGTTCCGGCCCCGCAGCGCTGCGGAACCCCTGGAGCACGCGACCTCTGCGCAGCAGAGGACACGCCCTAAATTTCAATCAATCAGTGATGGTGATGGTTTCCTCCGGAATGCACATGTCCGTGTTCTATTTCAATGGGGTGCGCTTCGCGAACGTGAATCACCTTACCGCTGAAGTGCAGGAATTTTCCTGCAAAGGGATGGTTCAGATCTACATCCACCGTGTCTTGCTGAATGTCGATGATCCGGCCTTGAAAAGGATTCCCTTCCTGGTCCTGAAGAGGAATCATGTTTCCGAGGAAAATCATGTCCTCCTGAGATTCACCGTCAAGGGTAAATACTTCCTTGCCCAAACGAATAACGGCCTCTGTTTCATATTCCCCATAGCCTTGTTCGGGGCTGAGGGTGAACGAAAATTCTTTGCCGGCTTCGAGCCCGGAGAGATTGGCTTCAAAAAGTTCCAGTACGTTGTTGTGCCCGAACAAAAATTCAAAAGGCGCAGCTTCTTCTGCACTGTCCATGATTTCGCCTTGTGGTTCCGTGCGAAGCTGGTAGGCGATGCCAACGACCCGGTTTTTTTCTGCTTTCATTTAAAAAAATTGATGATTGATTACAATGCTGAACCGGCTTGGGAAACGGGTAGCACAATGCTGCAAAGCTAAGGTATTTCGCAGAATTGGTTTTAAGTTCGCAGCAAAGCTGTTTCATGCATCTCGTTATCTTCGACATCGACGGTACACTTACCGATACCAATGGCATTGATCACCGCGCTTATTTTGATGCCTATCAGTCGCTCACCGGGATTGATGCGCATTCGGCGAAGTGGGAGCATTTTGTGCACTTTACGGATCTGTCGATCACGCGGGAATTGTACCGGCAGCACTTTGACCGTGAGCCGCTTCCTTCCGAGATCAATGCCATTCAGGAGCACATGCTGCGCAGCTTTGAAAAGGTGGCAGTTGAAGAGCCCGAGCAGTTTCGTCAGGTGCCCGGCAGCGGAAGTTTCTTTGATGCAGTGCGTGGCCGTGAGGGATATGCCGTAGCAATTGGCACGGGTTGCTGGTCGTTTTCAGCCCAATTTAAACTGGGTCTGGCCGGTTTTCCCGAGGGCATTGCCATGGGGCACAGCGATCATCACTACACCCGTCATGCAATTGCGGCCGATGCGGTTCGCCTGGCCAAGATTCAATATGGTGTGCAGGGCTTTGAGCGCATCACCTATCTGGGCGACGGTACATGGGATTTGAAAACCTCAGCCTTGATGAATTTTCATTTTGTAGGTATTGATGTTAAGAGCAACGGAACGCTGCGCGCACTGGGGGCGAAACATGTTTTCACCGATTATCTGGATCAGGCTGCACTTTGGGAAGCCATCGAATCGGCTCCGTTGCATTCCTGATTTCCGGGATAAAAATCAGAAACACAATAGTTCATAAACCCCTGCCCTTTTTAAAGAAGATGTAACCATCAATTATGAATATACTTTTATAGTATATATATTATAATATATATTTAAAAGAAACACACGAAGGCTGCATCAAACTCCCTGATTATCTGATCAGACTCACATTGCCATTGACATATTGAATGGATTCTCCTTTGAAACGATAGCGCAGACTATACACATATACACCCATCGGGCATG
>CAZUHX010000101.1:0-4180 GCA_964620795.1 uncultured Chitinophagaceae bacterium
GTGATTGACGGGAATACCGGCTTGCCCTGGGTAAGCACCAATCTTTCGGGAACGAATTATGCACCTCTATACGGAAATGCGCATTGCAGCTTCTACGACGAACAGCAGAATGGATTTGATTTTTTTACATCTAACTTTCAGTCTATACATCCTGATCCGGGGCGTGGCGGAAAAACCTGGTCGCAGGTGGTGAGGGATTTTGTGCAGTCTATTCCGGATGGTGCTTATATTCTGATGTACACGGTTAGAGATCCGAAGTACAACACATGGGATAGCTCAATGATCAATGCGATTCTTGGTCTGGGCGCATCAGGGGTAGTAGATTTAGCCGGTGGAGCAAGAGCGGGTTCGTACGTTTATTTTACCCAAAAAGGAAATCCAACGTTTAATCCGGTTCAGGTGTTTTCGCCCGGCAGTAATTTCACTACCCGTATGGATACCAGCCTGACGTTTACAGGCAGTTGGAATTCGGGAAAAATCAATAGTACGAGGATAGGCCCTACCACCGAATGGGGATCTTTTCACTGGCGTAAGAGCAGTAGCGATCAACCGGATTACAACCGAGATTCGGTAGCACTCTATGCTTTGAATCTGGCGGGTGCCGACAGTTTTCTATTTAGAGTGGCTCCCGGTGATTATCCGCTTGCTTCTTTAGATGCCACACGCTTTCCTTATTTAAGGCTCGAGCTTGAAACTGCAGACGATACTCTGCGAACTCCTGCTCAAATGGACTACTGGCGTGTGTTGTATAAGCCTGTACCTGAAGGTGTAATCAATCCTTCAGCGCATTTTGAATTTCTGGGAGACACACTGGGGGTAGGTCAGGAAATGAAGTTTTCAGTGGCTTTCGAAAATATTTCGGAAGTGGATATGGATTCGGTTTTGACCAAATATCAGTTGAGGGATGCTCAAAACAATCTCAATATTTTTTATAAGAACTATTCCCGATTGCCAGCCTCAGATACCATACATATAGATTTTACAAAGTCGTTGTCTTCCAATGTTTATCAGGGTATCAATCAGCTTATTGCGGAAGCCAATCCGGACAATGATCAGCCGGAGCAATATCACTTCAACAATTTTGCCGTTTTGAATTTTCTGGCTCAGGGGGATCAGATTAATCCTTTGCTCGACGTCACCTTCGATGGCCGGCGGATCATGAACGGCGACCTGGTTTCAGCCCGTCCAAATATTGTGATTAGTCTGAAAGATGAGAACAAGTATCTTGCTCTTGATGATACTTCACTGATTGATGTTTACTTGCGCATTCCCGGAGAAGCCGCACCAAGACGCATCACTTATGATCAGCAGTGGATGCAGTTTTATCCTGCAGACCCATCGGCTTTGAATCGCAGAAATGAAGCCAGGGTAGAATACAGGCCTGTACTGCTTGCCGACGGAAAGTATGAGCTCATCATTAAGAATAAAGACAGATCAGGCAACAACTCCAGCAGGGAAGAAAACCGGGAGGAAAACAATATTTATTTTGATTACAAAATCAGCTTCGAAGTAGTCAATAAGTCTTCGGTAACTAATGTGCTGAACTATCCCAATCCATTTTCGAATTCTACACGCTTTGTTTTCACGCTTACAGGTTCAGAAGTTCCTACACAATTTATGATACAAATAATGACGGTGAGCGGAAAGGTGGTAAGAGAGATTAAGAAAGAGGAGCTTGGGGCTTTGTATATCGGAAGGAATATCACCGAATACGCATGGGATGGTCGGGACGAATTTGGCGATTTGCTGGCCAACGGAGTTTATTTTTACAGAGTGGTGGTGCGTGAAAGCGGCAAAGCCGTTGAAAAACTCAGCAGCAGCTCTTCGCTGATCAATTCAGATTTTGATAAATACTTCAAGAAGGGTTTTGGAAAGATGGTTATCCTTCGTTGACGAGATTATTTAATCTCATTTTCAACTTATCAAGCTGATGGTTTCCTCCCATGGCAATCAGTCGGAAACCTGAGTGAAGTTCACATTGATCTGAGGGGTTGAGTATATATTCTCCGTCGGTTTTTTTTACACCGAGAATGGTAGCTCCCGTAGTTTGCCAGGCGTCGAGTTCGCGAATGGAAATCTTCCGGCTCACGAGCATTTCGGCTACCTGAAAATCTGCGCTGTTTTTGGTGGACAGGATTTCAAAGAACTCTGCAAGATCGGGTTTTACGAGTAGGGTGGCCATGTGTGCACCACCGATCTTGTCTGGCATGATGACATTGGATGCTCCGGCACGTCTCAGCTTGCTGATAGAGGAGTCGAGATTGCAGCGGCTGATGATTTGTACCTTTTCATTGAGTTCGCGGGCTGTTAAAACCACGAAGACATTGTCTGCATCGTCAGGCAGTGTTGTGATCAGAGCAGATGCGTTGAGGATTCCCGCTTCTTTCAACACTTCATCGCGTGTGGCATCAGCCTGAAGGAAATATGGGGTAGGTATATGCAATAAATCTTCTTCTTTCAGATTCTGCTCTACAATAACGAAAGGGGTATGGTTGTGTTGAAAGATTCTGGCAGCTTCATGTCCTGTTCTTCCAAAACCCGCAAGGATAACATGACCTCTGAGTCGGCTGATTTGTTGTTTCATATGACGTGTTTTTACATATTTACGCAATTCTCCGTCGAATAAAAGCACTGACAACTGCGAGATCAGGTAGGTGAAAATACCGATATTGGAAAGAATAAGCAGGATGGTAAAAGATCTTCCGGCCCGGCTAAGGGGATGGACTTCCATAAAGCCTACCGTTGAAACAGTAATTACGGTCATATAGGCAGCGTCCAGAAAAGGAAAGCCCTCTATCAGCATAAAGCCACAAATACCGAATCCAAGCACCGCTATCAGCAAAAGAAGTGATATATAAAGTCTTCTGAGTGGATTGATATTTCCGGGCGCGTTCATCAGGCTAATCTGGATTATGGAATTGGAAGGGCTCAAATTACTGCGAAAGCGCACCGGCTGCCCAGTCAAACTTTGCCTTTGATTTCCGGATTTTCATCATCAGTTCATTAAGCTTGAGTCGGGTATCATAGACTTTATTTTCCCGGGCATTCACCAAGAACATAGAGCTTTCTCCATTTCTAAAACGCGTTTCTTCACCTTCCAGCAATCGCTCATAGCCGGAAAGTAGTGCTTCTGTATTTCTGAGTTGGTCGAGCAGATTAAAAAGTTCGTTTTTACTGCTGTTTAGCTTTACATTAATATCAGCTTGTTTGGCCTGAAGGGAAAAGCGGGCATCTGCAAGTTTCAAATTTACGAGTTTGAATTCTGCTCTGGCAGAAGTAAAGGAAAGGGGCATGCTGAATCCTAGACCAAATTTGTAATTCTGTCTGAACATAGCTGCCTGAGGGTCGGCATACACATTTCCTCCACCGCCAAGAACAGAGTAGTTGGCGTTGAGACTGGGTTTAAGCAATTCTGTTTTCAGGCGCTTTTCGGCTTCCAGGCTTTTGATTTTGAGATTGTAAAAACGTATGACCGGTATGTTAGTTCCATTGTTTTCGGCAAGCATTGACCAATCCAAAGATTGAACAAGCGAGTCAGCCAATAAACTGCTCATCGGCTCCGGACGCAAACTGCTGTCAGGAAAAACAGGTGAATCTTCATTCCACAAAAAGTAGGAGAGGGCTACGGTTGTATTTTGAAGTTCCAGGGCTTGTTCCAGAAGTTGCGCTTTGCGCGTAAACACTTGAGTTAGGGCTTCGGTGGTATCTATGGCAGGTCTGTCGCCCAGCACAGCCGTTTGCTTTACAAAACCGAAACGTGCGTTGGCCACATTCAATGCGTCACTGAGTAATCTGGTTTGGTAGTATGCATTTGACCACTCTGCGTAAGAAGAAACAGCATCAAGTAAAAGGTCGTTCAGCATCATCAATCTTTCTGCTTCTCCCGATTCAACGAAAATCTTTGCTTGCCTTAAAGCTGTTCGCTTTTTGTCGGTGATCATGTTTTGAAGTAGCGGAACGGAGATTCCCAAATAAGACTGACCATTGGCAGGAATCTTGCGTTCATCATCCAGAAACAAGCCATAATGCCGGTCGTAACCGGTTTTTACTTCAATGCCAAACCAGGCCGGAATTTTCAATTCATTGGTAAACCACGAATAATAGTTTTTTCCATCGAAGCTTTTCCGATCGTATTCACTGTTTATAGTGGGATCAAAAGCGCCCCTCGCAAGCACTAGCT
>CAZUHX010000101.1:4190-8695 GCA_964620795.1 uncultured Chitinophagaceae bacterium
TTTGATTAATCAGATCAGCCTGCCTGGCAACGGGATGGTTGCGGATCACCAGCTGAATGAAATCAGAAATGCTCAAAACAGAAGTGCTGTCTTGCCCGCAGACAGGTAGTGCTGAAAACAAAAGGAATGCCGCCAAAAAAATCAGATTATTTCTCTTCATCTGATTTCTCTTCTTTGACTTTTTTGCCGGAAGCCTGACTCGGTTTCGCTTCTGTGAGGGTTTGATAGAAGTCGGGGGGGAATCCGTTCAGATTACGCCATAGTTCGTACCAGACCGGAACATCCTTTAGCATGGCAAAGCCTTTGGCTCCACCACCTACCTTAAGTTGTTCGGGCCATGGTGTTTCTGCCGGATCTTCTCCTACCAGCACCCTGAATTTTCCGTTTGGACTGATGTTGTTATCAATGGCCATGACCTTGCCGCCAAAGGTACCGTAGGAAACATTGGGCCATCCTGAGAATACAATCGCCGGCCAGCCATCGAACATAAAGCGCACTTTCTGGTCTTTGAACAGAAGTGGCAGATCAAATGGTTCCACATACATTTCTACAGCAACATCATACATCAGGGGCGTAATCTGGCAAAGCAGTTCAGATTCTTTGACTATTTCGCCCAAACCTGCTTTCACAGTGCGAGTTACCTGTCCTTCCTGAGGGGCAAGGATGTAGTAAAACGCATTACGCATTGAATAATTTTTAAACTGATTTTTCAGTTTGGCCAGATCTCCTTCTCCGGTAGTGACCATCGAAAGGGTAGAGAATTTGTCTGATTCGGCCTTAGCAAGTTTTTCAGAGTATTCTCTGTCGGTGCCCTGCAGTTCGATGATGGAATTGGTCAGTTCTTGCCTTGCGGCAAAGAGTTTATTTTCCAGACTGATGACCTTGGCAGATGCATTCTGAAGAGTTTGTTTTCTGCGTTCCAGATCGGTGAGAGAAGCAAGCCCCTGATCGGTCATTTGTTTCAGACGTTCAAACTGTTTTTCAGCAATATCAAACTCCACTTTAGCGGCTTCCAGATTAATGCTGTCGGATATGACGTAGGCTCTTGCCTGCTTTATCTTATTTCTGATCTGATCGAGTTTCAATTCTCTTGCCTGATAAAGAGCTGCCAGCTGATTCTGAATGGCAGTAACCTTATCCATGTAGTTATCAACGGTCTTTTCTTTGGCGAACACCTGTTCTTCTGTTCGCTTCAGAAGCTCGGGATCAAGGTAATCCGGTTTAACTTCCGTGAGTTTCAGTATGGTATCGCCTTTTTTTACCATATCGCCTTCTTTCACATACCACTTATCAATTCTTCCGGCGATAATGGCATTGAGTTCCTGCGGTCTTTCTTCTGGTCTTAAGGTGGTGAGTTTGCCGGGTGCTCTCACATTCTGTGTCCAGGGAAGGAATAAAATAATCAGAAAGAAAGAGCCTACATAAATAATGGATCTGCGAAACGATTTCCCTTCAGCAGGGGGAATGACCCTAGCCACTGATTTGAAGTTCCCGGCATTGATCAGCTTTTCCGATTTTCCGTCATTCAGCCACATCTGCGTTAAGGTTTTTGAATGATTGAAAGTATACCGGCGTCCAGCTCAGCTCTGATGTCGCAGCGGGCTGCGAAGTTCTGGTCATTGGAGCTCACCATTAGAATTGTTTCTGATGGAAGATTGAGCAAGCTGTGGGTGATGATTTCTTTCGAAACTTCATCTAAATCGCTCCAGCAATCTTCGATCAGCAGAAGTCTGGGCTTTCTGATCAGGGCTCTGCACAGCAATATTCTGGCAATGATGCCTTTGGGAAGTTTTCTGCCCTGAGACTCAATTTTATATTGAATTCCTTCCGCCTTTGATTGAATGAAGGTAAGGAGCTTCAGGCGCTCTGCGAGTTCCAGAACTTCATGAAGTGGAATTTCTTCACCCAGGCAGATGTTTTCAAGTATGGTGCCGGGAAACAAATCGGTTCTTGCCAGCACGATGCCAAGTCGTTTTCTGTAACCGATGAGATTGATGTTGCTGAGCGGATAGCTGTTGATCAGCACATTTCCCGAATAAGCGGAAAACTCTCCTGCCAGCAATCGCAGCAGACTGGATTTACCGGCGCCCTGACTACCGCTGATACAAACTTTTGAACCTGAAGGAATATCGAGATTTACTCCATGAAGTACAAAACCATCAGAATCGGGATAGCTTAAAGAAAGATTCTCAAGCCGGATATTCATGCCCTTACCGGAGCATATTTCTTCTATTTCAAGGCCTTCATCTCTTTCCAGCGGACTATCAAGCACTTTGCCTGTTTTCTCAAGAGCAGTCAGCAAATCGTAAATGGATTCCAGACTGGTAATGAGTTTCTCTACAGAGTTAAGTACGAGAATGATCACAATTTCGGCGGCAATAAACTGACCGAGATTTATTTGCTGACCGATGAGCAGAAAGGAGCCCAGGATTAACAGAGTGGCGGTTACAATAACTTTAAAAGCGATAAATCCCCAGTATTGAACAACAAGCACTCTGAAATGAGCCTCTCTTGCATCCAAGTAGCCATTGAGTAAATCATCTGTTTTGGCTACCGGGAATCTGGTGGTTCCGGTAAACTTTAAAGTTCTTACAGTGCGCGCCACTTCTTCCAGCCAGTAAGCAACTTCATATTTGTAATTGGATTCCTGAAGGGAAGACTTGATGCCTGCAGGACCTGCGTAACGGATCAACAGCCAGATGATTACAATCAGCAATACACTGAAAGCAACGAATACAGGATGGTAAAGTGAAAGGAGAATGAGTCCAAACAAGATTTGAATCGAGACAGTTGGAATGTCTACCAGGACCTTGGAAATACCTTTCTGCACTGAAGCAGTATCCAGAAATCGGTTCACCAACTCGGGAAGGAAGTAAGCATCCAGTTTTACCATATCCATTTTGGGGATGCGGTAGGAATATTCAAGAGCGAAATAGGTAAAGATTCTTTGTTGAATCCGTTCCGTAATTCTTAGTTGCATGACCTGCACGGTGCCGTTCAGTAAAACACCTCCAACTACAACGGCAATCAAAATAGCGAGAGAGGTGGTAACTACTCCGCCAAATAGGATGCCTACGATGGCTTGAATGCCCAAAGGCAGGGTGAGATAAATGAAACCGCTCAGTGAGGCGTAGAAGTAAATGTGGCCGATCTCTTTTCGCTCGAGCCTGAGCAGTCGTGCAAGGCGCCGGACGGGATTGAGGACATCTATCTTATACTCTGCCATATATTGTTTAGGAAAACAATAATAAAGCCAGAATTGTTAGCGTTCAAAAGATTTTTTTCAGATTCTCTAAATTTGCATTTTTTACATGAATACCGAGTATGGAGGAAATTAAACACAGATCAGGTCTCTATAGACAAGCTGTTCTGATAAGCCTTCTGACGATGGTTTACAATCTGGCTGAAGGGCTTATTGCTTCCTATTTCGGATTTGAAGATGAGGCCCTTACACTTTTTGGATTCGGTATTGACTCTTTCATAGAAACGATTTCGGCGGCAGGTATCTTGATGATGACGATCAGAATTATCCGGAATCCCGAATCTTCACGATCCGCATTTGAAGTTTCCGCACTTCAGATTACAGGTTATTCTTTTTACGCGCTGGCTGTATTGCTTGCCGCGCTCATCATTTTGAAACTTTACACAGGCCATCAACCTTCCACTACCTTTTGGGGAGTGGTCATCAGTCTGGTTTCACTTGGTTTTATGTGGCTTCTGATCAGGTCCAAAGAAGAATTGGGAAACAAGCTAAAGCTGGATGCTCTTATCGCGGATGCGGCATGTGCAAGGGTATGTATGTACATGAGCGCTGTTTTGCTCGTTTCAAGCGCAGTTTATGAGTTTACAGGCTTTGGCTTCTCTGATGTGATAGGCAGTGCCGGAATCCTTTATTTCTGTGTAAAAGAAGGAAAGGAGTGCTTTTCAAAAGCGGATGGCAAAAGCTGTTCAGACCACTGTGGTCACTAAAAGTATTTTACCAGCTGATTTTTCTTTTTTCCAGAAAGGCGGAAATACCTGCTTTGCAATCAGCGGAAGCTCTTGCATTGGCATTCATTTCGGCAGCAAAAGCCAGTCCGTCTTCCAAACCTCTTTCCTGAACCCCGGCCAATAATGCTTTGGTTCTGGCAATGGCATCGCCGCTGCATTCAAGGCTCCACTTTTCGGTTAGTGATTTGATTTCACTTTCCATTTGATCTGGAGTCACCAGCTTGTTGATGATTCCAAGGCTAAGCGCTTCTTCAGCCTTGATGATTCTTCCGCTCAGTAAAAGTTCGCGGGCTTTACCCTCACCAATTTTTCTGGTCAGAAATACGCTTACAATGGCCGGGATAAATCCTATCCGCACTTCGGTATAACCGAATGTGGAATTGGGGGTGGCCATCACATAATCACAAACGGCGGCCAGTCCGCAGCCACCTGCAAGTGCAGGTCCTTCTACCTGAGCAATGACCGGTTTGGGATATTTGTAAATCATCTCAAAAAGTTTGGCCAGCGAGGCGGAG
>CAZUHX010000102.1:0-8637 GCA_964620795.1 uncultured Chitinophagaceae bacterium
TAGTAATAAATTGAAACTTTGTGCTCCGAAACCCGCCCGAACGCAAAGCCCGAAAACGTTATGCCCAATATTACAAAGACAGTAAAGATAAATTAAGTCTTAACAGTCAGCTTTTAGTCAAATGACAATATGTCAGATAGATTGAAGTGGAATAAAAATTGATTTACATTCCATAAAAAGAAAATGAAAAAGAACCGATTAACAATAACGAGCTCCAGTATTGTGTCATATGCTGGGATTAAAACGCTTGAAAACAAGATTGATCCTTATACAAGAATGTCATTAGGACTTCTTGCAACAATGGGATTATCACTTTCAGAAAATCAAACAACCAGAAATATTGGATTAGGGCTTGGTATAGCTTCTTTGCTACAGTTATTAGACATAAAAAAAGGAGGAAGAATAACCCGGAATGATTCAAATATTCAATTTTATATTTTAGACGAGAATCAAAGCGTGACAATATTAGAGCCTGGTCAAACGCCAAGTAATTCCATCGATGGTTTAACATTCAAAGGTTTAAATGGTGTTTTTAAAGTGTCTGATGGTGTATACGTTGAATTGGGGAAAGACAGTAGTATCAATTATTCGTTTGGACTTGGGAAGCTAATAAATCAGAATTTAAGAAGTGGGGGCTATAAGTCAAAACAATGGGTTGACCAGCAAACCGATCTTCGTTGGAAAGAATTATACAGAAAATCAATTTAATACTGGGCATAACAGCACCTTGGCAATAGGCTGGGTTTTGTCTCCGATTGTTATTTTTGTGGTAACTGAAAGTTCAGTTCTTCTAAGAAACTTTTATGTTTAAAAGCCCACCATCGCTAATCTGCAAACCGATGAAATTGCCCTGCGTTTTAAACACCGCATCGTAAGCATCCATTGCTTCCCCAACGGCAACGGCAGGCACTGCCGCCTCATGGCCGACATCATTATTGAGAAAATCTACAAGCAGCCCGTATTAAGTTGGGGTGCAGCCGAGCTGTCTGGCGAAGGCGATGCCCGGGCAGCCTACCTCAAAGCGGTAAAAGCAGCCGACCAGAGCGATTACAGTTTACTCCTGGCCTTTGCCCGTTCCTGATTCTTCCATTCATAGCCATTCTTGTTTTTTGTTTCGGAAAATACTCACTCGCGTTTGATGAATCTCGAACTGTAGCTTCCGGTTTCTGTTTTAATCTGCAGCTCATACAATCCCGGGCTAAGCGGCGAACAGTTTAATGTCCAAGCTGAGCCCTCAAAACTGAAGGCATCTTCAATGGCGAGCTTTTGACCCAAGGCATTGAAGACACTGCAAGACTGCAGCTTTCCATTCAAGCCTTCCGTGCCTATTATGAGCAGATCGGTTGCCGGATTGGGATAGAGCCTGAGACTTCCGGCCTTCTGAATGGCGGGGCCGTCTGAAGCCACGATACTATCTACCCCCCAGGCATGTTCAATGGAGGTGGAGTCAAAAACCACTTTGGCATAGTAAACGGTCTGCCGGCTCAGCGAGTCAAAATACCAACGCTCTTCAAACCGGGACTGCTGCACGGCCGTTTGAAAAGCATTAAAGCCTCCATACATTGCCGAGTCACCAACCACCAGTGCCCAGGCTTGCCCGGCAGAACTAGGACAAGCGCGCAGCCCGTTGATGGTGCCGATGCAATTTCTCTTGACTGCCACATAATTATTGCTCTGTCTTCCAATGAGCCATAGTCCGTTGTCTGTTACCTCATCAAACTCTGAATCCTTGAAATGCAAAGCCACATCTTTGAAGGAGAAAGCAGTTCCTACCAAGGGATTGACCGGCTCCGGCCTGTACATCATCAAAGCGACATTTTTCTTTTGCATCACATACGGAAGATGTATGTTGGCATTATTCCTGTTGCGCTGATTCCAGTCGGGCTTCACCTCGCCCGAAGCGGTGTAAACTGAAGCGGTTCCCACAGCAGCCACGCAGGGATATTGCTGAAATCCCACCTTGCCTTTCCACAAATCAAGAGCCGAGGACAGCGCAACCTCATGGTGCTTAAATATGGCCACATCTTCCCGGCAAATCACCGAACTTTTGGAAATAGAGCCGAGAGATTCTGCCACTACAGGAGCATCCTGTGGTGTAACATAGGGCGCAAGAACACTGAATATGCGAAAATCGGTATGGTTCCACATGTTGGAATCAGACAAAAGCTGAACGGTCTCTGAAACCACCAATGGATGAAAATAGGAACCTGAACTCCACTGAAAAACAGTTTTATCAATGGCCGACATTCCGCTGTTGATCACAAAACCGCTATCCAGAGAATGACCAATATGCAACACTGTATCTACCTGAGAACTGTAGGCATTGATTACCGAATCAACTTCAAGCGAACTGGTGGCAAGAAAAGAGCCTGCAATTGAAATGGAAGAGGGCACAGGACCAAAGCCCGTGAGCAGATAAATCACGTAACTTATACTCCGGCCATAGGCATTTTCAAATACCTCGGGATAGCCTCTGCCTGAGGTAGAATAATAGATACCCAGATCTGTAGTGGGGAGAAGCATGGCATGCAGAAGTTTCCTTGCTGCCACAGCCGCTTTTGTGCTGATTTCGGGATCCTGAGAGAAGTCGGCCAGGTTCAGCAATCCCGAAAGAGTAAAAGGAGAATAGGTAGAAGACAGAAATTCATAAAAGCCATAGTTAATTTTAAGATCCAGGTAATGAACCAGTCGCTTCCTCAGGCAGGAGTCAACCGGTTTGCCAAACTTCTCATGCAGAAGCCAGTCGGAGCTCATCCACATGATCATGTGGTTTTCTGACCAATAGCCTCTTGTGGTAGCTCCATTAGTGATCCAGTAAGGAACGCTGTACAAAACCGGAAGAATCGTTTGGTCATATCGTCCGTTGGTGAGGCACAAAAAACGCACCCACTGAATGATGCTGAAATCGTCGCCCGGACCGCCGACTAATCTGGAATTGAGATTGGCCGTATCTATAGGGATATTCCGGTATGCCTGCAAAATGAGCGTGATGCCGCTGGGACCGGAGTTCTGAAGGGTAGAGTCAATGAGCTGTTGCTGCCTTGAGAGATAGGCCGCATTGTTGCTCCATGCATTGAGGCTTAAGCAGACCAAAAGGAAGAACAGTCTAAAAGACCTTTTGAATTGAGATGGCATATCGATGGGATTCAGATAGAAAAAGTGAATTGCGAAGCTCAATGAATTTAATTAAAATCGGAGAATCCTCTCCATCATTTGAGGTCTATAGAATGCCTGAGCGGGCGAAAGGGGCCGAAGGCGTGTCGCGAAGCGGCACCGAAGCCCTGCAGCACGCGACCCCGCCGCCGGAAAATGATGAGTTTGCAGTGCGATCCCGTTGCGGCGGGGGCAGGCCCGCATACTTCTGCCAAATATGAATTCAGATGCAACAAAATGCCGCAATTCCTGTTTAAATTAGCCATCGGTTCTCGTTCAAGTTCTTTATCAAGATAAGCCCACACAGCAAGATGTCTTAGCTGGATATTAATTTTTATCCGGGCCTATAACTCGTTGCGTCAATGGCGGGCCACAAGCGGGAAACCGCTCCTCGTCCAAAAAACAGGTTAACGGTGGATTACAGCGATGCAGCTAAGCCCAAATCCTGACTTCAAGCAGCTTAAGGTCAGAGGCTGTGTGGGCCCTTTTTTTATGCGCCGACGGCCTGAGCAGCCTTTTCGGATTTAGGGTTTTGATTTAAGCGCATGGCCGCTGCGACCAGGCCTACGAACAGCGGGTGCGGATTGTCTACCGTGCTCTTGAGTTCGGGATGAAACTGTACTCCGATGAACCATGGATGCTCTTTCAGTTCTACCACTTCTACCAGATTATTTTCCGGATTCCTCCCGCTGGCCATCAGGCCTGCTGCCTCAGCCCGGGAAAGGTATTGGTTATTGAACTCATAACGGTGGCGGTGCCTTTCGCTGATTTCCGGTTTTCCGTAAACAGAAGCGGCCAGAGAGCCTTCGCGAAGCTGGCACCGATAGGCCCCCAGACGCATGGTTCCGCCTTTGTTGACTACCTTTTTCTGCTCTTCCATCATGTCAATTACCGGATGCGGTGTGTCGTGATCCATTTCAGTGGAATGGGCATTGTTCAGACCCAGCACATGACGGGCAAACTCAATGACCGCGCACTGCATGCCCAGACAGATGCCCAGAAAAGGAATTTTGTTTTCGCGGGCAAACCGTATAGCCTGAATCTTACCTTCAATGCCCCGGTTGCCAAAGCCCGGCGCCACCAGAATACCGCTGAGACCGGAAAGCAATTCGGCAGCATTACGCTCATGAATGCTTTCGGAATGAATATTAACCACTTCTACCTTACAGTGATTCGCCGCTCCGGCGTGTATAAAGGATTCGTAAATGGATTTGTAGGCGTCCTGCAATTCAATGTATTTCCCGACCAGACCGATGCGTACGGTATGTATTGGATTTTTGAGCTGATGTACAAACTCTTTCCAGCGCTCGAGTTTGGCCGGCCCTTGTTCATGCAGCCGAAGTTTGCGGATCACCGTTTGATCAAGACCCTCCTTCAGCATTTCAAGAGGCACTTCATAAATAGACGGCATATCAATGGCCTGAATAACCGAGTCTCGATCTACATTGCAAAACAAAGCGAGTTTGCGGCGCAGTTCTTCGCTCAGTTCCATTTCGGTGCGGCACACCAGAATATCGGGCTGGATACCATAACCCTGCAATTCTTTCACACTGTGCTGGGTGGGCTTGGTCTTCAGCTCTTTGGCGCTCTTGAGATAGGGTAACAAAGTGAGATGGCAGACCAGCACATTTTCATGGCCTAGTTCCCAGATGAGCTGACGCACGGATTCTATGTAGGGTTGTGCCTCAATATCACCCACGGTTCCTCCAATTTCAGTAATCACGAGATCATATTCACCTGTTGTTCCCAGATGAAGCATACGCGATTTGATTTCATCGGTGATGTGCGGAATGACCTGTACTGTTTTTCCGAGGAAGGCTCCTGCCCTTTCCTTATTGATGACCGTCTGATAAATTCTTCCGGTGGTCACATTATTGGCCTGAGAAGTGGGAACGTTTAGAAAGCGTTCGTAATGACCCAGATCCAGATCTGTTTCGGCACCGTCTTCGGTTACATAACATTCCCCGTGCTCGTAGGGATTGAGTGTTCCCGGATCAACATTGATGTAGGGATCAAACTTCTGGATGGTGACGCGAAGCCCCCGAGCCTGAAGAAGCTTGGCAAGGGAGGCGGCCAAAATACCTTTTCCCAGGGAGGAGGTCACCCCTCCGGTTACGAAAACGTACTTGGCCATGAAGTTTCGGATTTGTTTGGGCAAAATTAAGGAATCTGTTCAATCCTTCAGCCTGAGCTTGCGCAATGTTTGTAGCTTTGTTGATAATGAAAAGAATAACTTTTTTACTCAAGCTTGTAATCTGTGGATTATTACTTTCCGGAACCGGAGGCCACAGGCTGATGGCCCAGCGTTTTCTATGGACAGCAGCAGGAGGTGAAGTGGGAAATGATGCGGCAACCTCTGTGGTAAAAGGAGCCGACGGCTCGGTGTATGTTTGCGGCAATATTGCAGGCCGGGCAAATTTCGGAAGTCTGAGCATTCAGGGCAAAGGGCTCTTTGATGCTTTTGTGGCAAGATACAGCGCTGAGGGAGATGTATTGTGGGTGAAAACTTTTGGCGGACCGGGAAACGACAAGGCCAATGCCATCACGTGTTCGGGAAATCGTATTTACTTTTCGGGTTATTACGAAGACAGTGCAGTATTTGGTGGAAGCCAGCTTCGTTCGGCAGGTCGCAGTGATTTGTTTGCGGCCTGTTTAGATGAGAGCGGGCAGCTTCTTTGGGTGAATCAGGCCGGCGGTCCCGGGGCCGATATTGCCTACGGCATTGCCGCCGACTCGGCGGGAAGAAGCTTTCTGACCGGATCTTATGAAGGATTTTTGGCAGCGGGGGAAGACACGCTCAGAACCAACAATCTGCTGAGTGAATCTTTTGTTCTGGCCATAGATCAGCAGGGCGAATTCTTATGGCGCAAAAGCTTTGCCGGAACATTCACCAACGAAGGTACCGGCATCACTGCAAGTCCTGACGGTCGCATCGGCCTGTGCGGATACTTCAGTGGAAGTCTGAGATACGACAACCGCGGACTGAACACCCCCAATCAGAGTTACGACATTTTCCTGCTGAGCGCCGATGCTGCAAGTGGCAATCTGAACTGGTTGAAGCAGGCCGGCGGAAATTATGAAGACGCTGCCTATGCCGTAGCCTCTGCGCCGGATGGCGATTTTTTGCTGACCGGCTATTTTGCAGGAACCGCCTATTTTGATCAGTTGTCTGCTACATATAACAACTACAACGATATGTTTATTGCACGCTATGATGCTCAAGGGAATTGCCTCTGGGTAAGAAGCGCCGGCGGTTCGGGATTGGATCTGGGCACTTCGGTATGCAGCGACGAAGAAGGGAATGCTTATGTAACAGGTATGTTCGACAATTCCATTTCGTTTCGGGGCTACGTACTTCAGGGCATAGACCGCGATGTGTATATGGCGAGCTACGGTATTCAGGGCAATTTGCGCTGGGCCGACAAAGCCTCAGGTATTCAAACAGAATGCGGAATGGGAATTGCCTGCACCGAAGGTAAGGTAGCTGTTGCAGGCTACTATTTGTTTAATGCAGAGTTTCCGCCATTTACCCTGCCTATTGCCGACAATAATGATCTGTTTGTGGCGCAGTACGAGCCCACGGAATTGATTCTGGGAACAGACGATCTGAGTTTAGATCAAAGCCAAGCCGGGGTTTATCCTCAGCCGTTCAACGATCGGTTTTACATAGACTCGCAGGAAGCAAACGAACTAAATTGGCTGGATCTGAGCGGCAGAAAAATTGAAGTTCTGAAGAGAGAAGGTGATGGCAGTTTCAGACCCGGCTCGGAATATCGCGGAATGACAGTTGCTGAGATTTTGATGAAAGACGGCACACGCAGGCTAATACCTTTGCTGCGGCATTAATTCAGGATCAGTTTCAGATGGCTCAGACGGGCATTGGGGAAAACCTTGAGCAGGTATTCACCCTTGGGAAGATTCATGCTCAGCTGATCGAGTGAAATCCATTCTGAGCTGCTTTCGCGCAGAAATACTTCCATTTTTCCGCATTGCTGACCGTTGACAGAAAACATTTCAATGGTGTAGGTGCCTTCTGCAGGAGCGTAAATCAACATGCTGCAGGAACCTCCGCTGGGATTGGGATACAGCAGAGGTTCTATGTTTTTTGCAAAAGGGAATCCCTGTAATCGGGTTTCGGAAAGCCAGGCAGCATAAAGATCAGGGATACCAAAACCGAAACGGTTGTCGGGATTCTCCCATCTGCTGCCTGAACGCCTGATGAGATCGCGAATTTCGATGGCAGAACGTTGGGGCAGTGCCTGCCAGAGGCAGGCGGCTCCGCCTGCTAAAATCGGGCAGGCAAAGGATGTTCCCGAGCCATTGGAAAGAATCCCTTCCCTCGAGATAAGCGTGCAGGCGCGCCCCATGGCGCAAGCATCGGGCTTTACCTGTCCGGAATATGACGGACCAAAGCTGCTGAAATCTGCAATTTGTTTGTTGACATCAACTGCTCCCACGGCTATAATTTCACGGGCATCGGCAGGTGCGCTGATATATTTCCATGAATTTCTACCGGAATTGCCGGCGCTATTCAGTACCAGCATGCCTTTAAGAGCTGCCATATTTGAAGCACGGCTGATGACGGTAGAATTGCCGTCCATATCAGCATAACGATGATTGCCTTCCTGGCTGTCGAAAGTGGTGTAGCCCAAAGATGTGCTGAGTATATCGGCGCCCATGCTGTCGGCAAACTCGGCAGCGGCAGCCCAGTAATACTCTTCCATTACTGTTTCAGCATTATCGTCTTCTGAGACCAGCAGCAGATAGCTTGCATAGGGTGCGGATCCACGCAATTGGCCGGGGAGAATTGCGGCCATACAGGATAAAACCGAAGTTCCATGACCGCCAACATCATAGACCTCATTGCGCTTTGAAACAAAATCTCGGGTGGCTATGATCCTGCCGGAAAGACGCAGAGAGTCAAAGGCTTCATACCGGTCAAGCCGAAAAAAGCCATTGTCCATAACGGCGATCGTCATCCCATCGCCTTCGTAACCTCTTGCATGCAGCAAATCCAGATTCAGCTGATTAATTTGCCGATAAGAACCGCCATACTTTCCGCCACCTTCCACATAACTCATCGGAACGAATAATTCTTCTTCAAATTTATTGGCGGGACGGTGGTTGCTCTTGATGGGTAAAGTAGTGACAGGCATTACACTTTTCACCATAGGCAGAGCAAGCAGATCTTCCGGTGTTGCAGCTGCTTTGGGAAGAATAACTGCCGAGTTGCTCCATTTTAAAACATATACCAGAGAGTCGGTCCATGGTTCAATGGCCTGAAGGTAGTCTGCGCTAACCGGCAGATCAGTTGTATCAATTGCAATGCCTTGTTTTTGTCTTCGGGCAATGCTTTTTTGAGACAAAAACTCCTGTGGACTGAATAAACTGTGCACAGTTTGGGGCTTACTCTTAAAAGTAATCCTCCAAAAAGCTGAAACCTGAGCAGATAAAATAAATGTTCCCCCGCAGAGTTATGCGGTG
>CAZUHX010000103.1:0-8461 GCA_964620795.1 uncultured Chitinophagaceae bacterium
TGTTTGCTTTTCCCGAGAGAATTTTCAGAATACGGGCGATATTACTCTGCCTTCGACGACCGGATACATAAGGGAGAAAGTTATAATGATTATTCCTTATGGGATACTTATCGGGCACAGCATCCATTGCTCAGCCTGATTGCGCCCGAGCGGGTGCCCGGCATGGTCAATGCGCTGACTCAAATGTACAAGGAGGGCGGCTATATGCCCAAATGGCCCAATCCGACCTACACTTCCATCATGATCGGCACACATGCCGATGCCGTGATTGCCGATGCCGTAACCAAAGGATTTTCCGGCATTGACACTGCCGCAGCCCTGGCCGCTTGTTTAAAAAATGCTTTTGTTCCGCCTGTAGGCGACAGCTGCAATCGCTGGGCCGACCGCGCGCTATGGACCAATTACGAAGCACGTGCAGGATCGGTCTGGTACAACCGTATCGGCTATGTTCCCTGCGACAAAACCAATGAGTCGGTCTCCTGCACCATGGAATACGCATACGGCGATTATTGCGTGGGTAAGGTGGCAGAATGGGCGGGCCTTCAGGATACAGCCCGATTGCTGTATGAAAGAAGCCGCAACTACCGCAATCTTTATCGCACGGAAACAGGATTCATGGCCCCAAAAAAACTCAATGGCCAGTGGAACAAAAATCCTTATGAAGGCTTTACGGAAGGCAGTCCGTGGACTTACCTTTTTTCGGCTCAGCACGATGTTCCGGGCATGATTGAATTACTGGGAGGCCGGACTGAATTCCTGAGAAAGCTGAATGCCAATTTCGACGAGGGTCACTACATTCATGAAAATGAACCGGGGCATCACTTCACTTATCTATACAACTATGCGGGAGATGCCTCATCTACGCAAAAGCGTGTAGCAGAATACAGAAGAAAAAAATACGGCTCCGGTCCGCATGGCCTGCATGGAGACGACGACTGCGGACAGATGAGTGCCTGGTACATTTTCAGTGCCATGGGATTTTATCCGGTATGTCCGGGCTCTGCGGAATATGCCATTGGCAGTCCGCTGTTTCCGGAGCTCAGGCTGTGTCCGGATCCACAACAGCCGGAAAAATGCGTCACCATTAAAGCACAAAACGCAGGAAGAAAAAACATATACATCAAAAAAGCATTGATAGACAGCCTTCCCATTCAGCGGCCTTTCCTCAGCCACGAATCATTGATGAAAGCCCGCCGGATAGACTTTGCAATGGATCGCTATCCCGCCGAATTATGGTAATTTAGAGCTTATGCAACAAAAAACTGCTTTTGTATTTCTGGTCGTATTGTTCTTTCTATGGGGTTTCATTACCTCACTGAACGACATACTGATTCCGCATCTTGAGTCGGCATTTCAGCTGCAGGGCTGGCAGGCACAGCTGGTGCAGTTTTTCTTCTTTGGCGCCTACTTTGTGATGTCACTTCCTGCAGGAAAATTCATTGGCAAGTTTGGCTACAAGCCGGCGATCATCTCTGGGCTGCTGCTGATGGGCGCCGGCTGTCTGGTGTTTTATCCCGCAGCTGGACTGGCCTCATTCCCGGTATTCCTGATGGGCTTGTTCATACTCGCTTCCGGCATTACGCTTCTTCAGGTTGCCGCCAATCCATATGTTGCCATATTAGGACCATCCTCTACTGCCGCATCGCGGCTTAATCTGGCCCAGGGCGTCAATTCTCTGGGGCACACCCTGGCTCCATTGATTGGCTCTGCAGTCATACTTTCTGAAAATGCAGATGTAAACAGCGTTCAGCTTCCATATATTTTTCTGGCATTGAGTCTGTTTACCATAGCGGCCAATTTCGGATTCATCAGGCTTCCGCGCATTGAGCAACAGGTACAAGGATCTTCAGACTTTCGATGGCGTAATCACCCGGAACTGATTTTCGGCGCACTGGCCATCTTCTTTTACGTAGGAGCAGAATGCACCATCGGCGGGCATCTGGTGCGCTTTCTCAGCCTGCCGGAAACCGGCGGCTTAGATACCCAAACGGCAGGATCGTATGTGAGTTTTTACTGGGGCGGAGCCATGACCGGAAGATTTCTTGGAGGAGTATGGCTAAGTGAATTGCCGCGGGCCAGAAAGATCCTACTGATTACGGCCATTCCGCTTGTGGCCTTCAGTCTTGCAGAGAGCTGGCTGGTAATGAGCGGCAATGCGCCCGAGACCGGGCTCTGGTTTCTCGCTTGTATTTTACTGAATCTGGGGGCTTTTGTTGTGAGTCCGCCCAATCCCGGAATACTGATTGCAAGTTTTGCGTTAATCTCTGGCTTGCTGCTTCTGGGAGCGATCAATCTCACGGGGACCACAGCCATGTGGTCTGTGCTCGCCATCGGACTTTTCAATTCGGTGATGTGGAGCAACATCTTTACCCTGTCCATTCGCAAACTGGGCGAATACACCAATAAGGGCTCTTCTTTGCTGGTAATGATGATAGCCGGTGGAGCGATCATTCCCGAAATGCAGGGATTGCTCAGAGATGCTTCCGGATTACAGACATCTTTTGTGGTTCCGCTGATGTGCTATGTTTATCTGGCCTGGTACGGGATTTCGCAGCGCAGCGCGCAGGCGGCCGAGGCTTAAAGACTGTTATTGATGGTTAACGCACAAAACGTTCACTCACCAAAAGCTCCTTGTAGTCTTTTCCGTATTTGTAAAAACCTTCTCCCGACTTCACTCCGAGAAATCCGGCAGTAACCATATTGACCAGCAGCGGACATGGGGCGTATTTGGGATTGCCGAAGCCGTCATGGAGCACCCTCAAAATGGCGAGACAAACATCCAGTCCGATAAAGTCAGCCAGCTGAAGCGGCCCCATGGGATGCGCCATTCCCAGCTTCATGACCGTATCAATTTCTTTCACACCGGCCACGCCTTCATGAAGACTGCAGATCGCTTCATTGATCATGGGCATCAAGATTCTGTTGGCCACAAATCCGGGATAGTCATTAACTTCTACAGGCACTTTGCCGAGTTGCTCCGAAAGCTGCATTACCTTCTTCGTGACTTCATCGGAAGTAGCATAGCCGCGGATGACTTCCACCAGTTTCATTACAGGAACCGGATTCATGAAGTGCATGCCGATCACCTGCATAGGTCTTGATGTTACCGCAGCAATTCGCGTAATGGAAATGGAAGAAGTATTGGTCGCCAGAATGGCTTCAGGAGACATCAGGCGATCCATTTCTCTGAAAATTTTAAGCTTCAGATCAATGTTTTCTGTAGCCGCCTCGACCGCGAAATCGGAGCCTGAACAGCCGTCTTCCAGGCTGCTGTGACAACTGATTCTGCCAAGCGTAGCAGCCTTATCCGCCTCAGAGATAGAGCCCTTGGCCAATTGCCTGTCAAGATTTTTGGTAATGGTTGCTATCGCCTTTTCCAGGGCTGCAGCCGAGACATCCGTAAGCCTGGTTTCAAAACCACTTTGGGCAAATACATGCGCAATTCCATTTCCCATGGTACCTGCGCCGATCACTGTGACCTTTTTCATTCCCTTAAAATTTGCCTGCGAAGATGCAGCTTTCACTTGATATTACTCAGACTGCCGAAAGTTGTATGTGCCTGGTTGCACCGAGATATTCTTCCTCTTCATTGCTTCCAATGACCAGCAAACGCCCTTGCATCAGGCTTTTGTCCTGCTTCAGTTGCAGATACCAGTCTTTCCATTTCCTGTCAAAGTTGGAAGTGGGCTCATCCAAAATCAGTAATGATGATTTTGAAAAGAAGGCCAGTCCGAGCTTAATCCGCTGCTTCATTCCTGAAGACATCTGCCGCAGAATCTGATCGGGCTTCACTTCCAGTATTTTGGGTAAATCGGATACATTCAATCCTTCAAGCGGACTGCGCATGGCAAAATGCAATTCCAGCAATTCCATCAAACTGAGCTCTTCGGGGAGATCGAGATAAGGCGCAGAGAAAGAAATCATGGGAGCAATATCATCCTGCGAAAGAGTTTTCCCATCCAGATGATAAATGATGCTGCCTTCCAGAGGAGTAATTCTTCCGCTAATGATCTGCAGTAAAGTTGATTTGCCTGCTCCGTTGGCTCCTGTTACCGCCACTACATCAGGAGCTTCGGCTTCCAGATTCAGATCTCTGAAAATCCATTGAGCGCCGTAACGCTTGCCAATGCCTTTGCCTTCAATCTTCACTTCCGTTGCTTCTGCTGTTGAATCCTTTCATGATTCCACGCACAGATTCGCGAATAAAGGTCACAATTTCATCTTTCTCTGCACTGGCCGGGACTTCAGACTCTATGATTTTCAGCGCATTGCTTGTATTAAAGCCGCGGATATAAAGGATGCGGTAAACTTCCAGAATCTGATTGATTTGTTCGGTTGAAAATCCTCTTCTGCGAAGACCTACAGAATTAACGCCCACATAACAAATCGGATGGCGTCCGGCTCTCACGAAAGGCGGAATGTCTTTATTGAGCAGGGAGCCGCCCGACACAATGGTATTTCGTCCCACTTTGGTGAACTGCTGAATATTCACAGCACCGCCAATAATGGCATAATCACCGATTTCGACATGACCTGCGAGATTGGTATTATTCGCCAGCACACAATTGGAACCGATCCTGCAATCGTGAGCAACATGCACATAGGCCATGAGCAGAGTATTGTTGCCTACCGTCGTTTTGAAACTGGCTTCGGTGCCGCGGTTGATGGTCACATATTCGCGGATCACCACATTATCACCGATGTGAACATAACTTTTTTCACCTCTGAATTTAAGATCCTGAGGAGTGGCAGATATAACTGCACCCGGAAAAATCTTGCAATTCTTACCGATTCTGGCGCCTTCCATGATGGTTACATGCGGTCCTATCCAGGTTCCCTCTCCGATCACCACATCCTTACTGATGGTCACGAAAGGTTCAATCACCACATTATCGGCAACTTCTGCCTGAGGGTGGATATAAGAGAAAGGTTGATTCATTCAGGAATCGCGTTTGATGATCTTGGCCATAAGTTCAGCTTCGGCAACCAGCTTGCTGCCTACATAGGCAGAGCCGCGCATTTCCACAATTCCCCGCCGGATGGGTGCCAGCAGTTCCAGGTGAAAAATGAGGGTATCTCCCGGAACAACTTTGTGTTTGAACTTGGCTTTATCAATTTTCAAAAAATAAGTATCGTATAAATGCGGATCTTCCAAAGCGTGCAGCACAAGCACTCCGCCGGTCTGCGCCATGGCTTCAATCTGCAATACTCCGGGCATCACCGGATTGTTGGGAAAATGTCCTCTGAAAAATTCCTCATTGAAGGTCACGCTTTTGATTCCGACCACCTCTTTCTTATTAATCCTGATGATCTTATCGATCAGCAGAAAAGGATACCGGTGAGGAAGAATCTTTTCGATCTGAGCCGCATCATAAACAGGAGCAACATCAGGATCGTAGGAAGGAGCAGACTGCGCTGCCCGGGCTTTTCTGATGTGAGCTTTAATCAGTTTCCCAAACTCAATATTGGCTCGGTGGCCGGGTCTGGTGGCAATGATATGAGCATTGAAAGGAATTCCTACTAAAAAAAGATCACCTACGATATCAAGAAGCTTATGACGGGCGGGTTCATTGGGATGGCGAAGCTGAACGTTGTTCAGGATTCCCTCTTCTACCACCTGGATATCGGGTTTATTGAACAGTGTTGCAAGGCGTTTTACTTCAGCTTCGTTTACGGCCTTATCAACCACTACTATCGCATTGCTGAGATCTCCGCCTCTGATCAGGCCTGCATCCAGAAGCATCTCCAACTCATGCAGAAAACAAAATGTTCTGGCCCCGGCAAACTCTTTTTTAAAGTCAGTGATTTTGTCGAGCGAGGCATGCTGCTGACCAAGAATAGGGGATTTGTAATCGATCAGAGCCGTGATTTTAAAACGGTCGCTCGGCATGGCCAGCATTTCAACCCCGCTTTCCTTGTCTATGTAATGAATGTTTGAACGCAGTTCAAAGACTTCCCTTTCTTCGGTCTGTTCCTGTATTCCTGCAGATTCAAGCGCATCGATAAAAGGGCGTGCACTGCCATCCATGATCGGAATTTCCATTCCATTTAGCTCAATCAGGAGATTGTCAATTTGCAAACCGGCGCAGGCACTTAGCAAATGCTCTACTGTGGCCACTTTGGCATTTCCTTTCTCAAGAGTAGTCCCCCTTTCTACGGTGGTCACGAGTTCAACATCAGCCGGAATAATCGGCTCTCCTGCAAGATCAATCCGCTTGAATCGAATTCCGTGATTAGACGGAGCCGGCTTAAAAAGAAGGTTCACCTGCTGTCCGGTGTGAAGTCCGACACCGCTGAGGGATACCTCCCGCCTGATCGTCTGTTGATACATTCTCAAAAACTTAAGGTAACAAACCTAAAATATTTTTTGAGAGCATATATACCCCAAAAATCAAATGAGTGATTTTACTCTTCATTCAGGCCTTATTGCTTTCCAGCTTCAGCAATCTGTCAAGAATTTCGGGAATCCTGCGCATCTGTGCCATCATGCGGTAATGAGCAAAAAACTCCATCGCCGGAGATCCTGTAACAGACATGCCCGCTTTGGTCACCGATTTGCTCACCCCGGTTTGCGCATTGATTTTCACGCCATCGGCTATTGTAATGTGACCGGCAATACCGACCTGACCTCCAATCATACAACCCTTACCGATCTTTGCACTTCCGGAAACTCCGCTCATTCCCGCCATCACTGTATTTTCACCAATCTCCACATTGTGCCCGATCTGAATCAGATTGTCGAGCTTCACTCCTTTTCTGATCAGGGTGCTTCCCATGGTTGCCCGGTCTATGGTGGTATTGGCACCTACTTCCACATCATCTTCCAACACTACATTTCCGGTTTGGGGAATCTTGTGAAAAGTGCCGTCTTTGTCAGGAGCAAAACCAAATCCGTCACTGCCGATTACAGCTCCCGGATGAATGATGCAACGCGCACCAACTTTACAGGAATGCAGGACTTTAGCTCCCGGATGAATATGAGATTCATTTCCAATCTCAACTCCGTAACCGATAATGGCACCTTCACCAATAACAACCCCATGCCCAAGCTTGACCCCTTCGCCCAGGAAAGCGAGAGCACCGATTTTACAATGCTGGCCCATCACCACATCTTCGCCCACAACTGCTGATGGATGGGTAAATGCTTCTTTGCGCTGATGCTGCCGCATTTCCCTGTCTACATACTGCATAAAACGGGTAAATCCGAGGTAGGGATCCTCCAGCCTGATCAGAGCTCCCAGCCGATGATTATTGACAGACAAATCTTTGCTTACAATCAATACTCCCGCATGTACTTTGTCGGCGTAATGCGCGTATTTGGGATTGGCAATGAAACAAACTGATTTGGGATTTGCTTCTTCGATCCTGGCCATGTGATCAACAATCACTCCCGGATCTCCTTCAAGTTCTCCCTCAAGTATAGCGCATATCTGCGCAGCAGTAGCCTGCATTCCCTCTTTTTGACCTGAAAAACGTTTTTCGCTCAACTTTATTGTTTGAGATAGGCAGATAACACCTTAGGATAACACAAATAATACTTCACCACCGGAACAGAAAGCACTGAAATATTCAGCTGATCGCTGGCCTGTGCAATATCAGTTATCTGCCCGTTCCTGTTCAGAATCCGAATCATATTCTCGTGGGGATTGTAGGCAAAATTGCTGGTGGCTCCTGCAAACACCAAAAAGCCTGCATCAGATTCTCCCAGCCCGAAATGCTCAATGGCTGAACGCTCCAGCAATTTCTGACGCTGAAAATCAATGGCCTCCCGCCCCATTTCAATCCTAAAAATCTTGCGTTCGAGCAGAGCAGCCGAAAGAAGCGACAAAACAGGATCTCCGGCCTCGCGCCAGAATTTTAATGCAGCAAAAACATCTACATCATCCAGCCGGCTAAACCGGTCAAGTGCCTCATCGCTCTTCTCAAAATCACTCAGACTAACTTCTTTTTCCAAAAAATAACTCAGGGCAGGCGGTGCTTGCAGTTTTAGTCCGCGGCCAATCAGATAGCGAGCCCTGCGGATCGCCCTGATCAACATTTCCTCAGCACAGAGGACCGTTTTGTGCAGATAAACCTGCCAATACATCAGCCGACGTGAAATGATGAAATTTTCTATGGAATAAATCCCCTTCTCTTCAATGACCAACTGGTCATCATGTACCTGCATCATCTCTATGATCCGGTCATAACTCACCACACCTTCACTGACTCCCGTAAAGAAACTATCGCGGGTCAGATAATCCAGACGATCAACATCCAATTGCCCGCTCACCAGCTGATGCAGAAATCTGCGCGGATAACTTCCCTCAAAAATGGCAATGGCCTGCGTGAGCTTACCATCAAACTGTTCATTCAGCCGGCTCATGTAAAGCCTGGAGATCTGTTCATGATGCACGCCGGGTATCAAACTGTGCTCCAGCGTATGAGAAAAAGGGCCGTGGCCAATATCGTGCAGCAAAAT
>CAZUHX010000104.1:0-2572 GCA_964620795.1 uncultured Chitinophagaceae bacterium
ATTCAAGGCTAAAGCCTGACTATCTCAGTTTTATAGCTGCTCTTAAAGTCAAACTGGATAGCATTCCTTATGAGAATGAATCAGTTGCCGGCAAGCCTGTAGCCTCATTGCACTGAGCGCCTGTATCTGTCTTTTTTGGCTAAATTCGCCATTTCTCTTTCTTTTAATATATATGGAAATTTCTAAAGTTTACGATCCTGCCTCAAGTGAGGATAAGTGGTATGCCTATTGGTTGAAGAATGGCTTTTTCCGTTCGGTTCCTGATGATCGTGAGCCATATACCATCGTGATTCCTCCTCCCAATGTTACCGGTGTGCTTCATATGGGCCACATGCTCAATAATACCATACAGGATGTGCTTATCAGGCGTGCCAGAATGCAGGGAAAAAATGCATGTTGGGTGCCCGGTACCGACCATGCAAGTATAGCCACGGAAGCAAAAGTGGTTGCGCTTCTCCGCGAACAGGGAATCAAGAAAAGTGACCTGAGCCGGGAAGAATTCCTCAAACATGCTTATGCCTGGAAAGAAAAGTATGGCGGTATTATTTTGGAGCAGTTAAAGAAACTCGGCGCTTCCTGCGATTGGGATAGAACTTCATTTACAATGGATGAAGGATATTATAAAGATGTGATCAGGGTTTTTGTTGATTTACACAGGAAAGGATTTGTCTACAGGGGCGTGCGGATGGTAAACTGGGATCCGGTCGCCAAAACCGCACTTAGCGATGAGGAGGTTGTTTTTAAGCCTGCTCAAAGTAAATTGTACCATGTGCGATATCGTTATGCAGAGGGCAGTGGTTATCTCACAGTTGCGACTGTTCGTCCTGAAACAATTATGGGAGACGTGGCTATTGCCGTCCACCCGGACGATGAGCGTTATAAACATCTTCACGGCAAGCAAGTTATAGTGCCTCTGGTAAACAGGCCGGTTCCTGTGATTACGGATGAGGCAATTGATATGCAATTTGGTACAGGTTGTCTTAAAGTTACACCTGCACATGATGCTGTAGATTATGAAATAGGTCAGCGGCATAAGTTGCCGGTAATAGATGTGTTGAATGAAGACGGAACCATATCCGATGCAGCCGGTATTTACTCAGGCCTGGATCGTTTTGAAGCAAGAAAAAAGGCTATAAAACAACTTCAAGAGGATGGCTTACTTGAAAAAACAGAAGAGTATTCCAATCAGATCGGTCATAGCGAACGCACAGATGCAGTCATAGAGCCTCGTTTGTCGATGCAGTGGTTTCTGAGTATGAAAGAAATCAGTAAGCCCGCACTTGATGCTGTTTTAAACGGAGAGGTGCAGCTCATCCCTGCCAAGTTTGTGAATACATATCGCCACTGGATGGAAAATGTGCGCGACTGGTGTCTGAGCAGGCAACTCTGGTGGGGCCACCGAATTCCCGCTTGGTATACTCCCAATGGTGAGATAGCTGTAGCTGAAAGTCTGGAAGAAGCCCTTGCTGACTTTAATCAAAGAGGTATCCCGGTAGAATCGGAAGATCTCAAGCAGGATGAGGATGTGCTGGATACATGGGCGTCCTCCTGGCTTTGGCCTATCAGTGTATTCAATGGATTGCAGCAGCCCAATAATCCGGAGATACAATACTATTATCCCACCAATGAGCTGGTTACTGCTCCTGAAATTCTATTCTTCTGGGTAGCCAGAATGATTATTGCCGGATATGAATATCGCGCTCAGCCCCCTTTCCGCAATGTATATCTAACAGGCATTGTGCGAGATAAGCTCGGCAGAAAAATGAGTAAATCTCTTGGTAATTCACCAGACCCTCTCGAGTTGATTCGAAAATACAGTGCCGACGGAGTTCGTGTTGGTATGCTTTTAAGCAGTCCTGCCGGTAATGATTTATTGTTTGATGAATCTCAATGCGAACAGGGACGTAATTTTGCCAATAAAGTCTGGAATGCATTTCGCTTGCTGAAAAGTTGGAAAGCCGATAACTCTTTATCTCAACCAACCGTTGCCGCCCAGGCTTCTGCCTGGTTTCAGCAGAGGCTTAATGACCGTATTGTTCTCCTGGAGGATCATTTTTCAAAGTTTAGAATGAGTGATGCACTCATGACCGTTTACAAACTGGTTTGGGACGACTTCTGCTCCTGGTACCTGGAAATGATTAAGCCTGAATATGGTAAGCCGATTGATGAAATTACCCTGAAGCAGTCTGTTGATTTCCTCGATCAACTGCTTAGACTTATGCATCCTTTCATGCCGTTTATCACTGAAGAAATTTATCAGCAACTCGAAGAACGCAAGGACCGCGATTCGGTTTGTATATCAAGCTGGCCTGTAGCTTCCGTGTCAAATCAGCAAATGCTACAGGCTGGGGAGAATGCAAGGTTATTGGTAACTGCAATCCGTGAATTCAGAGCTAAAAATCAGCTTTCGCCCAAACAGCCGGTATCGCTCATTAGAAATAATGATGTGAAAGACTACCCTCAGATCCTGGAAGCTGTAGTTTGTAAACTGGCCAACCTTTCTGACGTGCAACTCTCAGAAACAAAACCTGAAGGAAGTTTCGTGGTACTAAGTGGTCAGGATAAATATTAT
>CAZUHX010000104.1:2582-8458 GCA_964620795.1 uncultured Chitinophagaceae bacterium
ATTACGTGACGGCCGCAGTTCAGGTAGATCGGGACGCCGAGCGTGAAAAGGTGTTGAAAGAAATTGAATATACGCGCGGATTTTTGGAGGGCGTTGAAAAAAAGCTCAACAACGAAAAGTTTGTTCAAAATGCCAAGCCTGAAGTCCTGGCGAATGAACAAAAGAAAAAGGAAGATGCGTTGAGAAAAATCCGAGCTTTAGAAGACTCGCTCTGAAGAATTTTTATTGTTTCCTGAGCCTTTCAGTTGATTTTGAGAAGTTACTAAATGGTTTTTTACCTCATTTTGGAAACTATTTTCGTTTCTGAAGTTTATATGGGCTGATAATCAATGTTTTGCATAAATGAACATATTATTTTTAACAAACACATTTGTTTGCACAAATTCAAACTTCTACCTTCGGATCAGAAATAGTCTTTTGCATGAATGAAAATTACTCTTACGCCAAAGGCGGAAACCAGCGAAAACAGATGCATTATTCGCCCAATTTGCTGAGCACTATTCAAAACGCCATTGAAAATCAGCGGGTTGCAGTCATTGAATACGATTCCAAAGAGAAAGGGATTTCCCACCGTGATATCGAACCTATGGCTATTGTCTACAAGGACAGAAAACGCCACCTCGTAGGTTGGTGCCGTCTCAGAAATGATTATCGCTCTTTTAGATTAGACCGCCTTAATGCTATCAAATTACTTTCAGAAGAATTTCAGTGGAGGAGTGACTTTGAAATTGCCAATTTCCAGGACGACTCAGCAAATGGCCGTCAGGATGAATTTTACGAAGAGGACGATGATTTGAATTGAGGAGCAGCTATTTATTCGTTAGGGCAACCTTTAGCTGATTTTAATCTACCATTAACCAACGTGATTTTTCGATTCTAATTCCGTTTTTATTGACCTGATTTAGACTCAGGCTTCCAAAATTTTTCTGATTCTCTTTCCTCCATTTTGTTTTTCGTTTGGCATCCAATGCTCGGAAGAAAACACGTATGTTTCGTGTTCACGATTATCCGGAGTTTAAGTCTGTGAATCTAAAATGGTTTAATTGGACTTTACCTTTCAGGTCCAGCCTTGATACGGCGCGTGTGAGAAAGAACTCCATCCATATACATCCGGATATCGTGAGGATATGATCTGCCGTTTAAAGGCAGACGCAGGGTGTAACGGTAACGGTATTCGCCCGGATCCTGAACAGATTGTTCTGCCAACACATAAAGTTCTTTATTGAGAGAGTCGTAAATCGCAATTTTTACGGTACTCCTTCTGCGTATTTCATATCGGTACTCTCCGCTCCATTCACCCAGTGCATATTCTTCAACAGCTCCGGACATTTCCATTTCGTAAAGCGGGATTTTCTTAAGCTCGGCCACCTTCCTTCTTAAGGAGAACATTTCGGCAGTATCACTACAGTTGATGCTGCTCAAAGGATAAGCATCGGTGATACACCATACCGCATTTTGAGCTGCCGAACTTTGGTAGTTTTTTGCAGCAATAAACCCCGCCATGGCCAGTAATTCCCCGGAACTCCTTTTGCCTGTTCTGAATCGGGTCTCAGCTCCCGGAGCACCATCGTTTGCTTCACTGCACAAAGCAAAGGCCTCCTGTGTCTTTTTGCCACCCGGGGCAAGCACGAAGTAAGTGTTCATGGTCAAAACCATGGTTTGGGTGTGTTGGTATCTGCGGGATAAAGCAGATCCCCCGCTTTAATGGAAATACTCAGCTCCGCAGTCCCTCTGTTTTCAAATTCCATTTTTATACACTTACCGGAATGACTGCTCAGGCCGGTTATTGAGCTGATGTTTAAGCGCAGACTCTGTAGTTTACCTGCCTCATGAAGGCTGATTGTACTGTTTACTGCGGATGCTTCATTCCAAAGGATGATTGCTGCAGGCAGCATTAGTTTCCAAGCGGTTCTTTCCATTTTTGGCTGTTTGGAATAGAACGATAGCAAAGCTTTGAATATTGTGTCAAAGCAAAATATCAAGGAACAATCGGGAGCCGGTGAAACTGATTCCCGATGCGAAGCAGATATTGCCCGGGTGCAAGCTCATTCATCATCAGCGCACCGTTTTCTATTTCACAATTTTTGATCAGCCTTCCCTCAATGGAATACAAGCCGCCTTTGCCAGTCCACATTTGCTCTCCTTCAGAAACAATGAATTTGTCTTTGCCCGGAATAGGAAAGATGTTTATTTCCGCAGATTGGCTTTCCATTTCAACAGAGCTGGGTCCATTCAGGCTGAAGCGATTGAAAAAATCCCAGATGAGCTGACTGGCATTGATGTCTCTGTTGGTATTGCCAACACCATTGAGTCCGTTGCCGGATGGCCATGCATGTCCTCCATTGATGATGCGTAAAAGTTGAACTTCGCTTCCTGCATTGCAGGGGCCGTAAATGCGTTGTTCTACGGTTGATCCTTCCTGCTGTATGTCAGGCAGCATATTGGTTGCCGGATTTGCAGGACATTGGTTTTTGCCTGTCCAGTAGGTCATCAGCTCATCTACAGAAATGTTGGTGAATGCCCCGCCATAGCTCACAACCGCATCCGCAGTGCCATGAATCTGCATCACCGGAACCGGTCGCTGCGGATTACAAAGATTCCGTGCATCTGTGGTCATGGCTCCGGATACTGCCGCTATGGCTGCAAATTTATCTGAACGCTCACAGCCCAGTTTATGGCTCATGAAACCTCCCGCAGAAAAACCGCAGCTGTATATGCGGGCAGGATTGGCATTGTATCGGCTAATAACAGTATCTGCCAGAGCGGCAATAAAGCCCACATCATCTGCTGTTGAGCCTCCCGGAAAAGGATTGTTCGTATTCCATGCATTGCTGATTCCCTGCGCATAAACGGCGATGAATGGCCCGGTTTCCGCAATATTGTTGAAGCCGGTAATGTCTCGGATATTTTCAGCGGTCTGGGTAAAGCCATGCAGCACAAAGACCACAGGAAGAGAGCTGCCTGAAGCCGCAGAGGAAGGATAGTAAAGCACATAGCCGCGGTTCTGACCACCAAAAGAAATGCTTCCGCTAACTTGCGCCCGGATTTCCACAGAGAAGATTGCCGTAGCAATGATTGCAATTATAAATGCGTAGAACTTGAATCGCATGGGTTTTGATTTGAGGGTAAACAGATTATGGTGTACTTGGTTTAAACTTTTCCTCTTTGCCCGCCCATTCCTTCTGTTCGAATGTGATGACTGACTTTGTGAACAGGCCCGGGATTCAGATCATGTCCCAGAGGAGTGATCAGATCTCGGCCATCTGCTCGCGGATTTCTTATTTCAGAAGAAATGGGAAATGCGTTCAGGTAGTGGGAATCGAAGGGGTGAAGCAAGGCTGTTATTTCATGGAGATCTTCAGAAAGAAGCCATTTGCGCTCGCGGCTGCGGTTGAGGATCACCGGCGAACGGCGATGGCCTATGCTTTGGAGCAATTCATTGGCCACGGTCGTAATGATGGCAAAGCCCCGATATACTACAGCCGTTTCGGGATCGGTCCAATCTTCATAGACCCCGGCAAGACTGAACAGCGCTTCTCCCTTTTGATAAATCAAATAAGGTTTTTGAAGTTTTTCATTTTCCGGTCCTTCAATGAATGCGTTTGCGGGAATCAGACATCTCTGTGAGCGGATCGGCTTTCGGAAGGCAGGTTTTTGTATAATTCCGGGTCCGCCGGCGTACTCCGGATCATTATTCGGATTTCCATCGCCCTCGGCCCGTGCATTGAAAAGGAACATTCGCTTCTGCGCCCATGCCGGACTCATACCGAATGTGGCCATTTGAAGGGTGTCGGGCCGGTCGCTGCATATGACAGGCACTTCTTTGCCCGGACCAATATTGTAAGAGCCGTTCCACAATTCAGGTACTGAAATCGTATTCAGCCGATAGTGCTGCTCAAGCTGTTCAATGGTTGCCACTAGGACGTACCGCCCACACATTTATAGATGTTATTTATAATCAAGTTCAGTATGTTCAAACGCTCTGGTTTATTTGTAAAAGTTAAAAACCACTTTGAACGCAAATTTTCCGGCGGTTTGTACAAAAATGAAACAACTCATTCAAGTAAATTGAATGAGTTGTTTCAGAAATAAAGGTCAGTAATTCTTCTGAATATTTCCAATAAGTGGGTCACACGAGACCGGCTAACTTATTTAGACATGGCCTTTTTCGCATTTTCCTGTCTTGCATCTTTCATTCCTGCAGCTACGTCTTTGAAAATTTTAATCTTGACGGTTCTGGTGGAAACCAATCCTCCGGTGATACCGCTGATTAGACCATCCCATCCATTGAATACGCTTTTAATCTGATAACCCACTCCCTCAGGTGGTAGTGCAGGATTGGCTTGACCCAGACTGAGGCCTCCCCAAAACAGATAAACCTGCTTGGCGCGGGAATAAGTCTTAACGTTGGTGTTTCTGCCTACAGGACCATCTCCCACAGTGTGGCGGTTTACGAAACAAGATTGCAACAATGTAGCAACCAAAATAAAAGGCAGTGCTCTGCGGAAATTTCTCATAAGTTTTGTTTGATGCTTTTAAATGTTAAAAAATAAGACATATGATAATTTGGTTGTCAAAAATACAAATAATGGTGAATTAAGTAAACTTCGGTTGTTAGTTGTCGTGCTTAATTTGATATGTTTTCTAAAGAATCAATCAAACCGGCTCTCATCAATTTGTAATCTTTGCCGCATCTTTACTCGATAAAAGAAAGGCAGAAAGCAAATGGCTAAATGGATTTTAAAAGCAGTGGTTCAGAAAGGAATCTCACTGATGCCCAACAGCCATCGGCTTAATTTTCTTTTTCAGAAATATGTGACCCGAGGCGTTTTTCTCACTGATGCGTACACCGAAGATAAACTCATTCACTTTCTTGAGCATAGGGCTTTTGTGAGGCCGCAGGGCGCCAAGCTGCTTGAATTGGGCACAGGTTGGTACCCGCTCATTCCCCTTTTTTATTTTCTGGAAGGAGCTGAATCTGTGGTGAGTATTGATTTGCATCCGCTGGCAAGCGCCGAGGGTATCAGAACGGCTGCCCGGCAATTGATTGCATGGAACAAAGCAGGTCGTCTGAAGGATCTGTCAGTCAATGATCCCGGACGCTGGAATAAGTTGGAGCAGCTTTCTCTGAGCCCGGATCCGCATCAGCAACTGGAGAATATGAACATCCGTCTTGTTCTGGCCGATGCCCGCCATACCTCATTTCCGGCAGAAGCTTTTACAGGAATTGTCTCCAACAACACCCTCGAACATGTATTTCCTGAGGCATTGGAATCTATTTTCGTGGAGTTCAACAGATTGCTGCCCGCCGGGGGCAGAATGAGCCATTTTATTGATATGTCCGACCATTTTGCTCATCTCGACTCCAATATCAGCATTTACCATTTTCTGCGTTTTTCTTCTGCGCAATGGAAAATGATCGACAATGACGTGCAACCACAAAATCGCCTGAGAATTCCCCAATACAGACACATTTTTAAAAAATCGGGATTCAGATTGGTGAAAGAAAGTCTCCGCCCGGGAAATGTTGAAGTAGTCCGGAAAATGAAAGTTCATCCCGATTGGAATCTATTCAGCACAGAGGAGCTGGCAGTGAGTCATGCTTATTGTTTTTTGGAAAAATCAAATATGTAATGAGAAGAATATATCAGCTCAGTATATTGCTTTTGTTTTTGTGTACCTCCCTGCACGCCCAGGATCAGCCTTCAAGTCCGGTTGAAGAAAGTGATCTTAAAGACTATAATGCCCTTTTAATAGCACCGGCATTTACCGCTTCATATACACTTGGTCCTTTGGGCGATCGTTTCGGTTTCATGGGTAATGTAGGCTTAAACTTGGGCTACAACTTCCGCCGCAACTGGCAAATAGGTGTCGAG
>CAZUHX010000105.1:0-8382 GCA_964620795.1 uncultured Chitinophagaceae bacterium
TGCTGCAGCTGATTATGGAAGCTACTTCTGCAGAGATAGTTGCAGAATTTTTTGTCTGATCTCCCGGCCAGGGGCTTTGAGCAATAGTAACAATTTCTCATGTTTTTGGGGTTTTATAAAACAATGATAATGATGAAAAACGAAAAATAAATAATTAAATAAAAAATTACACGTTTATTTCTTTTTTATTCGGAAATCGCTCATAATCTTCGCATCATATTAATCACCTAAAAACAAAAAAACCATGAGCAACATGCGTAACAGCGTACGTCTGATCGGGAATCTGGGTCAGGATCCGGAGATCAGAACTTTTGACAGCAATAAAAAGCTGGCGAAGTTTTCTATTGCGACCAACGAGTCCTATAAGAATGAAAAGGGCGAGAAGGTTGAAGAGACGGTATGGCACAATCTCATTGCATGGGATCGCACTGCCGGCGTAGTAGAAAAGTATCTCACGAAGGGAAGCGAGGTCGCTATTGAGGGAAAGATTACAAACCGGACCTATACCGATAAGGAGGGGACTAAACGGTATGTAACGGAAATCGTGGTCAATGACCTGCTGATGATCGGGGGGAAAAAGGGATGATCCCGGTTCCGGGGCCCGCCGAAAGGCGGGCCCCTTTAATTTTTAGTCTATGGAATTCCTGCTTTTTCTGCCACAACATAGCCCGGCTTCTGATATTGCCATTGAATCACTCTTCCCAAATACGCCCCGATTATCCCCAGTGAAAACAGAATAAGTCCCGCTGTCATAAATATAGAAACAATGAGTGCTGTAAATCCAAGAGCGGCGCCATGAATCAGCTTGTTATAAACAAAATAACTTACTAGTCCCAGACATATCACAAAAGAGATAAACCCAAACCAGATCATCATTCTCAGAGGAAGCACAGTGTATGTCACAAGCAAATGAAAAGTCATGATCACTAAGTTGCTCAGGCTATATCCGGATCGGCCGTCAATGCGTTCGCGATGTTTTACTTCACAATAGGTTGTTCCGGCAGAAAACCATCCAAGCAGTTGATCAAGAAACACAAAAGGGTGTCTGTAATGGCTGATCTTCTCCACCAGATCCCTTCTGATTAGTTTGAAAGAAGAACCTTTTCCGGCACCGCCGGCGTATCTGTGCAACAACCATGAAACCAAATTGCTGCCCCATTGACGGATTCTGGAATGATTGCGCTGCACATACATCCCGTAAACCAGATCCATATTTTCTGTCTGTGCCTTTTTCAATAAAACCGGTATGTCTGCAGGATCATATTGCAGGTCATCGTCAAAAGTCACACACCAGGCGCCCCGGCTGGCATTTAGTCCGCAGAGGAGAGCATGGTGCTGCCCGGAATTTCGTGCCAGCCGGATCCCCTTGATTTCGGGAAGAGCTGCACAAAGCTTCAAAATTTCTTCCCAGCTGTTGTCGCTGCAGCCATCGGCTACCAAAATGAGCTCATGTTTAATTTCTGCAAGCGCAACCCTTAAGGATTCGCAAACACTTGCAATCCGGTGACCGCTGTTGAATACAGGAATCACTACAGAGACCAGCGGGCGATCAACAATCTCCATAATCAAGTATTGTTCCTTTTCTGATGCACAAGAATCCGCTGCCCCAGGAAAGCCCCACGCCAAATCCGCTTAGGAGCAAATGACTATCTTCTGTTTTATCCGCCAAAGTTTTTACAATAGCCAGAGGAATGGACGCCGAGCTGGCATTGCCGAAGTCGTGAAGTATCATTGGCCAGCGGTCCTGCTCTACTCCTGCTTTTTTCCGGAGGTTTTCAAGAATGAGCTTATTGGCCTGATGCGCAACCACATAGTCTGCATCTTCCATGCTCTTGCCTGCAAACTCCAGGAGCTTGTTCAGATTGGGTACAACTTCTTTCTGTGCAAAATGAAAAATCCCAATTCCATCCAGCCGCATCTGAAGACGATTGCGGACGATTCCTTCAGCCTCCTGTTCCATTATGAGAGAAGATTCATTAAACGGTCTGCGCATTCCCCCATCAGGTATCATGATCTGCTGCCAGCCGCTGCCGTCGGTTTGAAGATTAAACCAGCAAGGGCCTGAGTTGTCGCGTATAATGGCCGTTGCTGAGCCTCCGTCAGAGAATATGGGATATACACTTTTATCTAAGGGAGAAGTACAGCGGCTGCTCACATCACCTACCAGCAGCAGGCCTTTGGCACCTGGTTCCAGGCTGTTCAAAAGCGCCATGATCAGCTGAAGTCCATATACATAGCCCGAACAACCCAGATTCACATCCAGGGCCATGCAGTCTTTCGAAAGCCCAAGCCGGTTTTGAAGTAAACCGGAAGTATTGGGGATCAGATAGTCGGGTGTCTGGCTGATAAATACGAGAACGCGTATTTCTGAACGACTCCAGCCCAGTTTATTCACAATACCCTCGGCAGCAAGTGCACAGAGATCACCGCTGCTCACCCCTTCATCAGCGACTCTGCGATATCTGATACCGGTGGCCTGTACGTAAGCTGCACGATCTTTTTCGGGTACCGGCCCCTCAAGCAAGTTGTCTTGTATCCGGCCGGGCATCCTCACCGAAATGCCGGCAATTCCGCAGCCTTCAATCTTTGAAAGTGCCATCAGGCGCCTTTTTTTTGGGCAATCAATTCATACAGTTCGCCTACCGTCTGCGCTCCTTTAAGATCTGAAGAGCTTACGCTCACCCCATAATCACTGTCAATCATGGCAATCACAATTAAAGCCAGCATGCTGCCCCATTCATCCAGCTTTCTGAACTCCAGTTCCGGCCCAAAAACAGAAGGGTTTGTCTGCTGGAAGCAGTCTGCAAATTTCTGGATAAAGTCAGCCTGATTCAGGATGGAGGAGTCTCGGTTCATGCGGCTTTGCGTTTCCCAAAGTTCAATATTTGAGCCAATAAACAAAACCACGTTCAGTACATGAATGCCAATGAAGCGTATGAAACAGCGGTTTTTTGTTTCTTTGCGCCGTCTTATGGAACAAAACCAACTCATGAGATATGTCATTCTGTTGCTTCTGCTTGGCGGTATCCTTACATCTTCGGCACAGCAGGCGCAAATTAATGGTATAGTACGAGATGCCCAGAGCCGCGAACCTCTTATGGGTGTCAATATCCAAGAATCCGGCACGACCAACGGCGTCTCTTCTTCTGCAGATGGTAACTTTTCTCTCAAAACCGCTACAGGAGAAGTTTCGCTTATCGTTTCTTTTCTGGGATACCGCACAGATACCCTCACCTATGAACTTCGTGAAGGTCAATCTAAAAACATCAGCATCAGCCTGAAAAATACAGATCAGGAACTCAATACCGTAGTGGTGAGTACCAGTAAGTACGGAAAGAAAATCCAGAAGGAAACTGTTTCCATGGATGTAATCAAGCCGAGGTTTATTGAAACCAATAACCTCACCAGCTTGCAGCAGGCCGTTGACAGATTACCGGGGGTGGCTGTGCTCGATGGTCAGATTTCTATACGTGGGGGAAGCGGTTATGCATACGGAGCCGGATCCAGGGTAATTCAGGTCATTGACGATTTGCCGCTTCTTACGCCAGACCGGGGTGAAATTAAGTGGGAGTTTACCCCTCTTGAAAATGCCAGTCAGATAGAGCTTATCAAAGGCTCCTCCACGGTGCAGTACGGTTCAGCCGCACTCAATGGCGTTCTTCATGTGCGCACCGCCTGGCCCGGAGAAAAACCTGAAACCCGCTTTTCTGCCTACACCGAGCTGGTGGGAAGCCCGCCTTCCAAAGAATACCAGTGGTGGGTGCGCAATGGTCGCAATTTTTTTAAATCCCCTTCAACCCTGGGCTACACCTTCCTGCACAAGCAGAAGTTCGGCCAGCTCGACTTGGTTATTGGCGGGAATATGCACACCAGTCAGAGCCACCTGATAGATGAGATTGACCGCCGCATCCGCACCAATATCAAATTGCGCTATATCCCCAAAAAACTCAATCGTCTTTCTTTTGGCCTCAATGCCAACGCCATGTACCGCAAAAGCTCTTTCATGTTTTATTGGAAAGATGCAGAGCATCCTTATGAATCTGCTCCGGGGGTAGTACTTAACGAGCGGTTTGCCTATTTCTACATCGATCCGTGGTTTAATTTCATAGACAAGAAAAACAGTCAGCACCGTATCCTCAGCAGAATTTTCTTTCAGCAAAATATCAACGGTGCACCCAATAATGGCCCTCACACCAGAATTTACACTCTCGACTACCAGTTTCGTCATGATTTCGGATCTATCTTCAAAATCATTGCAGGTGCGACCAACAATCACTTTACCATGGTCGACGGTACCCTCGGCAACAGAGATGGTGATTTTGGCGGGGTTTATGTGCAGGGCGATCTGAATTGGAAGAACCTATCGGTCAATGGCGGCGGCAGGATGGAGTTTGTGCGTGTTCAGGAAAGACTTCTCGCTTCCAAGCCGGTTTTCAGACTGGGAGTCAACTACCAGATCAAAAAGTACAATTATCTCCGCGCTTCATTCGGACAAGCCTTCCGTGTGCCCAGCATCGCTGAGCGCTTTGTTGAGTATCAGCTCGCCGGAATTCGCATTAAGCCCAATCTGGATATTCGCCCCGAACAAGGTTACAGTCTCGAACTGGGGTACAAGCGCAGCCTGAGCTTCGGAAACTTCAAAGGCTATCTTGATTTTGTTACCTTTTGGACAGAATTCCAGGATATGGTAGAGTTTACCTTCGATGTGGCTTCAGATGCCGGAGGTATATATCCCTTCTTCCAATCCAGAAATGTGAACAAAGCCCGTGTTTTCGGATGGGAAATAGAAGCGGTGGGCGAAGGAAAAATCGGGCCGGTTGATCTGACAGTGCTGGCAGGCTATACCTACATCTATCCAGTAGACCTTCGCGATACAGCCACCTTCTTTTCCGTGGGCTCTTATCTGAAACGTGCATTTACAACTTTCTACAATCCATCGGAAGATGAAAAAACAGGCATGCTTAAATACCGCAACCGCCATCTGTTCAAAGCCGATATTGACGCTCTCCTCTTCAAGAAATACAGGATAGGAACCAGTATCAGATACTACAGTTTCATGGATAAGGTAGATCCGGTTTTTGAACTGCTTATTCAGGGTCTTGCCCAGCAAAGAATTGACCGCTACAACAGAGGCGACCTCATCATGGACTTTAGGGCTGGCGTTAATCTCACTCCCCAGATGGCCGTCAACTTCATTGTGAGAAACTCCCTGAATTCCGATTACGCACTCCGGCCGGCTAAACCCAATCAGCCGCGAACATTCGTAGTTCAGTATCAGCTGAATTTCTAGGCATTTCTCAAATTTATTCCTTCCGGCTGAACTTCCCTTGCTTCAATCGGTTTTCGGTTTATATTAGCCATGTACATTCACTAACAAAAAAAGAAAACCATGAAAGATTTTCAGGTCCTCAGTGATATCATCTACTATCAAAAGGCCAATTACCCCAAGTCTAATGCCTTCAATTTTAAAGTTGGCGGACAATGGCAGGCTACTTCTTCCGATGATTTTATCAAAACCGCCCTGCAGATCAGCAAGTCTTTGCTCAAATCAGGTATCAAACCCGATGATAAAATTGCGTTGATTTCACCCAACCGTCCCGAATGGAATATGGTGGATCAGGGCATCCTCCAGATCGGAGCCGTAAATGTACCTATCTATCCCACCATCAGCGAACACGAATACCGCTTCATTTTCAATGATGCCGGAATCAAGATCGCGTTTGTTGCCGATAAGGGCCTGTTTCAGAAAATCAATGCCATTAAAGCAGATGTCCCTACCCTCGAAGCCATCTACAGTTTCGAGAAAGTGGAAGGCTGTAAGCACATTTCCGAGTTCCTGGAGATGGGCAGCAGCGTCAATGACGCTCAGGTGAGTGAGCTCCGCGCAGCTGTGAAGCCTGAGCAACTGGCTACCATCATCTACACTTCAGGAACCACCGGAACACCCAAAGGAGTTATGCTGTCTCACAACAATGTGGTCAGCAATATCAAGGCGGTTCTCCCTCAACTTCCCCTCGGACCCCAGAAAGTAACACTGAGCTTTTTGCCGCTTTGCCACATTTTTGAGCGGGTGGTCATCTATGCCTATATGGCTACAGGCGTCTCTGTTTTCTATGCCGAAAGCATGGAAACCATTGCCGATAATCTCAAAGAGGTGAAGCCTAACTTCTTTACCACTGTCCCCAGACTTCTTGAAAAAGTATATATGAAGCTCGAAGCCAAAGGGCAGGATCTCGACGGCTGGAAGAAAAATCTTTATTACAACGCTCTCCAATTCGCCAATGATTTTGATCCGGATAAGGATTACAGCTTCCTCGACAAAATCAAAAGGAAAGTATATGATAAACTCATATACAGCAAATGGCGCGAAGCTCTCGGAGGCAATGTGGAAGGCATTTGCTCAGGCGCCGCAGCACTCAACCCCCGCCTGGCACGTGTCTTTACCTGCGCCGGTGTTCTGATCTGCGAAGGATACGGACAAACAGAATCTTCGCCGGTGATCTCCGTTACACCTTTCAATATCGACAAAGTGAAGTTCGGAACCGTTGGTGTGGTGATCCCCGGAGTGGAAGTTAAACTAGATGAGAAATCAGGCGAGATTCTTGCCAAAGGCCCTAATGTAATGATGGGCTATTACAACAGACCAGATCTCACTGCCGAAACTGTTGTTGACGGCTGGCTGAAAACGGGCGATGTAGGTTCTTTCGTGGAATACAAAGGAGAGAAGTATCTCAAAATCACAGATCGTGTTAAAGAACTTTTCAAAACTTCCGGAGGTAAATACATTGCGCCTCAGTCCATTGAAAACAAGATGAAGGAAATCCCTTTCATCGAGCAGATCATGGTGGTGGGCGAAAACAGGAATTTTGTGACAGCCCTTATCGTTCCCAATTTCCTCAACCTCGCCGATTGGTGCACCAAAAACAATGTTGCAGCCAAGACTCCCGAAGAAATGGTTAAATCAGCGGAAGTGCAGAAACTCTACCGCGATGCCATCGACGAGAAGAACAAAAACTTCGGGCAGTGGGAAACTGTCAAAAAGTTTGAACTGCTTGCCAAAGAGTGGAGCATAGACACAGGCGAACTTACCCCCACCATGAAAGTGAAGCGCAAAGTGGTGAATGAGCGTTATCTCGATGTGATTGAAAAGCTATACAACCAGGCCTGATCGCATGAAGGCTCTGGTTAATAACAAATGGGAGTTTAATCTGGGAGAGCAGAAGGAAAGCGCTCTCCCGGGCGCTCTTGTCCCCACTGCTCCCGATGCATTCCATGTTCTCATCGGAACCAATGGCTACAATGCGGTTATTGGCTCAATAAACAAGGAAGAAAAATCGGTTCAGCTTAAAGTGAACGGACAGGATTTTGAAGTCAAAATTCAGACCGCTCAGGATCTGCTCCTTCAGAAACTCGGCATCTCAGCTTCTGCGGGCAAAAAGCTCAACCATCTTAAAGCCCCCATGCCCGGTTTGCTGCTCAAAATTATTCCTGCTGAAGGCGATAGCCTGAAAAAAGGAGATCCGCTCTGTATCCTCGAGGCCATGAAAATGGAAAACATTCTTAAGGCGCCCGCCGATCTTACCATCAAAAAAATTCTGGTGAGCGAAAAACAGGCAGTAGAAAAGAATCAGATCCTGATGGAATTTCTCTGAGTTCTGCTTCCCCTTTCTTATCATCGCAAACCCAATCAAAACCAGCTGTATCCATGAAAAATATTGTTTTGTTTGGCCCTCCGGGCTCAGGCAAAGGAACCCAGGCCATCAAAATCTGTGAACGCTATTCACTGATCCACCTTTCTACCGGCGATATGCTGCGGGCCGAAATCGCATCCGGAACGCCGCTCGGCCTGGAAGCACGTCAGCTCATGGACCGGGGCGAACTGGTTCCCGATGCCATTGTAATTGGCATGATCCGCAATAAAGTTGAAGCCAATGCCTCTGCTGCCGGCTTTGTGTTCGACGGCTTTCCGCGCACCGTGGCTCAGGCCGAAGCCCTGGACGCCCTGCTCACTGAAGCCGGTCATCCCATTGGCCGAGTACTTTCACTGGAAGTAAGTGAAGAGGAACTCACCCGCAGAATCCTGGAAAGAGGAAAAACCTCCGGCCGCAGCGATGACCGGGACGAATCCATCGTTCGCAACCGCGTGGTCGAATACCGCAATAAAACAGCTCCCCTGGCCAGCTTTTATCGGGCACAGGGCAAACTGCTCTCCATTCCGGGCGAAGGAAGCATAGAACAAATATTCAGCGCCCTTTGTGCCGGAATCGAAGAACTCTGATTGCCCTTGGAAAAACAAAACTTCATCGATTACGTCCGCATCCACTGCAAAAGCGGTAAAGGTGGTGCGGGAGCTTCCCACTTCAGGCGCGAAAAGTTTGTGGC
>CAZUHX010000106.1:0-8289 GCA_964620795.1 uncultured Chitinophagaceae bacterium
CTACAGGCCTCAGTCAAGAGGAAATGAGTGCGCTTAAAATCAATGTTTTCCCTAATCCCGGAAGCGAATTTATAGCCATTCAAACCACAGGATTACTGAAAGAAGATCTGGATATAAGCCTATATCAGATCGATGGCAAAGAGGTAAGAAACACCCAACTGCTGAAAGGACATACGAATACCATGCTGAATGTGGAAAGTCTTTATAACGGCGTGTACACCCTGCGTATCCTTAGCGGAAAAACCTCTGAAAGTCGTCAGCTGATCATTGCTCGCTGAAACGGGCCCCGGAATTCATCTTTAGCCGGGGATTTCCGAAAGATTACAAATCAAAGTTCAAGACCACTTCATTGGTCTTGGGGTGGCTCTGGCAGGTGAGTACATAGCCCCGGGCAATCTCCGCATCGGTCAGCGATTCGCGGTCATCCATTTCAACCCTTCCGCTCAGCAACTTTGCACGGCAGGTACAGCAGGCTGCCACCATGCAACTGTAGGGCGGATCATACCCTGCCTCCAGGGCAGCCTCAAGAACGGTATCTTTCTCTTTGCAATCAAAGCTGTAGGTATTTCCATCGTAGGTGATGGTCACTTTGGCTTTTCCGGTAAAAGGCGCCTCGGCAACAGCGGCAGAACCTACTGCTGCAGCATGTTTGTCTTCCTCTGCTTTGGCTGTAAAATACTCTATGTGAATTCTCTCCTTAGGAACCATCAGCAACTCAAGCGCTTCTTCCACTGCTTTCATCATGGGTGCAGGGCCGCATACAAAACACTGCGCATCCGAGAAATTCTGAACACCATGCTTTCTCAGCAGAGCTAGAACATTTTCCTTGTTCATCGGCCCTTGTTCGGCCTGCAATGCCGCAGTCTGCTGATCAAGCACATGTACCACTTTCAGGCGGCTGTCTTTGTTCGCGATGGCCTGAATGGCTTCACGGAATATAATTTGCTCTTCTGATGTATTGCCATAAAACAGCGTCACTCTGCTCTCCTGCTCAACCGCCAGGGCAGACTTCAAAATAGAAAACACAGGCGTAATTCCCGAGCCGCCCGCGAAAAGGAGATAATGTCTCTTGTTTGCTGCCGACATGGGAATATGAAAATTGCCCATGGGCTCCATGAGCTGAATGCTCATTCCCTCCTGCAAATGGCGATTGATAAATCCGGAACCTTTTCCCTGAAAAACCTCCTTAACGGCAATGGTTAAGGGCTCCTTCAGAGCGGGAGAGCTGCAAAAGGAATAACTGCGGTTGAGCTGCTCCCCCGCTACTTCCAGCCTTAATGTGGTGTATTGACCCGGCTCAAAGCGAAAAGCCTCCGACAGCTCTGAAGGCAATTCAAAACTCACGGAAACTGCATGGGGCGTTTCACGCTGCACACGACTTACTTTCAGGGAATGGAACCTTGACATATATTAAAATAACAAATTAATAATCAACAAAAATGTTCAAAAACCTTCACCAGATGATCAGATATCAGCTGTGCACTGTTTCCTTCAATCTGATGTCGTTCAATAAAATGAACCAATTTCCCATCCTTAAACAAGGCCATGGAAGGCGAAGAAGGAGGATAGGGCGAAGTGTATTCGCGGGCACGGTCAACAGCCGCTTTATCTACTCCGGCGAAAACGGTTACCAGTTTAGCCGGCAATTTACCGGAGCGGGAAACGGCATCTTTCACCGCGGGACGGGCCGCACCGGCCGCACATCCGCACACCGAATTAAAAACAAGAAAAACAGTGCCTTCAGCGTTTTTGATGGCCTGATCTACCTCATCGGCATTCAGCAATTCCGAGAATCCGGAACCTACCAGGTCCTGTTTCATGGGAGCTACAAGTTCTGCAGGATACATTTGTTATTTGATTTATTTTAATTTATAAAAAACCTAATTCAAGACGGGCTTCCTCACTCATCATTTCCTGCCCCCAGGGCGGATCAAACACAAGTTCGAGAATCACATCCTTCACCCCGTCGACCGCCTTCACCTTCTGCTCCACCTCAGCGGGCAATTCTGCGGCAGAAGGGCAGTTGGGTGAAGTGAGCGTCATGATCACTTCCACATTCCGGTCGGGCATCACGTTGATTTCATAAATAAGGCCCAGATCATAAATATTCACGGGGATTTCGGGATCAAAAATGGTTTTGATCACCTCAACGGCCGCCGCCTTTATCTGCTCATCAGAAATCTGATTCATGGCCCTCAAATTTAGACTAAATCTAAACAACCTTTAGGGCCTGCTTGTTCAGATTCTGCTTTTTTTAGAATTCTTTCAGGGCGTATCCCGGCTGAGCCGGGCCGGGTCTTCCGCTCATACTCCTCGCCCTGCCGCTCACGCCTCAGATCAACAGGGCAACATCTGCTGCGCAGGTCTGCGGGGTATCCGCTACAGCCCCTTACGCGGCATTCCGGCACAAATTAAATCCTTATTGTTTCGGCAATCTGAATTCCTTTTAGAACCAATGGATATAACTGATCAACTTATCTTGCGTTATCTAAGATAACAAATGTCAGATGCAGGATTTTGAATTAAAACATCTTTTGAGAAGAACGCGCTTTGCATATCATCCTGAAGAGCTTTCAAAATGGGCAGGTAAAAGCCGGGAGGAGGTAGTGAACCATTTACTTTTACCTCCTGATCCCATTGGCTATCTGCATCTGAATCAGGATGAAATAGAACGTATCTCGAAAGAAAAAAGTGCAAAGGGAATACAAGGCGAGCGCGCAATGAAACTGGCGCAGACAGATTTTTTTGCAAATCAGCAAATACTCGAGCTGAAACGTTTATGGACAGAAGATGCTGCACTTTTTCATAAGATGGTAATTTTCTGGAACGATCATCTCGCTTGCAGACCGGGCAACTACATCGACGGAATAGAATATCAGAATTTTCTGAGAAAATATGCACTTGCAGACTTCGGCAGCCTGCTCAGATCAGTATCGAAGTCATATGCCATGATGAGGTTTCTTAATTTACTGGGATCATCGGCACAATCTCCCAACGAGAACTTTGCCCGTGAGCTCCTCGAGTTGTTTACTCTGGGGATAGGTAATTACACTGAACAGGATGTAAAAGAAGCTGCAAGAGCATTCAGCGGCTGGAGCTACAAGCAAGACAAGAAACAGTTCTTTTTCAATGCTATAAAACATGATCCCGGAATCAAACAATTTCTGGGACGATCAGGAAGCTTCCGGGGAGACGATATCATTGATATTCTGCTGGAACAAGATCAAACTGCTTTTTTCATTACTGAAAAAATATATAAATATTTTGTAAATCCATATCAAATCAATAAAAAACAAATTCAAGAATGGGCTGCTTCCTACAAAAAAAGCGGATTCAACACAGAGTTACTGCTGCGGGAAATCCTGATGAGTGACCATTTTTATTCAAAGCAAAATATAGGAGTCTCAATAAAAAGCCCGATTGAACTGATGGCGGGAATAGCACGCAGCTTCCAATTAGACTTTACTGCAGACAGTCCGCTATTGTATCTGCTGCGCATCATGAAACAAGAAGCAATGATGGTTCCATCCGTTAATGGCTGGCCTTTTCAAAAAGAATGGATAGACCAAAGCAGTCTGATGATCAGACTCAGATTGGGCAGAATCCTGCTTGAGCAGGGGCAACTTGATCTATCGGCTAAACCCGATAATGACAAATTCCCCGATTCTGCTGAAATGAACAGCCTGAAGCGCAAGACAGAAAAAATCAATGTTACTGTAAACTGGGAAAGATTTGCTGCATACTTCAAGGCCAACACAGATGAGGCTCTGCTTTCAGCCCTGGCTCGTTTTCTGATTCCGGGAAAAGCTCCTGAAATACAACTCAACAGAATTCCGCTGCAAGGCCTGTCTCATCAGGAAAAAGTAAAACGCCTGGCTGTTGAATTGATTTCAACCCCCGATTATCAAATGTGCTGACAATGAAAAGAAGAAACTTTATTCAAACAAGCGGCTTGGTTTCTGCAGCATATATGCTACCCGGGTTTATTCAAAAAGCAGCAGCCTATCCCTTTTCCGACGGATTTTTTCAAGGAAAAAAACTGATCATCATTCAACTGTCAGGCGGAAATGACGGACTGAACACCATTGTGCCTGTAAGAAATGATCTGTATTATAAGCTCAGGCCAACCATCGGACTTAAAGGCAGCCAAATCCTTGAGCTGGACAGCGAAACAGGCTTACATGCCTCATTACCTGTACTCAAATCGCTGTTTGATCAGGGAGAACTTGCCATACTTCAGGAAGTGGGCTACCCCAACCCCATAAGATCACATTTTCGTTCTATGGATATCTGGCACACAGCCAGCGATGCTGATCGGTTTCTGAATACAGGATGGCTTGGCAGATATCTGGATTCTTTATGCTCCGGAACTGATTGTCACGGTGAAAAAGCCATTGAATTGGATGATTCACTCTCTCTTGCGCTGCGGGGAGGAAAGAGTTTCGGACTGGCCATGCGCAGTGCAGAGTTGTATTATGCAGCAGCTTCCAATCCGCTTCCTTTTAGCCTAAAAAGCAATACAGGAACAGAAAATCTGGACTTTTTGTATAAAGTGATGGCAGATACTCGTTCCACAGCCGCTGAACTGTACAAACAATACTCGAAATTCAAATCCAAGCAACAATATCCCGGAACCGCTTTTGGAAGATCTCTGATGAATATTGCCGGACTTATCGGCTCGGGTGTTGAAACAAGTATTTATTATACCTCGCTCTCAGGATTCGACTCCCATGGCAACCAGTTGAACATGCAGTCTCGCAGATTCGGGGAATTTCAGGACGCATTCGATCCTTTTATAAAGGATCTGAAAAGTATGGGACAGTTCAATAGCAGCCTGATTATGATCTTCAGCGAATTTGGAAGAAGAGTTGCACAGAATGCCAATAACGGAACAGATCACGGAGCCGGTAACTGCTTATTGATCGCCGGTGGCAGCCTCAAAAATAAAGGTCTGCTGAACGGACAGCCCAATCTTGAAAAATTACACGAAGGCGATCTGGTACAACGAATTGATTTCAGATCTGTCTATGCCACCCTGCTGAGAAAGTGGCTTCAGGCTGATGAGCAGGCAATCCTTGGAAAATCCTTCCCACTTTTGGATTTTATATGAACAAGATGTATGAAAAGCGCCACAGATGATTATTTTTGCGCTCCAGTTCTTTTATGGAGCCTGTAGCTCAGCAGGTTAGAGCATCAGATTGTGGATCTGAAGGTCGTGGGTTCGAGACCCATCAGGCTCCCTTTTTTCTTCTTTCTCTTTCGGGCAGATAACTTTTCATCCCTTAGGTCAACAATTAATTGCGGCATAATACTACTGCCGGATCTCCATTTTCAGGACTCTTTATTTCAGATCTTTAAGCAAAACCGGGGTCACTCCCACTTTCTTGCAGACAGCAGCTGCAGCCTTATTTGCAAGCTGGGCAGCTTTTCTCACCGGAAATCCCTGCATCATGCATAAAGAGGCAACTGCAAAAACCGTGTCGCCTGCACCGCTCACATCAGCAGCTTTGATTGGCCTTGCAGGCACAATAAAAGCTTCACCATCCAGCGTATAACAAAATATACCATGGGCGGAAAGAGTTACCATGAGGTTCTTAAAACGGTTCTTCAATTTTAACTCCTCCGCGCCTTTGATGAGTCCTTCAAGACTCTTGGGATTGATTCTATAACCAATGGCTTCAGAAAACTCCCGAAGGTTCGGCTTGAAAAGATCAACATTCTGATATTCCAGAAAATTCTTTTCCTTGGGATCAACCGCCACCGGTATGCGATACTTGGTGGCATGTAGCAGAATAGACTTAATTACCTTCCTGGTCAGAACACCTTTATTGTAGTCCTGCAATAAGATCATATCTACCTTCCTGGAAGCCAGAATTTTGACCATTTCCTGAATAAAATGTTCTTCCAGCTTTTTGTCAAGATCTGCCGGGTCTTCTTCATCAAAACGAACCACTTGTTTATCATCATCAAACACCCTGGTTTTGAGCGTGGTGATCCGGTGTTTGTTTTGGAGAATATGTTTGGTACTGATCCCTTTCCTCTCAAGCAAATCAAGCAAAGCGGAAGCTGTTTCGTCTGTTCCTGCCACCGAAAGCAATAATGGTGTAGCGCCCAGATAACGCAGGTTTAAGGCCACGTTTGCGGCTCCGCCGGCACGCATTTCCTTTCGCTCTACTTCCACCACGGGAACAGGTGCTTCAGGCGATATGCGGTTTACTTCTCCAAAGAGGTAATAATCGGCCATGATGTCGCCGATAACCATTACAGTAAACTGACTGAAATCAGGAGTTTCGCGCACGTTCAGGAATTGAGTTTTTGGAGACTGTTTGCAATTTTATCGCATGCGGTCATCAGCTGATCGTAGGCCGCAGCATAAGAAATACGGATACAGGAAGGATCGCCGAATGCTTCACCGTTTACCAAGGCTACACCGGCATCATGGAGCAAATACATGCAAAGGTCCTCGGAATTATTGATCAGATGAGCTCCTGCCGATTTGCCGTAGAATGAAGATACTTCCGGAAAGAAATAAAAGGCTCCATCGGGAAGATTGACATTCATGCCGGCTATATTCCTGAGTTTTGAATAAACAGCATCTCTTCTTCTTCTGAATTCTTCACGCATCTCGACGGTGGGTTCAAGGGAACCGCTTAGCGCCGCCACTGCTGCTTTCATGGTAATGGCTGAAGTGCCTGAGGTGAATTGCCCTTGTATTTTCTCGCAGGCCCGCGCCAGAACCTCCGGGGCGCCAATGTAACCCAGCCTCCAGCCGGTCATGGCAAAGCCTTTCGACAAGCCATTGACTGTAATCACCTGATCGTAAACTTCTGGGAAAGATGCAAGGCTGCAGTGGGTCTGGCCCGTGAAGTTGATGTATTCATAAATCTCATCACAGATCACACACAGCTTCGGATGTCTGGCAATTACTTCGGCCAGAGCTTTCAATTCGGCAGCAGAGTAAACCGAACCGGTAGGATTACAAGGACTGGAAAAAATAAGAAGCCGGCTATTTTCAGTGATACTGGCTTCGAGCTGTGCGGGCGTGACCTTAAAGTCCTGCTCCAGGCTTGCCGGAATCTCTTTGCAATTGGCCTCACACAATTCGGCAATGGCCGCATAGCTCACCCAATAGGGAGAAGGCAGCAAAACTTCGTCACCCGGATTGATCAGCGCCATCACGGCATTGGCAATTGATTGTTTGGCTCCGGTAGAAACCACAATCTGTGAGGGGCTGTATTTAAGACCGTTGTCGCGAAGAAACTTGTTGCAGATGGCCTCTCTGAGCTCAAGCGTTCCCGCTACGGGTGCGTAATGATGAAATCCATCATCAATAGCCTTTTTCGCAGCTTCACAAACATGAGCCGGAGTTCTGAAGTCGGGCTCTCCCAAACTCAAATCAATGATTTCTCTGCCCTGCGCTTTCAATTCGCGGCTTAGCTTGGCCATGCGAAGGGTTGCAGATTCCTGCATCCGGATCACCCGGTTAGACAACGAGATTTCAGCCATGTTCGGTAGTTGTTGCTTCTGTCTTCTTTTCAAAAAAATGGGGATAATGTTTTTTCAGTTCATCCACAAACAGATCATAGGGAAAGTCTGAAAAAACACCGTATTGGTGCAAGTATTCCATATACTGAACGCCTCCGTTGTATTCCTGAAAAAGGGAATCATCCGTTCCATTGAACTCCAGGGGAGCAGCCCCCATTTTTTCGCACAAGCTTTTATTGAAAGCCGGGGTACATTTTACCCAGCGGTCTCCGATCAGAAATTCATTGTATCCGTGAAAAACAAATATGTCGGTTTTGAGTTTCTGCCTGAACTTCTCGGAGGAGAGATGATTTCTCACGATCGAAAAACCCAGACGAGACGGAATCCCAAGATGGCGGCCGGCTGCGGCCAGCAGCAAAGACTTTTCAACGCAATATCCGCTTCCTCTCTGCAAGGTCAGACTTGCCTTGATTTGATCAGGATTGAGCACCAGATGATATGGGTCGTAAAGAATACCGTCTCTGACTGCATAGTATAATGCCACTACTTTCTCCCGTACATCATCAAGCCCCGCAATGGCTTTGTCGGCAAATTCCATGACTTCCGGATGATCGGAATCTACAAATCGGCCCGGATTCATATATTCCGGAGAAATCGGCTCTTTCATCTTGCGGCCGTGAATTTACCCTGAATTTACATAAACAAAGGGAGCTGAATGAAAATTACTGATTTAAAACAATGAGCGCCGTAAATTTGAAGCATGCGGTCTCCATCAGATGTTTTGAAACAATACTGGAATTACCC
>CAZUHX010000107.1:0-2113 GCA_964620795.1 uncultured Chitinophagaceae bacterium
GCGCACGAAATAAAGAATCCGCTTACGCCCATGCGACTGAATATTCAGCATCTGCAAAGGGCTATTGATGAAGGCAATCCGAATGCCGAAGCCATGATGAAACGCGTAGGTGCAAACCTGATCGAACAAATTGATCATCTCGCCAGAATCGCAACAGCTTTTTCATCTTTTGCCCAGATGCCCCGGCCTGAAAATGAACGCATCAATCTGCCCGAACTCCTCAGCTCAGTAATAGAGTTGTTCAGCAGAGAGGTGGAAATCGGATGGAATCAACCGAAAGAGGATATTTACATCCTTGCAGACAGAAATCAGTTGCTTAGTGTGTTCAACAACCTGATCAAAAATGCAATTCAGAGTATACCCGAAAGCCGTAAAGCTGAGATTTCAGTGAGTGTTGAAACGAAGGACGGTTTGGTAATGATTACGGTCAATGACAATGGGAATGGAATTCCCGAGGAGTTCTATGACAAGATATTTGTTCCCAATTTTACAACCAAGAGTTCAGGCAGCGGCCTGGGTCTTGCGATTAGTATGCAGATTGTCAAAAATGCCGGAGGAAACATGTATTTCCATTCTGTAGCGGGACAGGGAACCGGCTTTGTTGTATCTTTACCTGAATACCTCATCTGAGATCATGCCCGGCAAGAGTAGTCTGCAGTTCTTCTCCCGCTTCATGCTTATGGCAGTAGTATGCTTGTGTCTTGCGGTGTCGGGTCTTCACTTTCATGTAGAGCACAGAAAAAGTACCGATCAGTTTAAAGCCAATGAGAAGTTGTGCTTTTCAGAAAATCAGTTTCGTATGCTCGACTGGGAAAAAGAAGGAAAGGAATTTTATTACAATGGTTATTTGTATGATGTTGTTTCTAAGGAAAGCTCAGGTAATAACATCCTTCTCTGTGTTTATCGTGACCGTGAAGAGTCTTCATTACATGCATTCTGGAATCGGATGAGCGGTAAATCAGCAGCGGCCGGCGATCTTTCTTTGTACTTTGGGTTAATGAGTCTGCCGGGGCTTGTTCCTGTCTTTTCGCTTCCCGCCCCTGCATTTGCTACTTCTCAGGAAGTCTTTTTACTATACAAACGCAATTACTTGCAGCAAGAGTACACCGGCTTATTATCGCCGCCTCCCGAAGTATAGAGCATACATGCATTTGTATTAGTTCTATTCTTCACACTTAAAACAAAAAAATGTCATTTTTAAAATATGCAGGATTTATCCTGCTTCTGCTGCCTTGCAGCTCCATTCTCCATGCGCAGGACTCGAGCGCAGTGGTAGATCTGTCGGAAGTGGTCAAAACTGCCAATCGTTTTCCGGAACTCAGAAAGAATATCGCCCAGCAGGTAGAGGTAATTACTTCTGCCAAACTGAGAGAGTTCAACGCTCAGAATACAGGCGACGCACTTCAGCTCAGCGGTCAGGTCTTTATTCAGAAAAGCCAGCAGGGTGGAAGCAGCCCCATCCTTCGCGGATTTGAAGCCAGCAGGGTTCTGCTTGTAGTAGATGGTGTGCGGATGAACAATGCCATATTCAGATCCGGGCATCTCCAAAATGTGATCCGCGTTGATAACAATATGCTCGACCGACTGGAAGTTTTATTCGGGCCATCCTCTACCGTATATGGTTCTGATGCTTTGGGAGGAGTAGTTCATATGCGCACACGGGATCCGCAATTCAGCGAATCGGGCCGGTTTAAAGTTTCGGGAAACACACTGGCGAGATACAGTTCTGCCAATAACGAGTTTACCGGGCATGCTTCCCTCCATATGGGCGGTAAAAAGTTTGCTTCTCTCACAGCCTTCACCTGGAGTCGCTTCGGTGATATGCGCATGGGTGAAAATGGCAGTAAGCTCACAGATTCCATTTACCGGCGCAACTGGAGAGTAGAGCGATTCAACGGTAGAGATTCTATGATGGCCAATCCGGACCCACTCAGGCAGCCCGGCTCCGGCTATACGCAGTATGATCTGATGCAGAAGTTTTTATTTACATCAGGAGACAAGATCAGCCATCTGCTAAATATTCAGTTTTCCAATACCGGTAATGTGCCGCGCACCGACCGATTGTCTGAACTGCGCAGCCGTAAAACGCCCGGGGCTGCAGATACCCTATCTA
>CAZUHX010000107.1:2123-8266 GCA_964620795.1 uncultured Chitinophagaceae bacterium
TATGAATTGCGCTATAAAGATCCCGGTGGATTGATTGACGAAATGAATATTGGAGTAAATTACCAGTTGATCAGAGAAAGCAGAAATACCCGCAGCTTCGGCAGCAGGTTTCGCTCAGAACGCAGCGAACGCCTGAATATTCCTGCTTTCTACGCTCAGTTTAAAAAGGAATTCAGCGGCAGGCATGATCTTTATTTTGGTCTGGAAGGACAGTTCAATGATTTGAAATCAACTGCTCTGGCAAGAGATGTAGATGCAGATACAACAAGGCCCGCTTCTACCCGCTATCCCGCAGGCAGAAACAAATTCAACAGCTTCGCTGTATACGCCTCTCACAACTGGTACATCGGGAAATGGGGTGTGTTTAGTCAGGGTCTGCGCTACAACTATGTGGGTCTGAGATCTGATATAGACAGCAATACTTTTTATCGTTTCAACGCAGGAACAGTGAGGCAAAATCATCATGCCGCAAGCGGCAGTGTCGGGCTGGTTGCTAATCTTCCCAAAGGATTTCGAGTAGCAGCTATGGGATCTACCGGATTTCGTGCGCCCAATATCGACGATCTCTCCAAAATTTTCGATTCGCGCAGAGGAATTGTGGTGGTGCCCAATCCGGGACTTAAACCGGAATACACCATCAATGCCGATCTGACAATCGAATATAAATTTCAAAATATATTGAGAGTCAGTGCTACCGCTTTTTATACAGAAATGTTTAATGCCATTGTTACAGATCGTTTTCGCATCAATGCTGAGGATTCCGTTATCTACGACGGTGTGCTTAGTCAGGTACTCGCCAATCAGAACAAACAGCGGGCTTTTGTGAGCGGCATTTCTACTTCCATCATGATCAGACCGGTGAAATGGTTAAGCATAGAAGGTTCTGTTAATTACACCTATGGGCGTATCCGAACAGACAGCATCGCATACCCGCTCGATCATATTGCTCCGTTATTTGGGAGAATAGGCTTTAACGCTGCCCACAAATCATTCAAAGCACAGGTATTTGCGCTGTTTTCAGCAAATAAGAAAAAAGAAGATATGAATCTGGTAGGTGAAGATAATTTTCAGTACGGTACCCCCGATGGTTTTCCTGCTTGGTACACCATCAACATACGCTTGTCTCAGATGATCGTAAAAAACCACGTCTGGATAGACCTGGGAGCCGATAATATCCTTGACTTTCAATACAGAACCTTCTCTTCGGGATTTAGCTCTGCAGGCCGCAATTTGTTTGCAGCCGTTCGGGCAAGTTTTTAATCACATCGTTTCTTTTGCAAAGGCGCGGCATAAAAGTGTCGCGCCTTTCTTTTTGTTTAGCGGCATGAATTCATTTAGACTGCTGATGGCTTATCTGCTGATGGCCGGTTCCATTTCTCATGTAAGCGCTCAGTCTGTTCAGATGAGGTGGGAGAAATCGGTCTGTTGGTTTTATGCCCCCGGCGACAGTCGTCCCGCTCTTGGAATCGATACCTTACACGGCCTTCCTAAAACACGACAGGGCGTTCTTTCCGCTCGCTCAAAGTATGCCTCATATCATTTTAGTTTCAAGCCACAGGAACGCAGCCGGCAATACAGGCCGGGAGAAATTCAATGCACCGGCACGTCTTGCCTCTGGCGCTTTCATTCGGTCTCCGGCAGCGCCACCTTTTGTGTTACCGCTTTGCCCGACTCAAGTCTCTCGTTTAGGTTTATTCCCGATCAGCCTCTGCGGGCTGAGTGGGAGTTGAGCTTTTGCTTCCCGTTTAAACACATCGGTGGCATGGGTGAGCAATTTTCGATCAATGATTTCGCCGGGAAAAAGACACATATTTTCACCGAAGAGCAAGGCCTCGGAAGAGGCGACCAGCCTGTGTCATTCTTTACATCTCTCGCCGGCGCATCCGGCAACAAACAAAGTTCCTATGCGCCCTGGCCTTTCTTTTACAACGAGAAGGGACAAGCGGCCGAATTGCTTTCCTTTCTCAGACCAAAAATCAATTTCAGCGGAAAGGACAAATTTGTCATTCGGGATTATTCCGATTCATTTTCAATGGTGTATTATCCCGGGCGTTCCGTTCAGCATCTTTTATCACTTCGCGCCCGCCGCATGGGAACACCACCGGTACCGCCTGACTGGGCATTGGGCAACTGGATCGGTGTTCAGGGAGGAACAGGAGCCGTGAGCCGCGCATTGGACTCCCTCCGAAATGCGGGAGCAGAAGTTTCTGCTGTTTGGATTCAGGACTGGTGCGGGAGGCGCGATACACGTTTTGGCTCGCAGCTCTGGTGGACCTGGACTGCCGATCAAAGACTTTATCCCGACTTGCCTCAATGGATCAAGCGGCAGAATGAAAAAAATATTCATGTATTGGGATACATCAATTCCTTTCTTGCAGAATCGGGTAAATACTACAACGAAGCGCTCGAAAAAGGCTATCTGGTTCTTAATCATTCAAATGAAGTTTACAGAATTAAAACAGGCGGATTTCCTGCTGTCTTGATTGATCTTTTCAATCCGGAGGCCTATACCTGGACCAAAAACATTATTCGTCGTGAGCTCATTGATGCCGGCTTCTCAGGCTGGATGGCCGATTACGGTGAGTGGCTGCCCGCCGATGCCCGGATTTATGGCGGTCGGGCAGCCTTGCCGCTTCATAATCAATATGCCGACCTATGGGCGCAGTGCAACCGTGACGCGGTGGCCGAGGCGGGAAAAACCGGGGAGATCGTTTTCTTTTCGCGCAGCGGATCCACGCAGAGTTCATCTCTGGCTCCCTTGTTCTGGTGTGGCGATCAGATGACCGATTACGGCAAAAACGACGGAATGCCATCTGCTCTGATGGGGATGCTAAGTTCTGCTGCTTCCGGTATGATTTTCAATCATGCTGACTTGGGCGGATATACCGGTTTTCGCATGGGACCTTTGCTGAAAGCGCGTGAACCCGAACTGCTGCGCCGCTGGACCGAAATGGCGGCATTCATGCCCTTCTTCAGATCTCATGAAGGGCTGAGGCCCGGTTTGAATGCACAGGCCTATGAAGGCGGAACGCTCACGGCACATTTCGCCCGATTTACCCGAATCAGAAATACACTCAAACCGCTGTTTAAAGCACTTACAGCGGAGTCTGTTCATTCAGGAGTTGCCCCTGTTTCACCTGTATGGGTATATCATCCTGATACCGACTGGGCCTGGAAGTGCACCGATAGTTATTTTTTGGGTCAGGATATTTTTATTGCTCCTTTTCTCCATCCCGGCTCCGTGCGTAAAATACAAATGCCCCCGGGAGAGTGGCTTGATTTGTGGAGTGGAAAACCAGTTTCGGAATCGCGTTTCCGGATCAGCTATCAAAGGGGGTATCCTCCGGTTTTTATCCGCGCTTCTTCTGCGGCCGGCCTGGATAAAATTCTTCAGAAAGTAAGGGAAGATCAATAGCAGAAATCAAAGGCGCATCACTACTGTCTTCAAACTCCAGTCCGGCAGAACAGTTGATGGAGGTCCGTCTGCCTTTATGGTATTTTCGATAATCAAAAGCAATCTCTGAGACAACACACTTTCGGTCTTCGCTGAATTCAGAATACCGGACATTCATATTTAGAAAACGACCATCAATCAAACATGTTTTCCATTGCTCAAGATGTTTGATCAGCTTGGTTTGATCCATCAGCTTACCATTCAGTAATACTGTGCTGCTGAATAGATGCAGTGGAATATGTAGGTTTTGACTAAAAAGCGAAGCGAACAGATTGTATGCTGATAGTTTCAGGCTGTTCTCGGGCTCCGGCTGAAAGTCTTCGTAAAACAAATGGGTATTCCATCCTTTAAGTCGAAGATCAGGAACATGGATGCGGTCTAAATTTTCAAGAAAAAATCGATAAAGCTTCTCAATTGCAATGCTGCTGACTACTTCAAAGTGTATTTTTTTTCTTGCAAGCTTTAAAATCAGTGACTCTACAACGATGGCCATTTTTTCTTCCGATAATGTCTCGGCAGGCTTTAGTCTCGGCCGTCCGATTAGTTCATACAGCGTTTTGCTGATTGCAGTTTCATGTTTCTGCTGAAACACCCTGATTTGCTGTGAAACGGCCTGTGCTGTTTCTTCCGACAATTCTCCTACTCTTATCAGCTCTCCCCCGGATTCGGCCAATAATTGCAGCTCGCTGAACTCATTACTCTGAAGATTGTTTTCCTTATGTCTGCGCCCACTTCTCTTCATAGCTCAAATAAATTAATTAATTCGGTAAAATACATCTGCTCTTTATCTTTTATCTTTACGAAATGAAGCCTCTTCGTTTGTTTTATGTGCTATTTGCTTACATCCTCCTGTTTTCTGTCTGGTGGATGTATCTATTATACGATAAAAACCGAACAGCGTTTACAGAACAGACAGAAATTCTTCGGCTCACTTCATCAAACGACTCTGATTTTGAAAGCAGTATTGCCTATAAGGATTTGCAGTTACGCTACAAAAGACAGAAACTGATGATCTTCACCGAAGGCTCAGTCTTTCTTCTCCTTCTGCTTCTTGGTTTATGGAAGGTTAGAAAAGTTCTGAAGGCAGAAATTCAACTCTCAGAGCAGCAGAAGAATTTTATACTTTCCATTACCCATGAATTTAAATCACCCCTGGCTTCTATCAGACTTACTCAACAGACTCTTCTTCGCAAGAACAAAGACAATCCCTCTACAACAGAGCTTCTTAATCGTTCTCTTCAGGATGTTGATCGCCTGGGCAGTCTGGTTGAAAACATGTTGCTCTCAGCCAAGATAGAACAGGATCGCTATGGCTTCCGCTCTGAACCGCTGAACTTCTCAGAACTTACAGCTGATGCAGTATTGAAGTATCGTAATTTCAGGCAAGGAGTAGAAATTAAAACCAAATTAACAGATGATCTTTGGATTGAAGCAGATCCCACTGCAGCCTGGAGTATGGTTGCTAATCTGATTGAGAATGCATGTAAATATTCTGATAATGATGGACTGGTTGAGATAGAACTTCGGTCGGAGGGCAGTATGGTTTTTCTTCAGGTAAAAGACAATGGAAAAGGCATTCCGGAAGAAGAACGAAGCAAGGTGTTTCACAAATTTTACCGCACAGGATCTGAGCAAACACGCACCGCCAAGGGTACAGGTCTGGGCTTGTTTATCGTTGGGCAATTGGCTGATATTTACAGAGGCTCTGTCAATCTTACCTCCAATGATCCTAAAGGAACTGTTTTTACATTAAAATTACCAGCATTAGCCAAACCCGAATTAAATTATAACGTATCATAATTTAGTTTTTATTTTCTTTTTTCTAAAATGAACGCTATGCTGTACAGAATTTTACTCGCTGAAGATGAAGACAATCTTCGTCATCTGATTCGCCTCAATCTTGAAGAAGAGGGCTATGAAGTGGAAGCAGTTACCGATGGAAGGCAGGCGGTAAACAAGGCTGCACAGGAGCGGTTTAACCTGATTATTCTCGACGTGATGATGCCCGTGGAAGATGGTTTAGCTGCCTGTCAGCGCATAAGACTCAGTGATCCGGACACTCCAATTTTGTTTCTTACTGCCAAAGACACCAGCCAGGATAAAGTGGCAGGTCTAAGCACCGGCGCCGATGATTATCTCACCAAACCATTCAACCTTGAGGAATTGCTTCTGCGCGTTCGCATTCTGGTGAGAAGAAGTCTGAAAGGTACCCGGGATGAAGCCATTCTGAATGAATACAGCTTTGGTGGTCACAAAATCAATTTTATTACCTACAAAGCTGTTTTGGCTGATGGCAGGGAAATCACCCTCACCAAAAAAGAAATCTCTTTGCTGAAACTGCTGGTGGAGAAAAAGGGAACGGTGGTCAGCAGGCAGCAGATACTTCAGTATGTATGGGGATATGATGTTTTTCCAAGCACACGCACCATAGACAACTTTATTCTCAGCTTCCGGAAGTATTTTGAACCCGACAGCCGCCATCCGGTTCACTTTCACAGCATCAGGGGAGTGGGTTATCGCTTTACAGAAACTCCTGAGCACGAACCGGCAACTGAGAGCGCTGTATAACTGATATTTGCCATTTTCTGTATGTTGAAGGACAGCTCTAATCTTCTCTGATATGATACTTACATATTTCATGTAAGGGAGGCATAGTCTGCTCATTTCTAATACAATGCCGCGCCAGGGG
>CAZUHX010000108.1:0-8236 GCA_964620795.1 uncultured Chitinophagaceae bacterium
TGGTTGTTCAGTCCGCAAACCTAAAGAACCCTTACCGATTCAGCAAGAGTAGTCACTCTTCTCAATTATTCACAGTTAAAGTGGGAATATTGGTTTGACTGATGTTTTGCTTCATAGCATTTTTGATATGTGAAAATTCCTGATGATACATACAGGCACAAGGGCCTGAGAAGAGATTTGGTACAGTTGCTGCGCAACAAGGGCATTACAGATGAGAAGGTGCTTGATGCCATTGGAAAGGTTCCCAGGCATTTTTATTTTACCGACTCGATTTTTGATCAGCAGGCATACGAAGATCAGGCCTTTCAAATCGGGGAGGGGCAAACCATTTCACAACCTTTCACTGTTGCTTATCAGACTCAGCTTCTGCGCATCAAACCCATGGATAAGGTTCTTGAAATAGGAACCGGCAGTGGATACCAGGCTTCTGTTTTGCAATCACTGGGAGCCAGAGTTTACACCATTGAGCGACAGCGCAAGCTCTATGACAGAACCAAGATTCTTTTGGAAAAACTTCAGCTTCAAACAATCAAGATGTTTTACGGTGATGGCTTTGAAGGTCTGCCGATGTTTGCTCCCTTTGATAAGATACTGGTAACTGCTGCTGCTCCAGAGTTACCTGTCAAGTTGCTGAGACAGCTGAAACCCGGAGGTTTGCTTGTGATTCCTTTGGATGATCCGGAAGAAGGTACCATCATGCGCAGATTCACACTCATGGCAGACAACACCCTGCAAGAGGAACGTTTTCTGAAGTTTTCATTCGTGCCTATGCTGAAGGGCAAGGCAGGATGATCAGCGATAACGTTTTAAAGTTCTTTCCAGTTCTCTCTTGCCTTCTTTTTGCTTCAGCGTTTCACGTTTATCGAAAGTCTTTTTCCCTCTTGCCAATGCAATCTCAACTTTGGCATATCCCCTTTCATTAAAGAATAAGCGAACAGGGATGATGGATATTCCCTTCTCTTTTACTTTGCTTTCGATTTTATCCAGTTCCTGTTTTTTGAGCAGTAGTTTTCTCGGACGAAGAGCGTCGTGGTTCACATGTGTTCCAAAATCATAGGCCGGAATATTCATTCCCCTCAGCCATAGCTCACCGTTACGGATCAGGCCATAGGCTTCCACCAGACTTCCTTTTCCCGATCTAATCGATTTAATTTCCGGTCCGGTCAGAACAATTCCTGCCACCCAGCTTTGAAGCAGATGATATTCGAAGGAAGCGCGACGATTGCTGATTTCAGGACTGAAGTTTTGCCGCATGGAGATGCAAATTTCGGAATTGTTTCACTCATTTTCCGATAATCATTCATTGCAGGCTGTATGTACAGAAAAAAAAGCCACGCGATGCGTGGCTTTTAGGAATAGACTGTATGATGCTGCGCTTAATATCCGAAAAGCTCTTCGAGACTTAATTCGCGCACCGTACCTAGTTTACCCAATGCGTCGAAATTCATGTCTTTTTTGTTTCCAATTACAGCAATGGCCATCGGCTTTGAGCGCACATGCTGATTAAAGAAGTTGTTGAGCTGATCGAAACTGAATTTATCGAGATTCTCATAGATCTCTTTTCTGATATCGAAATTGATCCCCTTCTTTCTCAGGCTTTCGCGGCTCCAGAAAATGGCAGAACCATAAATTCGGTCGGTTTGCATTTTCTTTTTTACACTTTCTATGGTACCCGAAAACTGCTGATCAACCTTAGGCATAGTGCTGAGCAGATTCTTCATTTCTTTAACCGCCTCAGGAAGCTTATCTACCTGAGTCCCGATATATGAATTGATATAATGTGAGCGGTCAGGACGGTCGGGAGTGGTGAAAGCTGAATAAACAGAATAAGCCAAAGCCATTTTCTCTCTGATTTCCTGAAACATGATCGAAGAAAGCCCGGAGCCGTAATACTCATTGTAGATGTTGGCTGCAGTGTAAAGACTTTTATCGAAACGTGAGTCTTTGCTGATCATGACCAGTTCAGTCTGTTTCATATTGTAATTGCAGAAATAAACTTCATTCTGCAGGATGTCCCGTTCTTTAAATTCTATCGGAGCCGGATAGTCTTTTAGTTGAGCAGAAGTTTTGTGATGTTTATTCAACACTGCTTTGAGCTTCTCTTCCTCCAGCCGGCCGTAGTAGTATATGCGATGCTTGTAGGAAGGAAGGGATTTGATCAGTTTAACCAATTCCTCGCCAGAGCTTGCTCTCAATTCCTTTTCACTAAGCTGATTGGTAAAGGGATTCGTTGGGCCAAACTTGGCATAATTTACAAGGCCACTGAAAAGAATGGCTCCTTTATTTTTCTTGGCATTTTGTCTTTCCGTCAGGATATCATTGACCAGATTCTGATAAACCTCTTCATCGGCTTTCAGATCAGACAAGATATGTTCAAATAATTCAACGCCTTTGGCAAACTGATCTTCCAGTCCGCTCAGGCTGAGATAAATGCGGTCAGATGCACTGTTGCCATTCACGGAAAGTGCCAGTGAATACAACACTTTTTTGAGTTCTTCCGCTCCATATTTTGTAGTTCCCAGATACTCCAGGTATCGGAGGGCCAGGCCTATTTTTTTGTTATGGTCGGTGCCCATGTCGAAAATGTAATTCAGCGAAAAGACGCCATTAACTTTGTTTTCAACCATACTCAGCTCCACATTTCCTCCGGTTCGGCCGGTTTTGATTTCTTTGTCATAATCAACAAAAACAGGCTGGATTTCAGGCATTGAAAGCGCATCAAAACTTCTCTTAAAAGCAGAAATGGTATCCTTGTTCATGACCACCGATGTAATGGATGGTTTTTCGACCTTGTGTACGAAGGGTGCACCATTTCTCTTGTAGCAAACAGCATAGTTTGTTCCGTAATTTTTGTTTACAAAATCAACTATTTCGGCTTTGGTAATTTTTTCAAGCGCACTGAGTTCATTTACCCAATCGGACCATTGGAGGTCTTTCACAAAATTATCCATCAGGGCATAGGCTCTAGATTCGTTGTTTTCGGCAGCCTTCATTCGATCGAGCTTCATATTCAGCACAATCGCTTTCATCAGTTTTTCATCGAATTCTCCACGCTTGATTCTTTCAATTTCAGCCAGAATTAAATCTTTCACCTCTTCCATTTTTTGTCCGGATTTGGCCTCTCCATAGAAAAAGTGTAGGGTGTAATCGCGCATGTCTTCTACAAATGATTGTGCAGCCAATACTTTTTGCTTCTGATTCAGATTCAGATCAATGAGTCCGGCTGTTCCATTGGCAAGAATCATATCTACCATTTTTACCATCAGAGCATCTTTCGAGCCTGCTCCGTCGAAACGATATCCCATGTAGAAATATTCCTTTTGGGGACCGAAATATTCTGTGACCAGCGGACCTTTGATTGGAACAGGAGGAGCTTTGACGAAGGCCGGTACGGATGCCGATTTCTTACTGCCCCATGTTTTTTTGATGACTTCAATGGCCTCTTCTGCATTTACATCTCCGCTCAGGATAATGGCCATGTTATTGGGAACATAATAGGTATCAAAGTACTTGTGAATATTGACCATGCTCGGATTTTTCAGATGTTCTCCGAGTCCAATGGTGGTTTGTGTTCCGTAAGGGTGGTTGGGCATCAGACAGCTGTCAACTTTATACTAGGCCCAGCGTTTATCGTTGTCGGCATTGCGGTTAAACTCCTCATAGACTGTTTCCAGTTCGGTGTGGAACAGGCGAAGGACAAGTTCTCCCATCCTTTCTGATTCCAGAGAGGCCCATTTGCTGAGAGCGTTTGCAGGAATTTCATTGACATAAACTGTCATGTCGTTTGAAGTGAATGCATTCGTGCCTGAAGCGCCAAGCGAAGAGACCATTTTGTCGTACTCATTGGGAATGGCAAACTTGCTGGCCTCATAAGAAAGACTGTCGATTGCTTTATATATGTTTTTTTTCTCTGTTTGATCGTTGGTCTTCAAATGTGCTTCAAACTGATCGCTGATTTGCTTGAGCAGGCTGCTTTCTTTTTCCCAGTTGATGGTTCCGGTTTTGCTTGTTCCCTTAAACAGCATGTGTTCAAGATAGTGGGCAAGGCCTGTAGTTTGAGGTGGATCAAACTTGGAGCCGGCTTTAACCGCAATCATGGTTTGGATGCGCGGTTCATTGTGGTTTTCCGAAATGAATACGGTGAGCCCGTTTTCCAAAGTGTACTTTTTAACCTTAAAAGGATCGTTGGGCCAGCTGCCGGCTTGTTCAGCAGTTAAGCCGGCTTTGGTCAGACCAAGGCTGAGGGCGAAAAACAGAATGATTTTTTTCATATTTAAGTTTGTTCGGTTCCGATAATAGTGAGGTTTAATTCCTGAAACAAGTAAGCAATTGCGGGTAGCTGCTGCTTCAGAAATTCCGCTTTTTCTTTAGAAGTGAAAGGTTGCAGTTCGCCTGCTTCCGGAGTATTTACATTTATTTTCCATTCGGCCCACAGACCAAATTTGTTGTGCACCGCCGTTTTTAACTCAGGGAGTATTTCCAGAAACAAGTCTTTTTGGATATCAGAATGCACGTTTAGTGAGATGTGATCTTGTTCAGGCAGGGGAGAATACTGCCGGCACAGCCGGCTGATGCCCGGATTGCTTTGCAGTTTCGATTTGCCGAAGTCTGTCCAGAATGTATAAAACATATCGCGCTGCAATGCCGACAGATCGCGGTCAAAGGCCCTTTCAGAGCTGATTCTTCCGGTATCTGCTTCCTTTTTTTCTTCCTGATGGGTGATTTCGTCTGCTTTTACAAAGCGGGCAGATCTGTTTATGGCTGAAGCGGGTTTAGCCACAGGGGAAGCAGGACTAGACGGGGGCTGTGGAGAATGAGTTGTATCGCCGCTTGAAGCCGGATCAGCCTGAGTTTGCTCTTTCGAAGGAGTTGGGCTTGAAGGCCCGGGCGGAGTGGTTTGTGGTGAGATTAAATTTCCGGTATCCGTTGCGGCTGCGGCTGCTAAATTGTTTTCGGGAAAAGCGGGCTGGGGGGTAGATTTTGGCTGATGAGCAGGAGTTTCTTTTAACTCATGGCCTTTTTTTTTTAGATCGTTCTCTGCGGCCGGCAGCAAACGATTAGCGAAGCACATTCTGGCGAGCGCCAATTCGGTGGTAAGACGCTTGTTTTTTGACCCTTTAAGCTGAATTTCTGCCTGATTGATGAGATGCAGACAAGTGAGTGCGTAATCAGCGCTTAGAATTTCAGACTGATTTCGGTACCGCTCCCGCAATTCGGGGCCACATTCCAAAAGCCCGAGTGTGGCAGGATCTTTACAAAACAGGAGGTTCCGAAGGTGAGAGGCCAAACCGTTGAGAAAATCTTCGCCTTCAAAACCACGGGACAGGATACCTGAAAATAAGTTCATCAGGCCTGCAAAATCTTCAGCCAGCAGCTGCTCTGTGGCTTCAAAGTAGTATTGATATCCAAGTTCGCTCAGGTTCTCCAAAACTTCTGAATAGACCAGTTTCCCTTGACCGTAATTCACCAGACGATCGAACAGGGAAAGTGCATCGCGCATTCCGCCATCGGCCTTTTGGGCTATGAGAAGGAGAGAGTCTTCATCAGCAGAAATATTTTCTGCAGCGCAGATGGATTTAAGCTGTCCGATGATTTTTTCAAGAGATATTCTCCTGAAGTCAAAGATCTGGCAGCGTGATAAAATGGTGGGAAGAATTTTGTTTTTCTCAGTGGTTGCCAGAATAAATTTGGCATAGGGAGGGGGCTCTTCCAGGGTTTTCAGAAAGGCATTGAATGCACCGGGGCTAAGCATGTGAACCTCATCAATAATGTACACCTTGAATTTACCGTTCTGGGGCGGAAATCTCACATGATCTACCAGCGAGCGGATATCGTCTACCGAATTGTTTGAAGCCGCATCCAGTTCATAGACGTTGAAGGATGTATTCTCATTGAACGAAACACAGGATGCACATTGGTTGCATGCTTCTCCGTCTTGCGGATTCTGGCAATTGATGGTTTTGGCAAGTACCCTTGCCGCAGTGGTTTTTCCCACTCCTCTCGGGCCGCAAAAAAGAAAGGCATGCGCCAGCTGCTCGGTTTTTAGTGCGTGGCGAAGGGTGCGGGTAATGTGCTCCTGGCCCAGCATGGCATCAAAGGAAGACGGACGATATTTTCGGGCGCTGACTACAAAACCTGACATGCTGCAATAATAATAAAAAGAGGTTTGAGGGGGATATTGTCTTCAAAACTTTTGGAAGTTCGGGATTAAAGGTCTACTTTTGCCGTCCTTCAAACCAAACCTCAACGAATGACAAACCAGTATGAAACGGTATTCATTCTGACTCCCGTGTTATCGGAGGATGACACCAAAAAGGCGGTCAAGGCTTATGCCGACCTCCTTAAGTCCGCAGGAGCAGAGATCGTTCATGAGGAACATTGGGGCCTGAAAAACCTGAGGTATCCGTTGAAAAAGAAAACAACGGGCATCTACCATCTGGTTGAATACAAGGCTTCCGGTTCCGCGATCGAAACTTTGGAAATTGCTTTCCGGCGCGACGAAAATGTGTTACGCTTCCTCACGGTGAAGTTAGACAAGCACGCTGTGCGTTACAACAACGACAAGCGCGCCGGCCTCGCAGGCAAAAACAAAAAAGTTAACCAAAAAGAGGAGGCTTAAGCATGAGCAAGCAATCAGAACAGATCAAGTTCCTGAGCACCCCCAAGATTGGTGCCATCCGCAAAAAGTACTGCCGCTTCAAGAAGTACGGCATACGTTACGTGGATTACAAGGATCCCGACTTCCTTCTCAGATTTATCAACGAGCAGGGCAAACTTTATCCACGTCGCCTTACCGGCAATTCGCTGAAATTTCAGCGCAAAGTGTCTCAGGCCGTGAAGCGTGCCCGCCATTTGTCGCTGCTGCCTTACGTAGCCGACTTGCTCAAATAATCCATGAACATTAAAGAGAAGTAAACATGGAAATCATCCTGATTAAAGACGTAGAAAAACTGGGCTATGCCGACGACGTGGTAAACGTTAAACCGGGATACGCTCTGAATTACCTGATTCCCCAGGGTTTTGCGGTGGTGAAAAGCGCCGGTAACCTGAAGGAATTAGACAACCGCCGCCGTGGTGCCGAAAAGCGCGAAGCAAAAATGCTTAGCCAGATCAACGACATCAAGGCCAGAATAGAAGCTTCAAAACTCTCCATCGGTGCCAAAGTCGGAACTACCGGTAAAATCTTCGGAAGCGTTTCAAACTATCATGTGGCAGAAGCGCTCAAGAACACTGCCCGCGTTGACGTTGACCGCCGCAAGATCAGCATCGAAGAAGGAGAAGTCAAGTCTGTTGGTACCTATCATGCACTAATCAGCCTGCACAAAGACCACCAGGTTCGGGTGCCGTTTGAAGTGGTAGGAGAATAAAACCCAAAACATCTAACCGAAGGCCTTCTGTAAAGAGGGCCTTTTTTATTTTCAGGAAGCAGATTTTTGCTCTTCAATACCAAATTCTTCCATGAGTTCCAGTCCGTAGTTTCTGAAGGCATCAATCATTTCAACAGCTCTTAATCCTCGCCGGCTGATACTGTATTCCACTTTTGGCGGAACAACAGCATAGACTTTTCTGTGCAAAAAACCTTCTTCTTCCAACTCTCTGAGCTGTGTGGTGAGCATCTTGTGGGTGATTTTGGGAATAGACTTTTTGAGTTCGCCATATCTCATGATCCGTTCCCGAAGGCGCCACAGGATAGACATTTTCCAGGCACCGCCTATCCTGTCCATGGCAAATTCTGCAGGATGATAGTACAGCTTATTGTGGTATAGAAATTCAGGCATAAAAATGGGTTTATCTTACTTTCTAAAAAGTGTGTATAGCATTAAATAGAAAGTATATGCGCAAAAGTATGGTATGTGCGGAAATTTGCTGTCCTAAAATCAATTTCACATGTCAATCTACACCCAAAACCATTACGTCCATTTTCATGGCGCGCCTTCCAAAGGCAAAATTTTAATGGTGGCCTCCGGCCCGGCTGTTTCTGCACAAACTTCCTGGCCCATCGGATTTTGGGCTTCTGAACTTACCCATCCGCTCAGGGTTTTTCAGGAAGCCGGTTATGAAGTGGTTCTGGCCTCTACCTCAGGCGGTAAAATAGAGATGGATGGCTATTCTAATCCCACCGATCCAAGCGGTTATTCGGCCCATGATGTCATTTCTCTGGGGTATATGCAGCAGCCCGCGTTTACAGAGATGCTTTCGAATACCCTTGCTCTGGACCAAGTGGAGGCTTCAGAGT